>JBBRTY010000284.1:0-5603 GCA_038248285.1 Aggregatilineales bacterium
GTTGGCGGCAAATAGGTGGATATTCGGCGCGCCGACTTTCATGTTAACGAACGATTGACAAGCGCCTAATCCACCCCTACATCCACGTTTCGAGGGGTATTTTCCTGTTTTTCTTCACGTTTTCATGCCTCCCTCTTTATTTTATTCTGTTTCTATGCCTGAGTAGTCACTAGGACGGTGTTTTAGAGACCGCATTCTTTTTGTTCGCTGCGACGGACGCGCAGAAGCGAGACTCTACGACGCTTCATGAGCCATAATGGACTGTGCGGCGATTTAGATGCAATTGCCCTGCATCTATTCTGTCATGTATTGACAGACGCATGAACTTATTTTAGACTTTGCTCTCGTAACTCGTTATCAATTTTTTGCAAAGGATGTCTCCTCATGCGTAAGCACTTTATTGTCTTGTTCGCGATTGTTGCCGTTCTCAGCTTGTCCGTAAGCAGTGCCTTTGCCCAAGGTCCGTCTGGTTCTTCGGGTTCCAGCGATACCCCGGTCATTGATGTCGGTATTCAATTGCTAGAATCGGGTGATAGCATTGAAGGCGTCTTTGAAAGCACCGTCGGCACCATCGTTTATGGTTTCCACGCGAGCGAAGGCGACGTAGTGACCATTACCATGACCCAAACTAGCGATGATCTCGATCCGTTCTTGATCTTGACCGGTCCGCGTGGCGAAGTACTCGCCAGCGACGATGACAGTGGCGAAGAATCATTGTCCTCAGCGATAACTGATGTGACCTTGCCGTTCGATGGCAGCTACTTGATCATCGCCAGCAGCTTCCTCAATGTGCGTGCCCCCTCGGAAGCAGGCGCGGACACGCAAACCTTCGTCTTGACGCTTGAAGGCAATGAACCGGCGACGGATGATCCAAACTACGACCCCGAAAGACTGTTCTTCTATACGGGCACGCTGGAAGTAGGCGGCTCGACTACCGGCTATAGCAGTTTTGCCGAGCCGATCTTCTACTACGATTTTGATGGAGAAGAAGGCGCTGTGTTGGACTTCGTGATTGACGACGCTGATTTCGACACCTTGGTGCATGTCTTCGACAATGTGGGTAGCCGCATCGCCGTCAACGATGACGCGGACGGTCTGAAGTCCGCCATCACCGATTTGGAACTGCCCTATACCGGCACCTATTTCGTCATGGTGACGAGCGCTTTCTTCTACAACGCCCCCATCCAAACCGAAACCGATTACGTAGGTGGCGAGTTCACCCTGTCAGTGACCGCAAAATAACCCCCTACTGTCTTAAGAACAGCGCCGTCCGCGATCGTGATCGCGGACGGCGCTGTTGATTCCCAATAATACAAGAGCGCCGCCATGCAATGCGCCCCAATGACTAGTGCGTGCTAGTCACTGCTTTGTGGTCGTTGATCACGGCTTGCGCAGCATTTGACGGCATCTGCTCGTAATGGTCAAAGGTGAGGGTATACAGCCCCCGTCCCCCCGTGATCGAGCGCAATTCGGTGCTGTAGCGCGTCGTCTCTGCCAGCGGAATGGTGGCGGTGATGATGCTCTTGGTGCCGACGGTATCGACCCCCGTCACCCGCGCCCGCCGCGTATTCAAATCCCCCATGATGTCGCCCATCATCGTTTCGGGCACCGTCACCTTGATCACATAGATCGGCTCCAAGAGAACGGGGGTGGCTGTTTGAAACGCCTCTTTGAAGGCTTCGCGCCCCGCCACCTGAAAAGCGATATCTTTCGAATCAACCGGGTGTTCCTTGCCGTCAATCACACTGACTTTAACATCAATGATCGGGTAGCCCGCCAACGCGCCTTCCTCCAACAGGCTGTGAATCCCCTTCTGGATGGAAGGTTCATAAGAGCGTGACACCGCCCCACCCACGACCGCCCACGCAAACAGATAGCCCGCGCCCGGATTTGGCTCCAGTTTTAGCGTCACTTCGCCAAACTGCCCAGAGCCACCCGTTTGTTTCTTATGGCGATAGCTGGCGCTACTGGTGGACATGATCGTCTCGCGATAGGGGACTTTCGGCACGCTGGTATCCATGGCGACGCCCAATTTTTCGGCACGCCCCAACATCACCGCCACATGGATATCGCCCATGCCTTCCAAGAAGGTCTGTTTGGTATCCATATCTTGACGCCAACGCAAAGTGGGGTCGGCACTGCACAAATTGGTCAAGATTTGCCCCATCTTGGCGCTATCTTGTTGGGTGCGTGGCATCAGCGCTACGCGGTATAACGGATCGGGGAAATTCGGTTTGACGATAGTAAACGGGGTATCACGCGGAGAAAAGGTGTCGCCCGTATGGGTATGGTTCAGCTTTGCCACCACGCCAATATCCCCACAATGCAGGTGTTGAATGGCGATTTGCTCTTTGCCACGCATCAGCATCAGGGTGTTAAAGCGCTCCTCGGCGCTGGTGGTGGCATTCCAAGCGCGGGTATCATGATGCACCGCGCCCGAAAAAATTCTAAAATAATTGAGCGTCCCCACAAAACGATCATTGCTGGTCTTAAAAACATAGATCGCCAGTGGGTTATGGTCCGACTGAGGAGCCTTCTTAAATTCGTGTTCACCATCGGGGTTGATGACTTGGAAACGGCGTTCGACAGGTGACCCGACATAGACGATCATGGCTTCCAAGAGCGGCATCGTGCCGATATTCTTGGTGCCGCTGGTCACGAACACGGGAACGGTTTTCAAATAAGCATCTTTAGCAGCTTTGCGCATCCCATCGCGAATTTCGTCGCGGGTGAGGTCGCCAGTCGAAAAATACTTTTCGATCAGGGTATCGTCGGCTTCGGCGGCAGCTTCCACCAAGGTAATGTGCGCCGCGTGGGCGCTCTCTTCGATGTCAGCGGGCAAGTCGCTGCGTTCGGCACCGGCATTATAGTAGGCTTTCATCGTCAGCAAATTAACGACCCCCTTGAAGCTTGCCTGTTCGCCAATTGGGATCATGACGGGGATAAACTTGTATTCGGGGAAATTGCTGCGCAGGCTGGCGAGCGTCCGTTCAAAACTGGCGTTTTCGCGATCCATTTTGTTGATGGTGACGATGATCGGCTGTTGATACACTTCGGCATACTGCCACGCCAGTTCCGTGCCGACCTCCACCCCCGAAACAGCATCCACCACCACGACCACCGAGTCGGCAACGCGGATGGCATTTTTCACTTCGCCGAGAAAATCGGTGTAGCCGGGGCTATCGAGGATGTTGATCTTGTGGTCGTCAAATTCGATGGGGATGACACTGGTGGACAGGGAGAGACCGCGTTCCTTTTCATCCTCTTCCCAATCGCTGAGGGTATTTTTTTCTTCAATGCGCCCCAACCGACTGGCACCCCCGCTATTGAAATTGAGGGCTTCCACGAGCGAGGTCTTGCCACTGCCTTGATGCCCTACAAACGCGACGTTCCGTAATTTCTCTGAGGCATACTCTTTCATGATCCCAATAACTCCCATAATTTTCGTGCATTGACCGGGGGCATTCCCCTGCCAATCCAACCGTGTGTGACAGATTAATTTTAAGGTGGTGCTAAGAAAATGTCAAAATTGTGGGTAAAAATGTGATCAATCGTCATGATTTGGGTGACGAAGCGCGCACTATCGGGGTGCGCGGTTCCATAAACCACAGCACCCACCAAATCACGCCTACCTCTAGCGGCAACAGCAAATGCTCAATTTTGATATCCGGGAACCGCACCAACACCCAAATACTGGCGATGACGCCGATCAACGCAAGGCGCACCCCCCATCGTCCTAGCGGCGGCACTGTAGGCGATAAACTGCGCTTGAGGATCGTCAAGATGGGCAGGATGAGCAACGTCAAATAATAGTTGCCGGTTTGGGGCAGCAAGATTAACAGGCTGAAGATCGCCACGCTGAGCAATTCTAGCGGGCGGTCGGACATGGTATGGCGGATCGCCCACCACAGGGAACCGCCAACTGCCACCATCAGGACGACGCTCAGCACCGGCGAACCCAGCGTTGTGAATGCCCAGCGCGTGTTGCCATAGCTCCCGTAAGCGATGATATTGTTCAGCAAATCCGGAATCCACCAGCCGATCCGCAAGATAGTGATAGCGGTCATCACGGCGAGGGTGGCGATAAAAACGATCAGCGCGCGTGGGCGGCGTTGCCAAGCATAGACGGCGAGCAAGATCAACGACAAAGGCACGGCAATCGTCGGGGAGAATGTGAGGAGCGCGCACACAAAACCAGCAGCGACATCGCGCCGCTGCATGAGGAGCCAGATCACGATCACAAAGCCCAACATCATGGTGCCGATAAATTGTGCGACGAGATAGGTATTGATTGGGTACCGGAAGGCAATGGTCAGCCCCAGCACGAGCAGCGCCAGCACCCACACGCTGGGTTTCCATGCCAAGAGCCGTATCCACCACAGCATCGCAAACACAATCGCGACAAATTGTAGAGTCATCCATAGCGCAATGGCGGTACTGACGGGCAAGAGCAAAAAGGGCGCAAGGATGAGGGACGCATACGCTGGATAGATTATCCGGAATTGATCAGAATCAAGCGGCAAACGCCCACCAAACATATTGGTTTGCACGTACAGGTTCGCTTCCGGGGTATAGGGGGATACGCCTTGCCAAAAAAATTGCGCGGCGGTGTAATGCGGGAAAAAATCGAAGATATTGCCCCGTGCTTGAACCATCTGGCTGCTAAAGATATAGATGGGGACAAAAATGACCGCAAAGGCGAAGACCCCAATGACTACTTGCGCCCCATTTTGCAGGAGCGTACGCCCCCGTGCAGTCCCTTGATCCCCGTTTGCCAAATTCGTTTCCATGTCAACCACTCCTTTAATAAGGTGAATACAGTTTGAAAAACAGAGTACAAAAGTCATCTTGATTCGTTAAGAATTTACGTTCTTGACGGAATCTACAGGACGTGTTATTGTCGAATAGCAACTCGTGTCAAAGGAGTTATAAATGATCTATCAACCTCGTGAAAAAGGTCAAGGCTTGGTTGAGTACGCACTCATCCTTGTTTTGGTCGCCGTTGTTGTCATTGTCTTGTTGGGGTTGCTTGGACCCGCGATTGGCAACATTTTCTCGAACATCATGAGCGCACTATAGTTTCTAATCATCTCTTATAGCAATTTGTTTTTTTGAGACGTGCCCCCAAATTGGGGGCACGTCTTATTTATACCCGAATTAGACACTGGGCGCGTCACCAAAAGTGCTTCGCTGTTTGTATAGAAAGCCTTACAACAAAAACCACGTTGAACGCATAAATTTGAAAAACCTTAATGCTACTTTATTGACGTTCCCTAAAGGTCGTGATACTATAAGCTTATCTTTTAAGGAAAGGAGGAACAAACATCATGATGTATATGCCTCGCGAAGAAGGTCAAGGCTTGGTTGAGTACGCGCTCATCCTCGTTTTGGTCGCGGTCGTCGTCATCGTTATCTTGGCGCTTCTCGGACCCGCCATCGGTAACATTTTCTCGAACATCGTCAACAGCCTCTAATTCCTTTATAGCACCCTGTTCTTTTTGAAACACTCCCCAATTGGGGAGTGTTTCATTTTATTTGTAACTACACAGCTACCCCTCATCCCCCGACCCCTTCTCCCACAAGAGGAGAAGGGGAGAAACGCA
>JBBRTY010000285.1:0-5591 GCA_038248285.1 Aggregatilineales bacterium
AACGGATGTCGATCCGCGTTCATCAGCCCAACAAGTTGCGGTCAGCCTGCTGAAGGATAAGCGTGCCACCAACGAATTTATGGTACTGTAGCGCTAAGAACACAAAATACATCAGGGGCACATCAACGAATGTGCCCCTGATGGGTGCTACGACTAGTAATTTAACGTGAACAGTTCGGTCAAGCTCCACGAGTTAAAGGTTTCACCATCAACCCCGATTTCTAACTGAGCATAGGCGTCTAAGGCACCTGTCAAGCCAGTGGGGAAATAGGCGTAAGGCACGAAGAACCAAAATTCTTCCCACTCCGAATTATCAAATGAGGGGGTCACCACATCTTGGACGGTGAGCGCCCCATCGCTTGTTTGAAAGTCGGTCGGCGCTTCTGAACCATCAATCGGTTCGCCGCTTTCCCAATATAGGAACAAGGCTACTCGAACGGGAATAGACCGATAGCCGATGATGTTGATATACCCATAGACCTTCATGCCGGACTCACCATCCTCAGTCGTATTGTGTTCAATACGGCTAATGCTGACGATGAGCTGTTGGTCGGAGAAGGTATATAAGAATGAGGATAGGTTGCTAAATGCCGTAAATGTTTCGCCATCAACGCCGATTTGGGCTTCAACATATGCCGATGCTGTTCCGGTTTCGCCATCTGGGAAGAGCGAATAGGGGATAAAAAACCAGAGATCGTCATAGATCGTGTTGTCGAAGCCGGGCGTCACTAATTGTTGTGACGTTAATTGTCCTTCGTCGGTGCGATTGCTGTTAGCGGCTCTGGAATTGGCGATGATGGGGCTGCCATCTTCCCAAAACGCAAAGATGGCGATGCGCAATGTGGCTCCCCGATAGCCTATGGCGTTGATGTTGGTATGGACGATCATCCCGACGGTGCCGTCTTGTTCGACATTTTGTTCCACATCGTTGATGGCGATAGTAATTTCGACGTCACCAGCATTATTGGAAGGGGGTTGCGTCGCGCGCAAGAACGGCTCATTGGTGGGGGCAGACGCGATGGGCGAATCAAGCACAAAACGAATAGCGCTCACCGATAGAATACCGCCTAACCGACCTAGTGTCCGCTCTTCCGAATTGACCTGAGTAGGGATGCCGATCATGTTGCCACTGCTGTTGACCGCCAAACCGCCGCTGTTACCCGGTGAGATTTGGGCATCAGTTTGATACAAGAAGGGGATGCGTTCGCCATTGAGGGTGTCGTTTTGAATGGTGGTGATTGAGCCACTGGTCAAGACGAGAAAACCATCCCCAATGCCGGGAAAGCCGAAAACAAAGATGCGGTCGCCGATGCTGGGCGGCGCGCTAGACATTGTGATGACCGGTAAGTTCAGCGTATTGGAATCAATACGGCGTCCCTCGGCATCGCGATCAATCTGGAGGATAGCAAAATCAAGATTATCATCAATGAGGATCGGGGTCGCAAAATAACGGAGGACGGGTTGTTCGGCAATATCCTCAATAACCAAGATGGCGAAATCTTCCCCGTTTTCGACGACATGCCGATTGGTGTAAATTTGCCCATTGGGGGTCATGATGGTGCCAGAGCCGCTACTTTCTACGTCTCCGCTCCTGTCAAGGCTGTAGATCAAGACGACACTGTTGGAGATACGACTGATTTCCGCTTGGCTTAAGTTTTCACTTTGTGCTTGGGTGATACCCGGCAAGGCAAATGCCAGTATCAGGATCAATAGGACTACTTTACGTAAGGTCATCTCTTTGAATCGCCCCTTCTGATGGTCATGATTTCACTTTATTATCTTATCTTCTCGATACTACGCAACATTGAGGATGGTGTTTTTTATGAGAGCTTACTACAACTATTCTTATACCACTGAATTTTCTGCGGTGATCCTTGAATCACTTCAGTTAGATGGAAAAGATGCCATCATCCTCGACAAAACCTATTTTTATCCGACGGGTGGCGGGCAACCCCATGATATCGGTGAAATTAATGGGATTCGGGTAATTGATGTGATCGCGCGCAAGCCGGATAATGTCATTTTGCACATCTTAGAAGCGCCGTTGCCAATTGCTACCGAAGCGATCTGCCGTATCGACTGGGATCGTCGTTTTGGTCTGATGCAGCATCATACTGGGCAGCATATTTTGTCACAGGCGTTTGTTCAGATTGCCGATGCGCAGACGGTCGGTTTTCATTTAAGTTTGGAGACAGTCACGATTGATCTCGATCAATCCCGACTCAGCGAGCTTTCGATCGATGCTGTCGAAACCCTTGCCAATCAAGTCGTTTTTGATAATCTTGCAGTCACCACACGCATTATCGCCCCAGATGCTGTCGAAGGAATTCGGATGCGTCGGGTGCCCGAAATGTTGGTGACCGACGGGTTGCGCGTCGTCGCGATCGGTGAGTTTGATAAAACCGCCTGCGGGGGTACCCACGTCGCACATACTGGGGAGATCGGTCTGATCAAAATTGTGCGGGTGGAAAAACGTGGAGAAAAGTTGCGGGTGGAGTTTCGGTGTGGTGGACGCGCTTTAGCAGATTATCGGCACAAGAATCAGATCATCAATGGCTTGACGGCAGAATTGACGTGTGCAGCGGACGATCTTCCCGCCGCAATAGAACGCTTGCGTGAGGAAGCCAAAACCTTGCAGCGCGATCTAAAATCAGCACAACACACACTCCTGCTGCACGAAAGCACGCTCCTGCAACAAGGAAGCACAGTTGAGGAGGGGGGTATCCGCATCATCGTCAAGACGTTTGCAGATCGCGACTTGAGCGCTTTAAAGACATTGGCGATGTTGCTTATCGAACAAGCAGAGGTTGTTGTGCTGCTGGCAGCGTATGGCGAACGAAGTCAATTTGTTTTGGCACGCAGCGCGACCTTACCTTTCGACCTCAATCGAATTTTTAAGAGTCTGTCGGCGGATCGAAAAGAGCTGCGCGGGGGTGGTCAAGCCGCGATGGTTCAGGGGGGCGGGGCGGCAATGGACGAAAACGAGGCTGCGGAAATTTTGCGAGAAGTGCGGATGCGCTTATTCTCGTGATCGTGACAGCCATGGTGCAATAGAAAAGGGATGTCGTTGTTTACGACATCCCTTTTCTGTTGAGTTAGTCTGTATCTGAGCGGCGCTTAGGGGACGATCAGGGTTTCGCCCGTCAAGATGTAGTTGACATTGGCGATGCCGTTGGCGCTGGCAATCGCGCTCACGCTTTGACCGAAGGCATAGGCGATTTGCGACAAGGTATCGCCATAACGCACTTGATATTCAATCGCCGGGGGAACAGCTGGCGGTGCCACTTCGGGCGTGCCGATGCACAGCGTGGTACCCCAGAAAATTAAATTGATGTTGGAAATGCCGTTCAAATCGCGCAGGGTGACAATATCAACGCCATAGGTGCGCGAAATTTGCTCGAGGGTGTCATTCCAACGAACTTGATGAACGGTGGTGCCCGCAGCACAATCTGCTGCCGCAGCAGGAAACGCTGCCACTGCCATTGACAAGATCAAGAGGACCAATAGGCTTAACGACACAAATTTGCGAGTAACTGAGACTGGAACCATGTGCTTGAGCTTTCTGCTGTACGAGACACTTGAAAATAATGTATAACGGTTTCTGCAAACGCGCCACTCTTTGCCGAATAGTGGTGATAGATCGACGGTTGGTAGGGTGCGAGCGCTCTTTTAACCGGGAATAATGATCTGTTGACCGAAATAGATCAGGTCATAGTTATAGATATTATTCACGGCGGCGAGCGTGTACAGATTGATCCCAAAGCGTTCCGCAATCGTGGACAGCGTGTCACCGGGGGCAATGACATAGGTGGTGCGCGGCGTCGGGTTGGAACCGGTCGTGTTTTCGCCGGGGAAGCTAGGCGCGAAAGGCACAAACACGCTGCCATCCGCCAACGCCAAACCGCGTACCGGAACCGTCGCCGTCAATGCAGTAGCTTGTGCCCAACCGACGGTGCCATCCGAGCGACGTACTTGTGCCCAAGTAGAATTGTAGTTGCGTCCAAGCAAGACCACGCGCTCATTCAAGGGAATGGTGGCGATAATGGCATTGTCGGTGCTAGGACCATTGCGCAGGTTGAGGTTGAGTGCCCCCGTGACCGTTGCGGTTGGCGTCACGGTTGCGGGCACAGCGGCATCACTGATTGGCAAACTGTTGATGTCGAATTGTGTGAACAGGAAGTTTTTGTTGACCCATCCATTGACACCATTTGTAAGCTGAACGAGAACCCAATTGCCTTCGGTATTGCGCGCGACTAATTGCACGCCAAAACCAAAGGGTAGGGTGGCAACCGAGCCAAAACCTAGTCCCGGACCAGTGCGGACATTGAGGCTGCCCGTGTTAACAGACCCGACTTGATCTTGAGCAAAGGCGGGCAAAACGAAACCAAGAACTAACATAAATGACAACGTGAACAAGGTAAATCTGCGCATGGTGGAACCCCTTACTGTGAGCGTGGGTTTATAGGTAGACATTATACTCAGCATTTCCAGATTGCCAAACTTACTCAAAGACAAGAAGTTCGCCATTTTGGTCATAGAAGCCTTCGTCATCGACTTGCAATATCCCGGCACAGCGCCCCAACAGGGCGTCCCACAACGGATCAATGAGGTCATAGGCTTCATGTCCGGCTTCGGTGAGTTGTATGGCAACCATAATTTGAGCGCTGTTGAGGCGCTCCATGATCGCTTCTTTTTGGGGAAATGCCGTCTCGTCTAAAATCTCCATCAGATCGCTGATGTCCTCTTCAAAGATCTCATCGCCATCGGCGTTGATCTCAATTTCAGCTAGGATATCGGTGTCATGGAGCAGTTCTCCAATGTTTGGGTCGGAAACATCTGCCAAGATCGAAAATGCCGCGCCGTTGTTGTTCAGGAGTTCAACGATCAGTTTGAAATCGATGGAGCAAGGGTTTGACGCTAGAAACCGGATAAAATCACCCATAAGCCTATCGTGCCTTTCGCCATGTAGAAATTTCATAATGATGATTATAACGCTTGCTGCTGGTTGGTGCGGTGGTTCTTTTCACCGAAGTGAGATTGCGCTATCCTGTGTTTTTATCGGAAGAACATAAACATCCCTATGGGTGAAAATTTATGACGCTTGTATATGACTTAAAGACTGGCTATCCCACGTCGGAAATTGCACCTTTGGAACACTTAAGCCAAATTGCGGCGGCAGTGATCGCCTCTGGTAAAGGGTTTCAATATGGCGGCAGTTTGCATGGACATGAAGAGGCGCGTCAGGGTATCGCTGCGTTTTTGAGTACCGCCTTGAATGTCCCATGTCGGATGGAAAACCTTATCCTGACGACGGGGGCGTTAACCGCGATTGATATGGTGTGCCGCACGTTGACTCAACCGGGGGATGTGGTGATCGTCGAAGACCCGACCTTTTTCTTTGCAGTTGACTTACTGCGGATGTCGCACTGCGAGGTGGTCGGGGTGCCGATGATCGATGGCGGGCTTGATTTGGAGCGTCTGCGCGAGGTCATAATGGCACATGCGGGACGAGTTAAACTCGTGTATACGATCCCCTCGTTTCAAAATCCGACCGGAATCACGTCTTCGGCGGCGCATCGTGCCGAACTGGT
>JBBRTY010000286.1:0-5585 GCA_038248285.1 Aggregatilineales bacterium
CACCCCATCCAGCGCGGGGATCAAGCTGGCTTTTGAGGTTCGCCGACCTCCATGGTTTCCCATCGCGAATCGTAGGGTGCGGACTAGGCGCATGGGGAACGTTACCTGACTCTAAAAGCTGGAGCGCCGTATGTCCGCCCGTTTGAACCCCAGAGTCACAGGCTTAGAATCAGTGTTTTATTATAAAATCATAGAGACGCACCAAAGTGAAATGCACCCCACCCCAGTCCAACAAAACTCGCATCCCATAATTTTGTGTGGTGGCTACGGAGGCGAAACAGCCATTTCTCCATGCCTTACTGTGGACAAAATTGGTTTGAGGCGCTCGCCCGCAAAGAATTCTTGACCACCGAATACCTCCGCACCGAAGATGTATTAGACAATATCCTCCAGAAAAGCAAATCGCCCTATAGCGGGCGATTTAGCATCAAGTTGGGGTGGACGCTGTTGCCGCCGTGGGGCGGCAACAGCGCCCGACCCACACTCGACATAAATCTAGCCGTTTTCGTAAAACAGATCATCCACGTAACAATACGCCCATTCTTCGCCGGGTTCCATCGATTTCACCATCGGGTGTTTTGTCGCATGAAAATGCTTCGTGGCATGTTTGTTCTTTGATGAGTCGCAACAACCGACCTGCCCACATTCTAAACAAACACGCAAATGTACCCAACGATCCCCCGACTTTAGACATTCTTCACAACCCACACCGTGGGGTGCCGCCGGTTTGCGCTGAAGGTAATGCTCACAAGCTTGCATAATTTCCATTCCTCAATGTTCAAGGCTCAAGATAAAAAAGGCTAACTCAGTAGGTGTTCGAGTGCCGAACCGGCAATCTAACAATAACACGAGTCTGTCCGGGTTTTGATTGTAAATCAATCGAACCAGAATGCTGAATGATAATCCGGTTGGAAACTTCCAGCCCCAAGCCTAAGCCTTCACCCAATGGTTTTGTGGTGAAGAATGGATCAAAAATGTTCGCCAAAATTTCGTCAGAGATGCCATGTCCGTTGTCGGCAATCTCGACCATCACACTGTCGTTTTCAACCCGTGTGATCAAACTGATACGCCCCCCCGCTTCGGGAGTCGCTTCAATCGCATTCTGGATCACATTTGACCAGACCTCGTTCAAATCACTGCCACGCCCCGTGATATTGGGTAACGCCTTGTCAAAATTTCGTTCGATCACCCGCCCGCCGATCTTCTTCGCCATGATCGTCACGATATTTTCCAAACCTTTGTGAATATCAACGTTTTGGAATTCGCCTTGATCCATGTAAGTGTATGCCTTCACCGCATCCACCAAGCGTGATATCCGTTGGGTACTGCCATCGATCTCATTCATCAGTGCGCCTACTGTCAGGGCACTATCAAGCCAATGAAATACCGTTGCGATAATAGCGGCATCCAACTGCGCACACAACGACAACACATCCTCAGGAGTGATGTTGTGTTCGATGAAATTACTGGCAAGCGCATAACCATCCTCGATACCCACATTCTCGAAGACGGCGGCGATTTGCTCTTCGCGGTCGCTACGTTCCATCGCCGTCATCTTATCGACGGCAGACTCGCGCTCCAAAACTTGTTCTTGGAAGGCGATCAGCGCGTCCGCTTGCCCGGTGGGCAGTTGATTGATATTGAGCGCCATCGTGTAATGTTGGAAAGTCGGCATCACATCGCGCAACGTCTGAGCCGCCCGCCGTGCCGCCGACGCCGGATTATTCAATTCATGCGCCAGCCCTGCTGACAAGCGCCCTAATGCCGATTGCTTTTCCCGTTGCCCCATCATCCGCCCGATATTAGCGAGTCGGTTCGTGGCAATTGTCAAAATACGCGCCCCAATCGTCGGCGCAAATGCGAAAATACCTCGAAATGTTTCGCGATCAAACACCAGTAAGCGCGACAACACAATCGCTTGGGCATTGACGAGCGAATCCTGCGCCATCAACAACGCCATTTCGCCCCCCAACACCCCCGGCGGTGTGGTGCCAAACACTTGTGGAATCACGCCCCCCAACGACCGCGACACCTGAAGCTCGCCTTCTAACGTGACATAGGCGACATCAACCGGATGGTCTTGGCGATAAAAATACGTTCCTGCCTCTATTGTCACGATCTCGCCGTTGTTCATCATCCAATCGATTTCTGAATCAGGCATATCGAGGAACAACTCTAAACGCTTGATCTGGTCTTTGGTCATTTTTATGGACTCGTCAGTTCTAGGGGCTGAACAAAGCAAACTATTGGCTACAAGAATAAACAATTCGTGTTAGAAGTACGTTGTTGGTTACGATTTGCGATGACGCCGCTCCAGTTCCGCCGAAATATCATCCAGCGCGATCCCCCGATCCACCATCAGCACTAGCGTATGATAAAACAAATCGCTGATCTCATTGATCTGCGTGGTCTTGCTTTGGCTTAGCACTGCCACAACCACTTCCGTCGCTTCTTCACCCACTTTTTGCGCCATCCGGCTCAGCCCCTCGTCAAACAAGGAATTCGTGTAACTCCCCGGCTGTGGATTGTTCTTGCGATCTATGATCACCGCTTCCAAATACGTCAACATATCCATATCTATCCACCCTCATAGGGACGCGCTAGGGCACATCCGACTGCGAATTGGCACTAAAATTTTCATAGTCTCGGAAGAAACAGGATATCTCTCCCGTATGGCACGCGGGTCCCGTCGGCTCAACCGTGATCAGCAAGGTGTCGGCGTCACAATCCATATAAATGGCGCGCACCCGTTGGGTATTGCCGCTCGTCGCCCCTTTATGCCACAATTCTTGCCGACTGCGGCTCCAAAACACCGTCTCTTGCAATTCCAGCGTCTTTGCCAACGATTCGGCATTCATGTATGCCATCATCAACACCTGGTGCGTGGTCGCATCCTGCACAATCGCCGGCATCAGCCCGTCTTCGTCCCACTTCAAGGTGGTGGCAATGCCCGACATTACAGCCCCTCCCAACCGCGTAACCGCATCGCTATCCCCTGCTCCGCCAAATACGCCTTCAATTCCCCGATGCGCAGTTCGCTGAAGTGAAACAAAGTCGCCGCCAACGCCGCATCCGCGCCGCCCACCGTCAAGGCATCATAAAAATGTTCCTTCGCGCCCGCCCCACCGCTGGCGATCACCGGAATAGTCACAGCATCGGCAATGGTGCGTGTCAGTTCCAGATGATACCCCGACTTCGTGCCATCGCGATCCATGCTCGTCAACAAAATTTCGCCCGCGCCGCGTGCTTGTGCCTCCTGCGCCCATGCCACCGCATTCAAGCCTGTGCCCACGCGCCCACCGTTGATGAAGACCTCATACCGTCGATCCGCCTCAACCCATTTGGGGTCAATCGCCACGACCATGCACTGACTTCCGAACGCCCACGCCCCCTCGTTGATCAAGTTTGGACTCCGGATCGCCGCGCTATTGATCGACACCTTATCCGCCCCTGCCAGCAACGTCGCGCGAATATCCTCAATCGTGCGGATCCCCCCGCCCACACAAAACGGGATGAAGATGCTATCCGCCACCTGCCGCACCATCTCTAGCAACGTGCCCCGGTTTTCGTGCGAGGCATTGATGTCCAAAAACACCAATTCGTCCGCCCCTTCACGGTCATACACCATCGCCTGTTCAACCGGATCGCCCGCATCGCGCAGATCGACGAAATTCACCCCTTTGACGACCCGCCCGTCTTTGACATCCAAGCAGGGGATAATCCGTTTTGCCAGCATACTGCCCTCTTTTCTTAGCGCTCGGCCGCGCGCGCGGCGACGAGCGCCTCTTCCAATGTGAATTCCCCGCGATACAATGCCATACCGATGATCGCCCCAGCGACCACCCCACCCAACGCCAAACGCCCCACATCTTGCAGCGACGACACCCCGCCCGACGCGATCACCTGTAATCCTGTTTCCCGCGCCAATGCCTCAGTCGCCTCCACATTGACCCCCGCCAAGCCGCCATCACGCGCGACATCGGTGTACAGGGCATGACGCGCGCCAAGGGCAAAATGGTGTAGCCCCATCGCCATTGGCGAAATTTCCGTCGCTTGCTGCCAACCATGCGTCACCACCACCCCATTACGGGCATCTAGCGCCACACAAACGGCATCTTCGCCAAAAGCCTCGGTAGCGAGGCGCACACTATCCGGTGACTGCACCGCCACTGTGCCCAACACCAAGCGCGTTGCCCCATAATCAATCGCCGTGCGCATCGCGTCGAGATCGCGCAATCCACCCCCAAATTGCACGGGGATGCCCAGCCTCGCAATCTGTTCCAAGACGCGCAAATTTTCGTTGGCGCTACCGAACGCCCCATCCAAATTAACGACATGCAACCACGCCGCCCCAGCATCCACCCAGCCCCGCGCCGTCGCGACCGGATCCTCTGAAAACACCGTCTGTTGCTTCGGATCACCTTCGCGCAAACGCACCACTTTGCCGCCGCGCAGATCAATTGCTGGATAAATGATCATGCCGTCGCTTCCCCACTTTCAACAGGCTCAGTCATTTTGATGAAGTTGCTCAACAAGCGCAGCCCCGTTTGTTGGCTTTTTTCGGGATGAAACTGCACCCCATACACATTGTCATGCGCCACCCCCGCGCAAAAAGCACCGCCATAATCGGCAGTGATCAGCACGTCCGCCGCATCAGTAGGCACACAATAATAACTGTGGACGAAATAGGTAAAGTTTTCCTCACTGATACCCTCCAGCAACGGCGACGGGCGCGTCAAGGTCAAGCCATTCCAGCCCATGTGGGGCACCTTGAGTCCCGGTCGCTCGGCAAACCGTGTCACATGACCCGGCAGCACCCCCAGCCCTTGATGTGTGCCCATTTCATCGCTCGACTCGAACAGAAATTGCATCCCTAAACAAATGCCTAAATAGGGCACCCCAGACCGAATCGCATCCTTCAGCGGTTGAATCATGCCTTGTTCCCGCAATTTCTCCATGCCCGCGCCAAACGCCCCTACGCCCGGCAAAATGATGCACGTCGCCGCTTTGAGTTCATGCGGTTGCCGCACCACCCGCATATTCCCTACCCCCAAGTGTGTCAGCGCGTGGAGGACGCTCCGCAAATTTCCCGCGCCGTAATCGATAACTGCCAGCATATTTCATCTCCCTCACTTTCACGGACAAGCCCCCTGCCCCCACCCCAAATAAAAAGCCCCGCATGGCTGCGGGGCTTTCTCGTCTACTAAAGATCAAGTGACGACGAACTACGCCTGCACACACTGCGTGGAGGAGAGGTCGCCCTGATGGTGGTTCACTGGGGTGTTCATTGAGTTATTCATGTCGCGCAGTATAGCGACTGTATCACCCCTTGTCAATCTGCCCTTCTTCATTGGGTGCATTTCACTTTAGTGCAAAATATGCTCGTCATAGTATCGGGGGAAATGTGGGGTTTCAAAGGGCGGATATTCGGCGCGGGGACAATATGAGTTGATAACATTTGACAAGCGCCTAATCCGCCCCACCAACGATCTCCGTTGCGGGCCCCTAACCACAATAGGGCGGGTTTGTTTTTTGTTGCCAACCCCTATCGTCTCATCAACGTAAATGTAGGGGCGGATTAGGCG
>JBBRTY010000287.1:0-5583 GCA_038248285.1 Aggregatilineales bacterium
AGGGTAGGGCTTACGCATGAAACCTGTCAGACGGATGATAACAGGTCAGGATGGGTATGTAGGGGCATGATATATCATGCCCCTACCGAGGATAAACCCATTGTGTGTTTTTGTGACCCTTTGTGAATATCGAGTACCCTCTCGTGCGTTGACCCTGGGGGGGTAGGGGGATTAGGCACACAATGTCACATTAGAAATCCGTTCGATGATTCGCCCCGTAGGGACACGAAGTGTACACGACACCCAACGGGGTGTCCGGTTTGGGGAATAACATAGCGGACGCGCCGTTGCGCGTCCCTACGGTTGTCGTATTTTTTAGAACGTTCGTGTAATATGACCTTGGCGTATCAATTGCCTATTTATTTTATGAGTGCGCTGTAAATTTTATTTTTCCATCATTTGATGATAGTATATCCAGCGAAGGTAACTACACAGCTACCCCTCATCCCCCGACCCCTTCTCCCACAAGAGGAGAAGGGGAGAAACGCAGTAGAAAGTCCCTCGCCCCGCCGCTTCGCTTATGGAGAGGGATTGCCGCTTCGCTTTGGGTGAGGGCTGAGCAGTTACCAATCACAGCACTGTGTTGAGCCTTGTCGTCAGCGTCGTCAGCAGCGGCGACAGCATCGACGGCACAGGCGAAGCCGCATCAAGCGTGGATGTGGGCATTGTCACCGTGCCCACTGATTATGGCACGTACAGCGTCTCGCCCATCGGCAATTGGTTGCTGGTGGCTCCGGCGGGTTGCCCGATCTGCACGAATGTGTCCGGCACAGGCACGCCACGAGTCTGCATCATCGGACGCCCGTGAGGGTAGGGCGGGTTTACAGGGGGGACGCGCCGTTGCGTGTCCCCGCTTATTCGCTGAGCCATTGTTGCAAAGCCAGTAGCGCGCGCAGGTTACGCGCCAATTCGGGATCGCTGCTTTGCGTTAATTCCACATCCGCCGCCGGAATCCCGACGCCATCCGCCCATGTCGCGGCGGTACCGCTCACCGGATAGGCGCTAAAGGCATCACAACAGGCATAGCCCGCCGCCGCCGCGTAATACGACGCCATCGCCAACGAGCCGTGATCGCCCCGACAGTTGCCGGGGAAGACGCCATCCGCCGCGCTGTGATAAAACAATGCCGCCGCCGGTCGCAAGCTCAGCAAAAAGTTCGCCAGCGCCTCGGTTTCCGGCTCGGACAGCGCGCGCGCCCCAGCATCGACCTGTTGATCGCGCCAATATGACTCCGCTGACCAGTCACAGCCCCAATTACGATTGAGATCGACCCCCGCCCCGTTGAAGCGTCCGCGTTCGGTCGCCCCCAACGCCAAGCCATCGGGGTTGGCGACCGGCACCATCACCAACGAAAAATCACTGCGGAGGTCGGCGGGGGTGCGGATGAAGTGATCCACCAAGCCCGTCACCAGATCAACCGTGTTGGCTTCCCAGCCGCCATGCAGCCCACCGACCAACACGATCACGCGCGCGCCCGTGCCCAAACGCACCGCCGTGATCGCCCGCCCACCGGACGAGGTGCCGATCTGGGTTTCTTCGATCACGAGCGTGTCCGATGCCGTCCTTGGCATGGAAGCGGTCGGCACGTTCGGACTCGGCGGCAGGGTCAATATGAGGGGCGATGGGGTGGAGCTAGACAGGACTGCGCGGGGCGGGGCGGTGGTGGCGATTTGCAAAACCGGTCGCGCAGTCGCGGTGATGGGGATCAATGGCGGGGCAGAAGCTGTTGGACCTATCGTCGTTTGGCAAGCAGCGCCAGCACACAGTATAGTTAAGGAAATGATCAACCCTAGTACGCCACGTTTTTGGGCAGGAAGGTGACTCTTCATGAAATCAATGCGCATCATAGGCTTCCTCTTGACGATAATGCTTGGGATCATCGTGGGCTGTACCAGCAGCCCCGATGCCGTCGTGGACATTCCAACATTGGCTCAGCTCCCCACAGCCACCATTACTCATACGCCTACCCTAACGCTGACGCCTTCGGATACCCCCACAGCGACATGGACGTTTTCGCCAACGGTGACGTATACCCGCACCTTCACGCATACCCCGACCTATACCGCGACGACGACGCTGACGCCCAGTCAAACGCTGTCGCCGACCGCCACGTCCACGCCGACCGCCACCTTCACGCCGACGTTCACGCCCAGTTTCACGCCCAGCGAGACCTTTACCTTCACCCCGCGCCCAACGTTAACATCATCGCCCACCACTACACGGACGGCGCTGCCCACGCTGACGCCCTTGCCGACGTTGACCTTTACCCCGTTGCCCACACCGACCTATACCCCCACCTTCGCGGGACCGACGATTTTCTCGTTCGGCAGCAATTATCAGAGTATTCTACCGCGTTCCAGCGTCACCTTTGCGTTTTCGTCGAATGGTGATGGCGGGCGTTTGGAACAACTCAACAACGCGGGGGCGATCGTGCAGGTGTTTCCCGTCTTCCCCACCGGCAGTTATAGCATTATCGCACCCGATAATTACGGGCGGTTGTTGACCTACCGCTTTGTCGCCACCCGTGCCGGTATCGAAGCGGCGCGCACCCTGCAAATCAGCATCACTTGTCCCACCAATTGGTTCTTTGGCGATCAATATGCCCCTGCCAATGCAGGCTGCCCGTCGGCACTCGCGGCGGTCGGTGATGGGCGCTTCCAAACCTTTGAGCGCGGCTTGATGCTGTTTGTCAATGCCAATGGCTTAAACCGCATCTATGGGTTGCAAGATAGCGGATCGCTCTATATCAGTTATGCCAACGGGTGGGATGGCACCACCATCAACAATACGCCCTCACCGAGTGATCGCCTGATCCCCGATCAGATGTTCAATTGGGTGTATTACAGCACGTTGGCACCCATCGGTAGTTGGCGCGATACCCTGGGTTGGGGGACGATCAGCATCAATACCGATGCTCGCTCGATTCAGTGGGAAAATGCCATCGGCGGCACCAATCCGTTTTATATTGATGCCCCCGGCGGCGCGGTCTATCGCTTCAGTGGCGGCGAATCGGGGTCTTGGGCGCGCGTGAAATAAGCCCACTAACCAGATTGAAAACCGATGCAACACGCCGTTGTGTGTCCCTACTTATGCCGTAGGGATACGCAGCGGCGCGTCTGTTTCTCTCCAACCCCTAAACCCTGCCCCTAACCTCCGCCCTCTGGACGCAAAATCAAACAGGTGGTCGTAGCATGGGCATAGAGTTTGCCCGCCGCATCGGTGATCCGCCCCTGTGCGGTGGCGATGGTACGTCCGCTGTGGATGACTTCCCCCGTTGCGAAAATCTTGCCCGTTTGCACGCTGAGCGGGCGCACATAATTGATGTGGAGTTCGATGGTGGTCGAGCCAACGCCAGCGGGCAGCATCGTCAAAATTGCGCACGCCAACGCCGAATCGAGCAGAGTCGCCCCTAGCCCTCCGTGAATCGCGCCGACCGGATTGTAATGATATTCGGCGGGTTCGGTCGTAAAAACAACCCGCCCCGCTTCGACTTCGGCGATATCAAAGCCCATCAGATGGGCAATCGGTGGACCGGGCACTTCGCGCCGCTGCATCGCTTGCAAAAATGCTAAGCCACTCATACGGAAGGCGGCTTGCGCCGTCGCCATGGGGTCATCCCATTGCACAAGGCGTTGACGCCCGTTGGTATCGTCAGACGATATCGTCATAAAATTCGCATCCCTGCATCATTCAACGCTTCAGCAATTTGTTCTGATCTCTCGCTGCTTTGATTAACGTATTATTCGCGGTGAACACAGTAATGCCTGCAATCTGACCGAAGTCGCCATCATCCGTGATCGTATTTATTCACCTATCCATGGGATTAGACTTAAAATCTGTGAATTTGAACCTAAGAAACACATAATGAACTATCTAGGACTGGGGCAAAATGCGGTCTGCACGGGTAGGTGAATAAATACCCGTGATCACTTGAGTGATGCCCTGAGTCGTGATCAAAGCTTCAATCATAAAAGCATCGTAACCGTCCAAAGCTTCGGATTTAAGTCTATTGAGGGATTGTTGTACCATAGATAATGTAAGGTTCACCTCGATAGTCTTACCCATGGTCATATCATTGGTTATATTCCAAATATCCTCAATTTCAGCGACAATTGCTGAGCGCGCTGTGGGGTGGTTGTGCCTAAAGTTCTTCATCTCAAAATTTGAAACCGCATCCCCTTGAGAATTTTTTAAGAAAGATTCGGCATTCCGCTCGCTCTACACTATGGGCTAGTTCAGCAAACGATAACGTACATCTATAAAGTGTACTTCCTACATTTAGAGCCTGATCCGCATAACTTGGGTACTCTGTTACTTGGTACCGTTGGGCATTTCGACTAGCATTTGCATACCCAATCCAGAACCACACATTGCTATCGACGAAGAAAACATCATCTTTTCGCGGTTGATCCGATCTCAAATCAACCACATCCGCACGAACACTAATCGACATCGTTACTGCCAGACTCAATGCTTACAGCTTCGTCAACTGTTTGTCGAACAGTTGCGTTCGTGTAGTATTCTTTGGCATTGTCAATCACACGCTTGAGAATCGGACGTGTGACCGATGGCAAATTCACAAACTTCAGATAGTGGTTGAGATCATCCGCCGAGAGGTCTCGTAATAACTGACCGATAGCAGCATTGAGGAATGGAGAAGCCACGATTCTTACTTCGGCAAAATCAAGCGTCACTGATTGTTTATTCTTCAGCTCTGGATAGATCGCATCATAGACTTTTTGTCCATCTTGGAGCGTGATGCCGTTGGCACCAACGTTTTCTTTTATCGGATAATTCATCGTGTATCCAATCATCTAAAAGAACCATTCGTCACTATTTTGATCTTCTTCCGGCAAAGTATATCGGGCAACGTCGCAGATTAGGGTGATTTGCACAATGGTTCCCTGAAAACCCTGCTGACGGTTTTCGAAGTGATTTCCCCTATCATCAATGCAAGCATATCCCGTCTCGCTGTAGATTTCTAGTTTGCCGTGATTATCCTGCATGAAGGACTTCAATAACTTCAAACCATTACCACGCGCGAAATTATTTTGATCTTTTGTCGTCATCATCGGTTCAAATGCCCACCTGAGCGCTGCTTCAGGAGTCATGATAGGCTGCTTCAGATATTCTCGAACGGTACGAGGGATACCAACCCCCATATCGACCATCGTTATTCTGAGTTCTCGCATTGAGGGATAGTATTGTCCACATGTGATAACGCCTATCGGGGATTTTGCATGGTCAAAAACATTGATATACGCTTCAATCACACGCGAGACAATATGGTCACGCAGATTTTCGCTAACATTGATCCATCCCTTGCCCAACCATTTTTCTGAAAGATGATCCACGTAATCATTTTCATCCACATGTGTATCTTCGCGGTAAGGGATGGAATTCCCATTCCATGGTGAACCACCCAAACCTAAGCGATGAAGAAACCCGTTTTGCTCCAGATTGACGCGAACCCGATCTACAATCGTATCTAATCGAAACGCAACGGTATTTCCGTTTTGTTGTAGTAAGCGAATTAGCGCACCAAGAACTACAACCGCATTTTGCCGAAGAAACCCACAACCG
>JBBRTY010000288.1:0-5541 GCA_038248285.1 Aggregatilineales bacterium
CCGCCGTTAGTTCCGGGGGACACCCGGCAAGTAGCTCGTGAAAGCGAGAATCGTGATCGCTTGCTGTCAGTGTCGCGGCTATTTGGAGCCGAAAGGCTCCACAAGAAGCCGCGCCGCTTTAGCGGTTGCGGAGTGTCACGTTGACGGATTAAAGTTTATACTTGATCTTAAGTTGATCAATAACAGGGCTTAATCCTCATGATGCGTTTTGACCGATTTACCGAGCGTGCCCAAGATGCGGCGCAGCGTGCCGCCGAAATCTTACAACGGTATGGACACAACCAAGTCGATACCGAACATATCCTGCTCGCCCTTCTCGAACAAGTGGACGGCGTGATCCCGCAAATGCTCGAACGACTGAATGTCGATGTCGATGCCATGCGCCGCCGCCTAGACGAAATCCTACGCGCCAGCCCCAAAGCCTCCATCTATGGACAGGGTGCCGGGCAAGTGTTTATCACCCCGCGTGTGAAGCGGATCATCGACCTATCCAACGAAGAAGCCAACCGCTTAAAAGACGAATATATCTCGACCGAGCATATTTTCTTGGCGATCCTCAGCGAGCGCAATACCGCCGTTGCCCGCATTATGAGCGATAGCGGCATCACCCGCGAACGCACCCAAGAAGTGATCAAAGATGTGCGCGGCGGTCAGCGGGTGACCGATCCGCAGGCGGAAAGCCGTTACCGCACGCTTGAAAAATACAGCCGTGACCTCACCCGTATGGCGGTGGAGGGCAAGCTGGACCCCGTGATCGGGCGTGATGCCGAGATCATGCGCTTGATTCAGGTGTTGTGCCGCCGCACCAAAAACAACCCCGTGCTGATCGGTGAGGCGGGCGTGGGCAAGACCGCTATCGTCGAAGGCTTGGCGCAGAAAATCGCCGACGGCGACGTGCCCGAACTGCTCAGCGGGCGCAAGGTGATCAGCCTTGACCTGAGCGCGATGCTGGCGGGCAGCCGGTTTCGTGGGGAATTTGAAGAACGCCTGAAAGCCACCATCGAAGAAGTACAGCGTTCCGAAGGCGAGATCATCCTGTTCATTGACGAATTGCACCAAGTCGTTGGGGCGGGCGCGGCACAAGGCGCGCTGGATGCGGGCAATATGATGAAACCGGCGTTGGCGCGCGGTGAACTGCAATGTATCGGGGCGACCACGCTGGACGAGTACCGCCAATATATCGAAAAAGACAGCGCGCTGGATCGCCGTTTCGCGCCCGTGCATGTCGAAGAACCGTCGGTCGAAGACACCATCGAAATGCTGTTCGGCTTGCGTGACCGCTACGAGGCGCATCACAAAGTCACGATCAGTGATGAAGCCGTCGTCGCTTCGGCACGGCTCGCCGACCGCTATCTGACCGAGCGCCGTTTGCCCGACAAAGCCATTGACCTGTTGGACGAAGCGTCTGCTAAATTGCGCGTGGCGCTGTACTCCATGCCGCCGCGCCTCAAGGAAATGCAAAGCGCCATCAACCGGTTGGCGGCGGAAGAAGAGTCGGCGGGGATTGCACGGGAATACGAACGCGCCGCCGAATTCAAGATGCGGCGTCTGCAAATGCAAGATGAATATGACCAAGAAAAACTGGTCTGGCAGCAAGAGAACACCCTTGATGATGTGGTGGGTCCCAGCGATATCGCCGAAATCGTGGCGCAATGGACAGGCATCCCCGTCAGCCACATGATGGAGACCGAAGGCGAGAAACTGCTGCGCATGGAAGAGGCGATCCACAAGCGCGTGATCGGTCAAGAAGCCGGCATCGCGGCGATCTCGAACGCCATCCGCCGCGCCCGCAGTGGCTTAAAAGACCCGCATCGTCCAATTGGCTCGTTCATCTTCTTGGGTTCCAGCGGCGTCGGCAAGACCGAACTGGCGAAGACGCTGGCGGAGTTCTTGTTTGATGACGAGGACGCCCTCGTGCGCATCGACATGAGTGAGTACCGCGAACAGCACACGGTCAGCCGTTTGTTTGGCGCGCCCCCCGGCTATGTCGGCTATGAACAAGGCGGTCAATTGACGGAAGCGGTGCGCCGTCGCCCGTATCGGGTCATCTTGTTTGATGAACTCGAAAAGGCGCACCCCGATGTCTGGAACGCTTTACTGCAAATTCTCGAAGATGGGCGCTTGACGGACGGGCAAGGGCGGGTCGTGGATTTCGCCAATACGGTGATCATCATGACCAGCAACGTCGGCACCGAGTTCGCCAAACGGGGCGGGGCGCTCGGCTTCGTGCAATCCAGCGACGCCCAAGCCATCGCGGATCACCAGAAGATCGAGAAGGCGATGCGCGATACCTTCCGCCCCGAATTCTTGAACCGCATCGACGAGATCATCATCTTTGAACCGTTGTCGCTGGCACAAGTGGAACACATCGTCGATTTGCAAATGCGTAGCATTGCCGAGCGCTTGGGCGAACGCGGTTTGTCGGTGCATTTGACCGAACCCGCCCGCTTGTGGTTGGCGCAAAAGGGCTACGATCCGCAATTTGGGGCGCGTCCCTTGCGCCGCGCCTTGCAACGCTTTGTCGAAAATGAACTGAGCGGCATGATGCTGCGTGGCGATATCCATACCGGCGATATGGTCTTG
This sequence comes from Aggregatilineales bacterium, assembly GCA_038248285.1. Lineage (GTDB taxonomy): Bacteria > Chloroflexota > Anaerolineae > Aggregatilineales > Phototrophicaceae > Flexifilum. The sequence goes on from JBBRTY010000288.1 coordinate 2,584, forward strand.
ATCGATGAGGTGGGCGGCAAGCTGGTGTTTGAACGTCACGAAAACACGACCACTGATTATCTGCATGTGCCGCCGGAAAACGATTATCAGGATGCGTCGTTCCAGAACACCTACGCCGAAGACGCCGCCGACGAAACTTATGGTGACGACCGGTTCCCTAGATAGAACGCGCTTGAACTGAGCAAACGCCCCCCGTCTGATCACGTCTCAGACGGGGGGCGTTTATTTTTACCGCACGGTGATCGGCGTGACCGTCACGCCGCCATACACCGACACGCTACGGTTTCACTATTATTAGTTCTGCATACAGTTAAAAGATAGGCTTTCCGGGGGCTGCGACTACCCCCGACCACCCGCCGCAAGCGCATTTCAAATTCCCCCAACAACGCCGCCGTCGCCCCCCATACCCGATGCCCGCCGACCGTGTAATAGTGGATGCGAAACGTCGCGCCATTGCGATTGAGCATATCCGTGCCTTTAACCGAGTCGTCAAACAATACGCTCAGCGGCGTCTCCACCATCTCGGCAACTTCACCCGCATAGGGGTTCCATAGGGGCAGGTAGGGGACTGTGCCCACGACCGGATGAATCTCGAAATTGCTCGGCGGTACATACAACGAGGGCAACTCGCCTAGCACGCGCACATCGGGCGGATAAATGCCGATCTCTTCGTTTGCCTCGCGCAGTGCCGTTTCGATGAAGGTCTCGCCCGCTTCTTGCCTGCCCCCCGGCAAGCTGATCTGCCCACTATGCACGCTCGTCGATTCGGTGCGGCGCATCAGCGGGAACCACAGGCTCCCGTCCGCTGTCGTATAGAGCAACAGCAGCACGGCGGATTGGCGCGCTGTCACGCCCGGCGGCGGGGCAAGTGGGCGCGGTTCGGGAGCCATGCGCGCCTGTGCCGCCAACACATCGAAGCCATCGGCAGCGGACAACGCTATCGCACGTTCAATATGGTCAAGGGTGACGGTCATCCAGCGGCTTTTTCCTATTGCGGTCATCGTTAGCGCTCTATCCTACACCATCTGCCGCCGTTTTTTAGTCGATGACGAACGGCAGTTTCACCGTAAAGATCGTACCCATCCCGACCCGACTTTCGACGCTGATTTGTCCGTGATGATGGGTCACACAATCTTTGACGATGTTCAACCCCAACCCCGTCCCGCGGATTTGATCAGCGGCGGAAGACCGGTAAAATGGCTCAAAGATATGGGGGAGATCGTCATCACTGATGCCCATGCCTTGATCCACCACATACAGGATAATCCACGCTTCGTATTGCGTCAGGATCAAGCGGATCTCGCTGCCTTTGGGAGAAAACTTGACGGCGTTAGACAGCAAATTGAGCAAGATACGGCTGATCAGCGTCTCATCCACCACCGCCGTCTGAATCTGCCCATCGGTGACGAACAGCATATAATGCTCGATCCCAATGGTCGTGGCGATCTCGTGGATGCTGGCTTGGCACAATGCCTCTAACGAGATGGACACCGGCTTGAACGCCCATTCGCCGAGAGTGCCTTTGACCGTGAGCGCCAATCGATCCAGCATTTCGCTCACATAATGCAGTTGCTTGCCTATCGAGTCGAGTTTTTCGTGCCGTTTTTCTTCGTCAAGGCGATCAAAATAGCGGTCGAGGGCATACTGAGACATAGCGATGACCGACAACGGGGTACGGATATCGTGATCGAGCGCGAATACCGCTTTTTGAACCAGGGCATTGAATTCTTGTTCTTTCTTCAAAGTAACGTTCAGCTGTTCCTGTTCCAAGCGCATCTGATCGGCTTCAATTTTTTGGGTGATGTCAAAGCCAATACATTGAATTTCGCAAGGCAACTGGTCGTCATCCAAAATAACGGTGAAATCCCACAACGTCCACATCAGGACGCCCGGTTGGGGCGTCGGCTTGCGTAAAATCACCTGCACCACCTCATTGGGATTAAGCAAACAGCGCGCCACCGCTTCGCGCGTTTTATCATGATCGCCCGAATAGATGGAGTCCAACGACGAACTGCCGATGCGTTCTGTTTTCAGCCATCCAAATTGCTTCTGCCATGCCGGGTTGATATAGGTATAGTTGCCCGACAAATCGGTGCGGATGATGAAGACTTGTTGTGATTCGGCAATCGAACGCAAACGCGCCTCGCTTTGATGCAAGCGTGTTTCTACCTCTTTACGTTCGGTGATGTCGATACAGGCACCGATGAAGCCCATAAATTCGCCAGTCGCCGCAAAATAAGGGGCACCCGTATCCAGCACCCACCGATAGACACCATCCGCGCGCCGCAATCGATAATCCATCGTGAAGGATTGACGGGTATTAAAACCGGTTGAACAAATATTGAGCGCACCAGCGTAATCATCAGGATGAATGCTCTCTTCCCATCCGTCACCCAACTCTTCAGCCAGCGTGCGCCCCGTGAAATTGAGCCAGCCCTGATTGAAGAACACACCTTTTTTTTCGGGGCTTAATAGCCACAACATGACCGAGGCAGAATCGACTAGAGTTTTGAACAGGGCTTCGTTTTCGGCGTGTTGAGCTATGGGAGGGCTGCCCTCCAACAGTTGATTAAGCAGAGCATCTAACGAGCAACCAGCCGCCAGTGCGCGTTGTTGCAATCGCTCTAATGTCTCTGGATTTATATTTGCTGCATTCATCGATTATTTCCTCAACATCCGAACGCATCAATCGACAGAAGCACAATCTCACATTCAGTATAAATTGAAAAATGGGATTATGTCTGAAAGTTTTTCGTTCGCATAGTGCCGCAGACCGCCCTTCATCCGGTCATTGCTCATTCAAACACGGGTGCATTTCACTTTAGTGCAAAATATGCTCGTCATGGTACCGGGGGAAATGTGGGGTTTCAAAGGGCGGATGTTCGGCGCGGGGACAATGTGAGTTGATAACATTTGACAAGCGCCTAATCCGCCCCACCAACGATCTCCGTTGCGGGC
>JBBRTY010000289.1:0-5508 GCA_038248285.1 Aggregatilineales bacterium
CCAAGAGTCGCCGCGCCGAATATCCGCCCGTTTACCTGTTATGAAATCATAGCGATGCACCCAAGTGAAATGCACCCTTTTGAACTCAACTCGGAAATTCCCGGAGAATTTACACTCACTTGAAATGCACCTCGCTGAGACGCTGAGACGGCGGCTAAAGCCGTAAGGCGCTTCATCTACAGCCGCTGAAGCGGCATAGCTTTCGCGGGCTAAAGCCCTACTTCTGTAAAATCAAATTCAGTGAATCACAGATTTGATTATCCCCACCCCGTCTGACCTTCGGTCAGCGCCCCCTCTCCATTTCATGGAGAGGGGGAAAAAACGGCTCACAACAGTTCTTAAAAGTCCCCTCTCTACGAAGTGGGGAGGGGGTGTACTTTCGTGACTCACTGAAATTGCGATTAAATCATGGCAAAATGGGGTAGCCTGCGCGGACTGCCGTCTCGCGGATCATTTTCAGCCAGAATAATTCCCTTTTCACCTTTTTGTCTGCCGCTGTTTGCGTTATGCTCTTAGGCACTATGTCCACATTTTAGAAATGGTGTTTCGCTATGACCACGAGTCACTTATTTGACCTCACCGGAAAAGTCGCCGTCGTCACGGGTGGCTCCGGCGTCTTGGGTGCTGCCCTCGCGGGTGGACTGGCAGACGCCGGCGCGACCGTCGCTATCATCGCCCGCACCCCGTTGAAAGTTGCCGAAACGGTGGATCGCATCAACGCGGCGGGCGGCAAAGCGATGGCGCTCCCCGCCGATGTGCTGGATGGCGACCAGATGGCGCTGGCGGCGGAACGGCTCAACGACCTGTACGGCGGTGTCGATATCCTCGTCAATGCCGCTGGCGGCAATCGCCCCGACGCCACCGCCACGCCCGGCAAAAACACCTTCTTCGACTTGCCCGCCGACGCCCTGCGCGCCGTCGTCGATCTCAACCTGATGGGCACCCTTATCCCCTCGCAAGCGTTCGGCAAAACGATGGCACAGCGGCGTTCCGGCGTGATCGTCAACATCTCGTCGATGGCGGCGAATCGCCCCCTGACGCGCGTGGTCGGCTATGGCGGGGCAAAAGCCGCTGTCGATAACATCACCCGCTGGTTGGCGGTCACGCTGGCGCAGCAGTACGGCGCGGGCTTGCGCGTCAATGCCATCGCCCCTGGTTTCTTCTTGGGCGATCAAAACCGCGCCCTGTTGATCGACGCCCAAAGCGGGGAACTGACCCCCCGCGGGGGGCAGATCATCGCCCATACCCCCATGGCGCGCTTTGGGAATCCCGAAGATTTGATCGGCACGCTGGTGTGGTTGGTCTCGGACGCGGCGCGCTTCGTCACGGGCATCGTCGTCCCTGTGGATGGCGGTTTTAGCGCTTATAGTGGAGTCTAAGATGACCGTGAAGGCGCAACGTATCGCCCCCGTCGGCACGATCTTAAATGAAGACACAATCCGCGCCGTCCTGCACGAGGGCATCGGCAACACCCTAGATGGCGCGCGCGTGCTGGTCTTGATCCCCGACCACACCCGCACCTTGCCGTTGCCGCTTTTGTTTCGCTTGACCGTCGAAGCCCTTGCCGACGCCCGTTCGCTGGCGTTTATGGTGGCGTTGGGCACGCACCCCGCTTTGAGCGAAGAGTCGCTGCTGCGCTTGGTGGGCATCACCGCCGAAGAGCGCGCCACCACCTATCGCCATGTCGAACTGCTCAATCATGATTGGGAGAACCCCGGCGCGCTGGCGACCATCGGCACGATCTCCCGCGATGAGGTGCAAGCGGTGGCGGGCGACGCATGGCACGAGTCGTTGGGGGGCGATGTGGCGATTCGCCTGAATCGGCGCGCGCTCGAAGTCGATCACCTGCTGATCCTCGGTCCGGTGTTCCCGCATGAGGTGGTCGGGTTTAGCGGCGGGGCAAAATACCTGTTCCCCGGCATCAGCAGCGCCGACATGATCAACGTGACTCACTGGTTGGGCGCGCTGATTACCATCCTCGACACCATCGGCATCGCCGAAACGCCCGTCCGCGCCTTGATCCACCGCGCCGCCGACCGCGTGCCTACGCCGATCATCTTGGCGGCGCTGGTCGTAGACTCCAAGACGGGGGGGTTGGCGGGGCTGTTTGTGGGCGATCACCTGACGGCATGGCGGGCGGCGGCAGCATTGTCGGCAGAACGGCATATCGTCTGGGTGGATCGCCCCTTCACGCGGGCGTTGTCGATTGCGCCGCCGATGTATGATGAATTGTGGACAGCGGCGAAGGCAATGTATAAGATTGAGCCGGCGCTTGCCGACGGCGGCGAGGTGATCGTGTATGCGCCGCATCTCGATACCGTCAGCATCGTGCATGGGGCCCATATTTATGAAGGGGGCTATCATGTCCGTGATTTTTACCTGAAGCAATGGGCGACTTATGGGCGCTTGCCGTTGGGCGTGTTGGCGCATGGCACCCATTTGCGCGGGAGCGGTACCTATGAGCAGGGGGTTGAGCGCGCCCGCATTCAGGTGACGCTGGCGACCAAGATCAGCCCCGCCGATTGTGAACGCCTCAGCTTGGGCTATGCTGACCCCGCTAGTTTTGATCTGGCGGCGTGGCAGGGGCGCGAAGCTGAAGGGGTGTTGTTTGTGCCCAAAGCGGGCGAGACATTGTATAGAGTCAGAGTTTAGGGAGTCAGGGTTCACATGAAAAAGTCGTTGGTTTCCTTTTTATTGCTGGTTTTGTTGTTCACTGCCACCGTTGTCCTTGCCCAAGATAGCGCGCCTACTGTCGCTGATCTCGCCGAGGGCATCACCACGATTCCGGTGGCGGGCGCGACTTGTGCGCGCGGCACTCCCTATAGTTTTGCGGCGCGCCCCGGCGATCCCGAAAAACTGATGATTTATTTTCAAGGGGGTGGCGCATGTTGGAACGACCTCACTTGTCGCGTGGGCGGGACTTTTGATGATGTGGTCGAAGCGGGCGAATTGGATTTTTACGGCGGCGTCTTTGATTTTGCCAATGCCGAAAACCCGCTCGCCGATTACAGCATGGTGATCGTGATGTACTGCACAGGGGATGTCCACATTGGCGATGCGGTCGCCACGTTTACGGGCGGGGAGGGTGCTTTTGATATCGACTTCAAGGGCGTGGTCAATACCCGTGCCGTCCTCGACTGGACATTCGCCAATTATCCCGACGTGACTAACCTGATCGTCGCGGGCACGAGTGCGGGTGCTTATGGGGCGATCTATCACACCCCAACGATCCTCGCTCAGTACCCAGACGCGCAAACGTTGGTCTTTGGCGATGCCGGCGTGGGCGTCACTGTTGCCGGTTGGGATGGCACCGAGACATGGAACATGACGGCGAATCTGCCCGACGCGCCCGAATTCTCGGACATCAATATGGATGATTTTACGACGGGCTTGTACGCTGTCAACAGCGCCTTGTTCCCAGAGGTGCGTTTTGCCGAGTACACCACCGCCGCCGATGAAGTCCAAGTCGGGTTTTATGCGTTTCAAGGGGCGGTCCCCTTGGGATGGGCGGCGGGAATGCAAGCCAGTTTTGACACCCTGAACGCCCTCGATAATTTTAATTCGTATCTGGCGTGGGGTAGTTCGCACACCATTTTGGCGACGCCGCTGTTGTATTCGATGCAGGTGGGCGGTGCCCGCTTCTTGGATTGGTTCACGGGGCTGGTCAACGACGACTCGGTCGAAAACATCGCCTGTAGCGATTGCGTCGCCGAAGAATTTTATACGCCGTAGAGCAGGGAATAGGGGTGATGACAATGCCTTCATTGTCCCAACCCCTATTCCTTAAGGACAGCCATCTTGCATACTCATGAACTGGAAACCCCGGCGGTACTCATCGACCTTGACCGCATGGAACGCAACATCACGCGGATGCAAAACCGGTGCAATGCGGCGGGCATCGCCTTTCGCCCCCACATCAAGACCCATAAAATCCCAGAGATCGCCCGCTTGCAGATCGACGCCGGGGCGGGAGGGCTGGCGTGCCAAAAGGTGAGCGAGGCGCAAATTTTTGCCGAAGCGGGTTTTGATGATCTGCTGATCCCGTACAATATCCTCGGTGCCAGCAAGACGGCGAAACTGGTCGATTTGGCGCTGTACAACCGGCTCACCGTCTCTGCCGACAGCACCGCCGTGATCGCAGGGTATTCGGAAGCGGCGGCGGCGATGGGCATCACGCTGCGGGTGATGATCGAAGTCGCCACCGAGATCGAACGGGCGGGCGCAAGCATCAATCAGACGATCTCGCTCGCCCAAAAGATCGACAAGGATGATCATTTGACGTTCGCGGGCTTGATGGTCTATCCGAGCAACCCGACGATCCGCCCGGCATTGGACGAGACCATCGCCCGCCTGAGTGCGCACGGCATCGGCATTGAGTCGATCAGCGGCGGGGGGATCGGCGCGGCGGAACATATGGGCGAGATGCCCGAACTGACCGAGATCCGCGTGGGGACGTATGTCTTTAATGACTTGACCACGTTGGAGCGCGGTTTGTGCGCGTTGGACGACTGCGCCATGCAGATCGCCGTGACGGTGGTCAGCCGCCCGACGGAGGGGCGCGCCATCCTCGATAGTGGTAGCAAGACCTTGACGCCGGAACGGTTGGGCAATGATGCGTCCCCACGCTACGGCATGATCGTGGAATATCCAGCGGCGCGTATCTATAAACTCAACGAAGAACACGCCTATGTCGATGTGTCGGCATGTGACCCCGCGCCCCAAATCGGGGAAGTGGTGCATGTGCTTCCGGTGCATACCTGTGTCGTCACCAACATGCACGATCAGGTCTACGGCGTGCGCGGGGAACATGTCGAGGTGGTGTGGCAGGTGGCGGCGCGGGGCAAGGTACAATAGCAAAGAACGCGACTCCGCCAAGATCATACAAGATTGTTGGTCTAAAAATAGCGCCAATTCCCGTAGACAAGGGGCACATGTAGGGACGCGCAACGGCGCGTCCGCGAATTGATGCTTACTGGAAACCAGCAGGTCGCACGGGAAGAATTATTGCGAAAATTAAACGGGCGGACATACGGCGCACGAACACAGGGGGTTGGCAACGATCCACCAGCGCCTAGTCCCGCCCCTCCATGCGTTCGTTGTGGGGGACGTTCGCATGGTGTAAAGGTGGGGTGTGTGGGCGTGTTTTGTGTGTGATCAGAATTGTCCCCACGAGGCGCTGTGTAGGGTGCGGACTAGGCGCATATAGATCGTTCATAAAAATGAGAGTCCCCGCGCCGTATGTCTGCCCATTTGATCGCCCACGGTCATTTCTTCCTTTATTACCGATCATTTTTCAGCCTGAGTAGCTACCAGAATAAAATAAATAGGGAGACATGAAGACGTGAAGAAAAACAGGAAAATACCCCTCAGAACGTGGATGTAGGGGCGGATTAGGCGCTTGTCAATCGTTCATAAAAATGAGAGTCCCCGCGCCGTATGTCTGCCCATTTGATCGCCCACGGTCATTTCTTCCTTTATTACCGATCGTTTTTCAGCCTAAGTAGCTAC
>JBBRTY010000290.1:0-5492 GCA_038248285.1 Aggregatilineales bacterium
ATCGTCTCATCAACGTAAATGTAGGGGCGGATTAGGCGCTCGTGGAAAAATCCCCAACCCCAAGAGTCGCCGCGCCGAATATCCGCCCGTTTACCTGTTATGAAATCATAGCGATGCACCAAAGTGAAATGCACCCATTGCGCCCCTACGGATCATCTCCTATTTTGAGTCGCCAACAGCATCGGCGAAGTCGTTACAAAATGAAATAAGGTTAACAGTTTCACTCATTTCCCTCCGCCCGCCGCGCCAGCCAACCGGCACCGACTAGCGCTATCGCCGCCATGCCCACCAGCAGCACCCCCGCCCACAATGCCGCGTCGATATCGCGCTCAAGGATGGTGTAAATCAACAACGGCAGTGTTTGGGTGCGCCCTTGCAAGCTCCCTGCGAACAAAATCGTCGCCCCAAATTCACCCAGCGCTCGCGCCCAACTGAGGATCAAGCCCGCCGCCAGCGCGTGCGCGCTCAACGGCAGCGTGATGAACCGGAACACCCGCCACTCGGTCGCGCCATCGACACGGGCGGCATCTTCATAATCGACCCCCACCCCGCGAAACCCGATCTGGGCGGCGCGGATGTAAAAGGGTGCCGACACAAATGTCTGCGCCAGCACCACCGCCGCCGTCGTGAAGGGCAGTTGTACCTCCAGCGCCGTCAGCGCCTCGCCAAATAACCCCCGCCGTCCAAAAGCGACGAGTAGCCCTAGCCCGGCGACCGCTGGCGGCAACACCACCGGCAGTTCCACGAGGATAGCCACCAGCCCACGCAAGGGAAACCGCCACCGCGCCAACGCATACGCCAGCGGCGTGCCGAAGATCACCGTGAGCATCACGCTGACCAGCGTCGTGAACACGCTCAGTAGCAGCGCATCGCCCAACGCCGATCCGGTGCCGCTGAGCGCCGCCCACGCCTGTCGCTCGATCCCCCGGAGGAACAGCGCCGCAATCGGCAGGATCAAGAAAGATAGTCCCACCCCCGCGCCCAACCCGATCAAGGCACGGCGTAACGTCAAGGGGACGCGCCTTTGTGACTTCCTGTTCAAGTTGTTTTCGTTTTTCTTTCTCTTTTTTGCCTACACAAAAATGCGCAGTTTCTCAAAATCTTTCTTGAGCGTCTCGCGCTGGCTGGCGCTGTACAACACCACCGCTGGATGAAACATCGGCACAAAATGAACATCGCCATAGGGCAACGTCGCCTTGATCAGCTTGCCGTGCAGGTCGGTGATCTTGCCGCCTTTTTCGGACAGATCGAACTTTTTGAGAAGGTATTGCATGGCAAAACTGCCGAGTGAGGCGATCACTTTGGGCTGAATGATCGCGATCAGACGATCCACAAAGGGGGCATAGAAGGCAATTTCGGCGGGGTTCGGATCGCGATTTTCGGGCGGGCGATCCAAAATCAAGTTGGTGATAAAAATATCCTCGCGCTTTAAGCCAATACCGCGCAGCATCTCGTCCAGCACTTCGCCCGATTGACCGACAAAGGCGCGCCCCTCGGCAGCTTCCACCTTGCCCGGCGCTTGCCCAATGAACATGATGCCCGCATCGGGATTGCCATCCCCCATCACCGGAAAAAAGCGGTTTTCGAGGCGAAAATTGTACAACGGCGAAGCGGTGGCGTTGACCAGATCATCGCGCACGATTTTCAGTGCCGCCGCCTTTTGGGTCAAAGTTTCTGCTAATTGAGCGACTTCTTTGACCGGACGCGGACTCAAATTGGCGCGCACGACATTTACCAAGTCTTCGACATCCGCCGCAAAACGATTGTGGCTTAGTTCAAGGGCATTGCGCCGTGCCAACAAAGCCAGATCATCTGGCAAGTCCGACGAAGGCGGCATTTTCGCGCCCCCGACCAGCGTCGGGATCACGCGCTTGTTGAGGCGGAGCGCGCTAGCGACCTCAATGCGCACAAAATCGTTCCACTGTTCCAAGCGGCGTGCCCCACTCGCATCGGTGATCGTCGCCCACTGGGGACCCATCACGACGATGCAGATATCGCACGCCGCGATCCCTTTTTCGAGCGCCTCGACAAAATCGACCCCCGGTTCGATGCTGGCGACATCCATAAACATGTCTTCGGGGCGAAAATGCTTGAGCAGGTGATCGTACAAACGACCGACATAACCTTCACTATCTTGCCGTCGGTAGGAAATGAAAATGCGGGTCATAGGTGGACGACTCCCGATGCTGCTGCTGGTGGGGCATTCCGACAATGCCGATATCCGCTGGCGTAAGAGGATGGCGCAAGAGGACTCGACAATACCCACCCATTATACCGTAGTGGGCGACATCCACAGGCGTATCTATCCGGCGCTGGCGGTCAATTCTTCAAAAATTCGGCGTAATTCTTTGGGGTTGGGCAGGGGCTTATAGAGGATGCGGTTTGCGCCCGACGTGCTTAGGATATCGCGTTCTTGCTCGGCATTCAAACGAAATGCCGTCATCAACACTATGGGGATGTTATGAAAATGGTTGCTGCGCCGCAACCGCGCGCTGACTTGGGTGCCTTGTGCCGCACCCGGTAAGCGGATATCCAAGAGCGCGATCTGGGGCATCATCGTTGGGGCGTCGTCACTGGCGTCCATAGCGCTAATCCAGCGCACAGCATCTTCGCCATCGCCAAATGCCAGACCGTCGAAACCGAGCGCGTGAACCATCAATAAGAGCATTTCGCGCAAGTCATTTTCGTCTTCGACAATGAGCCATGTACTCATAAAAATTCCTTAACGGGGTTCAAGTGGGCAGCGACCAACAATGTATATCTATCTTACCCCGCTTTTGCGGGTTGCAACCATGAGGGATTTTTGATGTGACGCGATTCAAACGATAGCCTGTGCGCGCAATACCTGTATGAATCACGCGCGATAGTGGGTTATACTGTAATTACTCAGGTACCCCTCACCCCGTCCGAGCGCGCTCGGCACCCCCTCAGCCCACAAACAGGAGAGGGGGAGAAAAGCGGTAGAAAGTCCCTCTCCCCGCCGCTTCGCTTATGGAGAGGGATTGCCGCTTCGCTTTGGGTGAGGGCTGAGCAGTTACGTTATACTAAAGATCATTCGCTCAACCATAAGGAGCAGCGTGCGATGTCGGAAATTGTAGTACTCACCTTCCCAGAACGTGAATTGGTACTCGATGCCGTCGATCACCTCAAAAAAATCGACCACATCGTCATCAAACATTCGGCGGTGATCGCCAAAGCCGTAGACGGCGAAGCGTTGGTTTTAGAAAATGACATTAACCCGAACGAAGGTGCCATCGCTGGCGGCACACTCGGTGCCTTGCTCGGCGGGATCGGGATTGCCGGCTTGGGTGCCTTTTTGCTGCCCGGTGTCGGCGCGCTGATCGCGATTGGCGCGGGGGCGTTCATCGGCGGGGTGGTAGGCGGGGCAACGGGCAGCGTGGCGGCACGTCTGTTCGATATGGGTTTTGATAACGCCCAGATCCATGACTTGGCACAACGACTCAATGCGGGCGGGGCTGCACTGGTGATCGAATTTGACGGCGACGAGATCGCCATTGCCCGCCTCCACGAAGAACTCAAACCCTATCAGGCGGACTTCCTTCATAGCGTTAAATCCTAGCGTTAAATCCTAATACCGTTGACGGGACGAAAGTACACTCTCTGCTTCCGTCCCTAGCGGTATGATTGAACACTCACCCATCCTTTTCGAACCTTAAGCTGCTGTGAGGGTATGCCCTATGACCCAAGAACGTGATTTTTTAGTGGCAGTCTTTCCTAGTCGGAAGATGTTGATGCGGGCGCTGGATGAATTGCGCGCACGGAAAGATTTTGAAGTCGAACGGGCTGCCATCGTCGCCAGAGCCAGGGATGGCGAAGTCACCGTTGTGGATGACTCCCTCGGTCCCGATGAAGCGGGCATCACGGGGGGGACTTTGGGCGCAGCCATCACGCTGCTCGGACTCGTCCAGTTTGGAGCGCTGGCGTTGCCGGGCATCGGCGCGTTGATCGCGCTGGGTGCAGGGGCAATTGTCGGCGGCTTGGTGGGCAACGCCACCGGACGCTTTGCCGTCAACCTATTGGAATCGGGCTATCAGCATGAGGATATCGACGAGCTACGGCTTGATCTTGAAGCGGGCTGTGTCGCGCTGGTGCTGCAAGTCAAAGAAGAATATGCCACCGCCCAAGATCGTTTTCGGGAGTCCCTGCTCCCCTATCGTGCCAAGATCATTGAGCAAGCGCGACCCATCCATCCCGCCACCAAACCCTGATGCAGCGTGGGGTCGGGCGATCTGACCCCGACCCACGTCGCGCTGCCCACTTCGTTGCTTAAACCGTATTGGTGACCTTCGTCAGCCCGCGTGGTTGATCGACCGGATTGCCGCGCAACTTCGCCAGCGACATCGCGAAGACTTGCCCCGGCATGACGGCGGTGATCGGGCTGATCCATTCGGGCATCCCGACAGGCAGCGGCATGAGGTGATGCGTCAACGCGGCTAAGCTAGAATCATCGCTGATGGCGAGGCATTCTGCGCCTTTTTCGTTCAGTTTAACCAGCAGATCGCGCTGTTGTCCCAGCGTTGCGCCCGACGGCGCGACGACGATCACCGGGAAACCGGAATTGATCATGGCGATGGGCCCATGCCGAAAATCAGCTTCGCTATAGCCTTCCCCGGCGATATACGACAATTCTTTTACTTTTAGGCTGATCTCAAAAGCGGTGCAGTAGTTGTAGCCCCGCCCGATCACGGCGTAGCGCTCCATGTAGCGATAACGCTGTGCCCACAACTCGGTCTCTTGGGCAGCGTCCAACGTCGTCCGTGCCCACGCGGGTAGCTTCGACAACCCGTCCCACAATTCGGTTTTATCGGTTAGGGCGGCGGCGATGAGGGCAAAAGCGGTCAGTTCGGTGGTATAGCTCTTGGTCGCGGCGACGCTTTTTTCAGCACCCGCGTTCAATGCCAGATGAAACGCCGCCCCCTGCGCCAACGGCGACTCGCTGTCGTTGGTGATGGTAACGGTCAAGGCACCTTGCGCGCGCGCGTCGGTGATGACTTGACGCACATCTTGCGACTGCCCCGATTGGGACACGCCAATCACCAGCGCGCGGCTCATATCCGGGGCGGCTTCATAGAGGGTATGCACCGAGGGCGTCGCCAGCCCGACGGCGAGCCGGGCATGAACGGCAAATAAGTATTGGGCATAGCGGGCGGCATTGTCGGACGTGCCGCGCGCGGCGATCCACACGAAGGCGGGGTTAAAGTCGCGGATCGCGGCGGCAATCTGGCGTGCGGTCTCGCTTTGCACGGCGATCAAGTGGGCGATCACGTCGGGTTGTTCGTAAATTTCCTGTTCAAGAATAGACGACATCCAAAAGTTCCTTAGGTGCAGAAAGACAAACGGCTCAAGGTAGCGCATGTGGGGGGGATAGCGCAAGAGAAGAGTGATATCCCCCCCCTAGGGCTTACGCATGAAACCTGTCAGACGGATGATAACGGGTCAGGATGGGTATGTAGGGGCATGATATATCATGC
>JBBRTY010000291.1:0-5477 GCA_038248285.1 Aggregatilineales bacterium
GTATTTTCCTGTTTTTCTTCACGTCTTCATGCCTCTCTGTTTATTTTATTCTGTTTCTACACCTAATTAGTCACCAAAATAGTATTTTTTAACATAGTCTCTTTATCTACCTAAAAAAAAATTTAATACATCATTAGGTCAATACGAAACCCAAAATATCCCCGTTGTTGGTCATTTTCACAAAAGATCGCGTTTTTGCAAACTATGCTAGGCAAAGAATGGGACAGATTTTTAATTTGACCTTGGCGTAGTAGTTATTGTATTTTTTATATTAAAATGAAAAATAAAGTCAAGGCGTGGGGTCGGATGGGCGGATAATATTTCGCGGGGACTTTTGCCAAGCGAACAGGGGTGGGGTTGACAGCATTGCGAATATTTCCTATAGTATATGTGTAAATAAGGATTTACGTAGTTGATACAAAGTCGCAATGAAACCCTTGCCGCCTTAAGGAATTACCTGATGACCACAACAACCTATATCGTCAAAGGCATGGATTGTGCTGGCTGTGCCCGTGAGGTGGAAACTGGCGTGGCACGGCTAGAAGGCGTGAAGACCGTCGAAGTCAATTTCGCCACCAGTAAGATGCGCTTGGTGGGCGATGTGCCGTTTGAAGTGCTGCAAACGCGCGTGGCGGCTTTGGGCAAATCGGTTCACGCTGAGACCGAGAGCGCCGCAGAAGCCCCATCCCCCATGCGCGGGGGCGTGATCGGCTTTTGGGATTATCTGCTCAAACGGCGGGAAACGCAGTTCGCGCTCATCGGCGGGGCGGTCGTTTTGGTGACGTGGATCATGTCCCTCCTGATCCCCTTGCCGGAAACGCTGATCGCACTTGCCTATGTGCTAGGCATGACGATCACGCTGCTGCCGATTGCGCGCAGTGGCATCAATACCTTACGGATCAATCGCGAATTTAACATCAATTTGTTGATGAGTATCGCCGCTATCGGCGCGATTTGGATCGGTGAGTATCTCGAAGGCGCGACGGTGATCTTCCTGTTTGCTATTGGCGAAGCGCTGGAAGGCTACACCGCCGACCGCGCGCGGGATAGTATTCGGGGTTTGATGGCGCTCAAACCGAGCCAAGCGGTGCGCGTGCGGGAGGGTGTCGAGCAGACTGTCCATGTGAACGTGTTGGAAATCGGCGATACCTTGATCGTCAAACCGGGGGACAACATCCCTATGGATGGGGTGATTCTCAACGGCGTGAGCAGCGTCAATCAAGCGCCGATCACGGGGGAGAGCGTGCCCGTCCCCAAAGCCCTCAATGATGATGTGTTTGCGGGGACGATCAACGGCGAAGGGGCATTGCTGCTGCGCGTGACGCATCTCGCTGCGGACAACACCATCAGCCGGATCATCAAGTTGGTGGAAGAAGCGCAAAGCGTCCGTGCCCCTAGCCAGCGCATGATCGACCGTTTTGCCCATTATTACACCCCGGCGGTCGTGGTGATCGCAGCGCTGGTCGCCATCTTGCCGCCGTTGCTGTTTAATGTACCCTTCTATGATACGGCGTTGGAACACGGATGGCTGTATCGCGCGTTGTCGATGTTGGTGATCGCCTGTCCGTGCGCCCTCGTCATCAGCACGCCGGTGACGGTCATCAGCGCGATTACAGCGGCAGCACGGCGGGGGGTGTTGATCAAGGGTGGGGCGTTTTTGGAGGCGCTTGGCACCGTGAAGGCGTTCGCCTTCGACAAAACGGGGACGCTCACCGAGGGCAAACCTGCCGTCACCCGTTGGCGGTCGTTGGATTGTGCAACGGGCGACCCGTGCGCCACTTGCGATGATATTTTGGCGTTGGCGTCGGCGGTGGAACGGCGCACAACGCACCCGTTGGCGCGGGCGGTTGTCGATGCTGCTGCGCATCAAGGCGGGGTCGCCTATGCCCCCGCCGAGTCGGTCGAAGTGTTGGTGGGGCGCGGGGTGCGCGGGCAGGTCAATGACAAGCTGATCACGGTGGGCAGTCACCGCTTGTTTGACGAGTCGTTTCCGCATTCGGTCGCAGTGTGTGGTTTAATCAACGATGTCGAGGCGACGGGGCACACGACTATGATGGTCGCCGAAGGCGCACAAGTGCGCGGTTATATTGCGTTGGCGGACACCGTGCGCGCCAGTAGCCGGACGGTCATCAGCGCCCTAAACGCGCTCGGACTGCCCACGATCATGCTAACGGGCGATAACGGCACGGTGGCGCAGTCGATTGGCGCGCAGGTGGGGGTCACGGATGTGCGCTCAGGATTGCTGCCCCAGCATAAGGTGGAGGCGATCCAAGAACTGTTGGCGCGTTATGGCAGTGTGGCGATGGTGGGCGATGGCGTGAATGATACGCCGTCTTTGGCGACTGCCACTGTTGGGATTGCGATGGGCGGGGCGGGCAGCCCGCAAGCGCTCGAAACCGCGGACATTGCTTTGATGAGTGATGACCTGCGACAATTGCCTTATGCGGTGCGGCTGGCGCGCTTCGCCCGACAGTTGATCGGGCAGAATGTGGCGCTCAGTTTTGGCATGAAAGCGATCTTCTTGGTGCTGGCATTCATGGGGGTCACCTCGCTATGGGTCGCGATTTTGGCGGATGTGGGCATGTCGCTGTTGGTGACGCTGAACGGGATGCGCCCGTTGGCGTTTGAGCGGGCGTCCGCTGACGTTTGAGTGAAAGTAATCGGTGTCCATGAAATTTTATCCAAGTCGCAGATGTCATGTTTTCACAAAGAAGGAGTGCGCAAGCCAATGGATTCCAAAGCACATTGGACACAAGTTTATCAAACAAAAGCAGCAGATGATGTCAGTTGGTATCAGGAACATCCTGATGTATCGCTCGACTATATTCACGATACAGGCATTGAACCCAATGCCGCAATCATTGATGTTGGGGCTGGGGCATCAACATTGGTAGATCATCTCGTCGCGAGAGGATATAACGATATTACGCTTCTTGATATTTCCGAAGAAGCGCTTGAAGTTGCTCGCTCTCGTGTTGGCGAGACACTTGCCCGTCTCACGTATGTGGTAGGTGACATCACCACGATACCGTTAGAACAGAATCGTTACGATGTCTGGCATGATCGGGCAGTATTTCATTTCTTAATCGATCCGCTCCAGCAAAAACGCTATATCGAGCAAGTGCTTCATGCCGTTAAACCCAATGGACATGTCCTCATTGCGACGTTCGCGCTGGATGGTCCAGAAAAATGTAGCGGATTGACCACCGCGCGCTACGATTCGGTATCTCTTCACAATATGTTTGGCAGTCAGTTTGTTTTGATCGATACTACGAATGAAATCCATAAAACGCCAAAGGGAGCTGAACAGCGATTTGTCTATTGCTGGTGCCGAAAAGCGAGCAATGCCGTAGCTGCACTAGGCAAAGAAGATGCTTGATCCCATACAGTCCCCCATTCTGAGCCATAAAGAATACGGCAGAGAGTCTGTTTTCACGGTAGAAAACATGTTGCGCGAAGCACATCGCCAAAAAGCCATCCCCGAAGGCAACATACCGCGTATCTGTATTCTTGACCCCGATGGTGATCTTACGGAATATCTGATTCATACAGGGCAAGCAGTGCTTCATCCTTATTGGGCGTGTTATCATACTAAGCTTTATGCGTTCGACCATCAAGGAATCCCGTTTGGCATTATTCCACATGTCGTTGGCGCATCATTTGCGGTGCTGGTTGCAGAGGAATTGTTTGTCTCTGGTTGCAATTTACTGATCAGCGTGACCTCTGCGGGTCAGATTGTGCCGATGGGAAAGCCTCCTTATTTTGTGTTGATCAAGCAAGCGCTACGAGATGAAGGCACCAGCTATCATTATTTGCCGCCTGCTTTGTATAGTGATATCAATCCGGCACTCCTCAATTGTTTAGAGGGCGTTTTTGAAGAGGGTTCGATTCGGGTATTGTTTGGCGCAACATGGACAACCGATGCTCCGTTCCGCGAAACCGAGGCAGCTATCGAATACGCAAAATCCGAGGGCATTCTAGGCGTCGAGATGGAAGCAGCAGCCCTCTATGCTTTTGCACAGGTGACAGGGCGGTCTGTGGTCTGCTTTGCTCATATCACCAATCAAATGGCACAAATTGAAGGTGATTTCGAGAAAGGTCTTGATCAGGGGAGCCATGATGCCCTATCAGTGATCACACGCACAGCGCAACACTGGTTGGTAAATGACTTTGCAACGACTTAGGGAAAACCATGAGAATAGGTCTCGTATTACTTTTGCTAGTGCTGATGGCGGCGTGCAGCCCAGCAAGTCCCACAACGGTGCCGCCGACCGTGAATAGTGCGGAAACAGCGCTCCCCCAAGCGGATGTCACCGAGATCTCGGTCACGCCGTCCCCCACACCGACCGAAGCGCCGGAACTGCCGTTAGGGACGGTGATCGTGGCTGATGCCCCCATTGGCTTTGATGATCTGGCGGTGGGCGCGGTGGAGATCGCCGTGAATGGCGTCTTGGCGGCGCAAGCAAACACGCCGCCGCGCGCCCGGTTTGCACCGTCGGCACAGGGCGGCACGGCGCGCCAGCTCACCCTCATTCTGGAGGTTGCCGCCACTGCGAATGTCGCCGATCAAGGGGTATTGACGCTCACCATGAGCCTGCCCGCCAGCGCGAGCGGGGCACAATCATTGATTAAAGGCAACGCTCCAGCCGGACAGTTTGGCGTGGTCGCGACCTTGAGCGGGGTCGAAAGCACGGTGATCACCTTGGCGGATATTGCCACCTATGCGGTGCAAGGGGATTTGCGGATTCTGCAAAACAACACGGCGTTCACAGCGGCGTTTGATGTCACGATCACGAGTAGTGTCAACGAGGCGGCGTTCCAAGTGACGGGAAGGTTGAATCAATTGCCGTTTCAAGCCAGCCCGTGACCTGCGTATTAGCGGAGTGAAAAAAAGGGTGATCCGTAAGTAGGGGCACAATGCTTTGCGCCTCTACTTACGGACAGAAACGGATTAGCGCGATAAAAAGCGTGCCATTTCAAAATAGCTGTCGTTAATCGGGCGGATTTGGCTGATCGCTTCCGTCATGGGGATGGTTTTCATCTCCCGTCCGACCTGCGCCACCATCATGCCGGACTCGCCCTCTTTGATGACGCGCACCGATTTGACACCCATGCGGGTCGCCAACAGGCGGTCATATGCCGTCGGACTGCCGCCGCGTTGGATATGCCCCAAGATCGTCAACCGAATCTCGAAACCGACATTCTTGCTATTCAAGAAGTCGGCGAGTTCAGTCGCTTTGTAGGGCGCGCCCTCTGCCATCACGGCGATGGCGTGATTTTTGCCACGCACATAGGCATCTTCCAACGCCCCGGCGACATCCTCCATCGAGACGTATTTTTCGGGCGTGATCACGATTTCGGCACCACCGAGGATTGCCCCCATCAACGCGAGATAGCCGCAGTTGCGCCCCATGACTTCGATCAAGAAGGCGCGCTGATGGGAGGTGGCGGTATCACGCAGACGGTCAAGCGCATCA
>JBBRTY010000292.1:0-5465 GCA_038248285.1 Aggregatilineales bacterium
AAATACTCAGATTGACGGCTTAGCGGTCGCTTTTATGCGCTCCCAACAACAGGCTACTGTGGTCGAACGAATGATGGGACGGGGCACCAACAAGAGCGCTCTGGCACAGGCGTACCGACACCCCATTATTGAAATGCGGCTCACTCCGTCTCATTTTGCGATTGAAATGATCATGTCCCCATATGCGTGGTGGGATCAAAGAAACTTTATTGGAAAAATGCAACTTCAGCGTCAACGGGATATCTTGCGGGCGTTGTTGCAAGAGATGGGCGACGGCTACAAAATCGGCTTTTGGTCGGGTGTGGATTTGTATGAAGAGCATCTCACCGCGCGCCAACTATTGCGGGGGCATTTTCTCGAAGAATGGTTCAGCACTTTTGCCGCCGAACATGACTGGTTCCGTATGGGCATTTGGTATGAACCGGAACATGCGCTTTTAACCCAAGACAATATGGTGCTCGAAGCCGGACGCCGACTCACTACCCTTGCCAAGCTCCATAACTTTGTGGCATGGAAAAGCGAAAACAACTATCACAGTTTCTTGAACAAAAATGTGAGTTCTGCGTCATTTTCTGGGCACGGTTTGTAATTCTCTGCTACAATTTGGGCACCATAAGCGCGTTTTTATGATGGTCGCCCGAATGACCCATGTTAGAAGTCAAACGACAAAGAGCATTCCCTAAAAGCAGCAGACAACGAAGGATCACCCCGGCGGTCAACACGGTTGGGGTGGTCATTTTTGCGTTGGTGGTTTCCTTTTCCTCGCCCTGTTTGTCCGTTGATGTCAGGGCAGCTTTCCATTTTTATGCCAATATCGAGCCTTCGTAGTCTCGGGGCGGTATGTCGTTAGTACCAAAGGACGCGCGCATGTTTGAACGACAGGATATAATAGAATGGTGAGGCTATTCTTGATGGTGAAGTGGGGATGGATGAATGACTGATTTCACAGATGAGCGTGGAAACTCGCCCAACCGAGAACAGCTTCTTCAATTAGCGATTGGCTCTGCCAAACAAGGGAATCGTAATGCTGCCCGGTTGATGTTTAGGCGCATATTGAGCGAAGATAAATCGAATGAACGCGCGATGATGTGGATGGCGAAATTGGCAGAAACCAAATCAGAACGCCGCGTTTGGTTGCAGCGTGTATTGACTGTCAATCCGAATAATGAAACCGCCCGCCAAAATTTGGCGCGGTTAAAATATCGTCGCAACTCTCGTGAAAATCGCGTTTTATTGGTATTTGGCGTATTGGCTGCTGTCTTGGTCATTTTGGGTGCTGTCGTCTTGGTGATCGTTGTGGGGCGGTAAGACGACTCCCCGATTTCGAATTGGAGAAAATCCGTTGACTCAAGGATCGAATAACCAAGCAAGGTTGCGTGAAGGAATAGACGCAGCGAAACGTGGCGACAAGCTGACGGCAAGACGTTTGCTTCAGCAAGTGCTTGCTTTTGAGAAAGACAATGAACTAGCGCTGATGTGGATGGCGTCGGTTGTCGATTCTATTGAAGAACGCCGATCATTCTTACAACGGGTGCTTCAGGTCAACCCCAACAATGAGCGCGCGCGGGAAGCGTTGCGCCGTTTAGGAGGGAACGAATGGGCACCGTTGCCGGGCAGCGCCTCATCTTCTGCCGCCGCTTCTTCCGCTTCTTCCTCAAGAAATTCATTGGGAGGCGGGGGAGAGCGTGATAGCGGCGGTGGGCGTCGCGGGCAACTAAGCCCCTACACGTTGCTTGCCGGTCTAGTGGCATTGATCGTTGTTGTGTTGGTGAGCGTCGTTGCCCTCAATCCAGCGCGCAATACCCCAACTAGCCCGACACCCTCTAATGTGGAACTCACTTTTGCCGTTTTGATGGCGTCGCCAAGTGTGACCGCAACTGATGACAACCGCTCACCGACTGCCACTTTGTTGCCGGGCATTATCGCTACGTTCGACCCCAGCAAGGTGACACAACTTCCCCCTACTTTTACGTGGACGTTCACCTCCACCACTACCCCGACTCTCTTTCCGTCGACAACCCCAATCCCGTTGCAGGCCTTCAATATCCTCTATACTAGCTTTGAACCCGATGTAGACGCCCCTAGCTTGTATAGAAGCAATGCCGATGGCACGGGCGAACGGAAATTAGCTTCTGGGGCTTTGGGTGGTTTTAGTGATATTGCGCTGGCACCCGACGGCAATAGCGTGGCGTTTGTGCGGGGGACGGCGGTGTACGAAGATGCAGCGCCGGATGGCTCGCGGAGAATTTTGCCCCAACTCTATATTGGGACATTGGATGATCTAAGCAATGCCCTCCCCGTGACAACCTTTGCCGGCATTCGGTTGATGCGCCCGTCGTGGTCGCCTGATGGGGAGTCGATTATTATCGTCACCGATCAAGATGGGGATGAAGACATCTATCGATACAGCGTAGAAGGTGGCTTCTCGACGGCGTTGACAGATAACAATAATCGTGATTTTGATGCCTCGTACTCACCGGATGGCGAAACTATTGTTTTCGCGTCCGACTTTGAGTCGCCGGGTTTCACCGAAATTTATCGGATGAAAGCGGATGGGACAGAGATCACGCGCTTGACGGATGAATCTGGCAACAGTTACGAACCTGTCTATTCGCCCGACGGTACCCGAATCGCTTATATTGGTGACCGTGAAAGCGATTCCGATCTTTTTGTGATGGATGCCAATGGTTCAGGATCCTATTTGTTGACGGTTGATGATAATGATGCTGAGGATCAATCCCCGCAATGGTCGCCGGATGGACGATGGATTGTTTTTGCGTCCAATCGCGAGTCGGTTGAGTTTTCGTGGTTTGCGATTGATTTGAGCGGCAGAATTGAGCCGTTAAGACCAACCGAGCGTATCAACCAATCTTTAACTTTCATAGCTGAATCACGCTGAGGGTGAGTAGTGGCGACTAAAAAAGACATTCCAGAACTTCTGCGGCAGGGCATTGAAGCTGCGCGCGAGGGGCGTAAAGCTGAAGCGCAACGTTTTTTTGAACAAGTCACAGAGCTAGACGAAAACAACGAAAAAGGCTGGTTTTGGTTGGCGTCGGTGGTTGAAACCGATGAAGAGCGGCGTATTTGCTTAAGCAATGTGCTGCACATCAACCCAAACAATGAGCGGGCACAACGGGCGCTGGCGGCGCTTGATTCAAAGCCGAAAGCCAAGAAACAGCAAAATGATACTGAATCGGACGAGGTAGTTGCTGGAGTTTCGCAAAAGCAACTCCGCTTGATCATCGGCGCGGGATCTGTGGCAGTTGCTTTGATTTTGGTCATTGGGTTGGTCGTGATTGTGGGTAACAATAACCGTATTGCTGCCGAGAATTCGGCGGCGACGGCGGTTGCGGCTGCCCAAACGGCGGAACGGAGCGCCATCGAAACACAGCAAGCGGTTGAGACGCAAGCTGCGTTGGATATTGGCGCGACCCAAACCGCCATGATTACCCCGACCATCGAGATCACCACGACGCCGATTATTGCGACCTTGCCGCCGACATGGACGTATACCCCTAGCCCGACGATAGAAGCAACCCTTGCGGCGCTCCCCGCGCCATTGGGGTTGAGCGGGCGTTTGGTGGTCTGGAGCGGGCGTGATGAACTGAGTACGGGCTATTTGCGACTGGGATATTACAATCTTGATTTTGGCAACCAATACACCCAGATCGGGTCGGCGTTGGGAAACTATATTAGCATTGCCGACAACGGCGACCGCGTGCTATACGAACGCTATGATCCTTTGCTGTTTTCCAGAGTTATTGAAGCTTCGAACCTAAATGGCACCGAAGTGGTCAATATCGCGGAATTATACATAGGTGAATCCATTACCATTGTCGAGCCGCAAATGCCGGATTTCGGACCGTTTGGGCAATCTGTCACCTTTGTCGCCAAAACGTTGAATCGCAATAGTAATCAGGTTTTTGTCGTCACTTTGGGGGAAGTTCCCCCCGGCGTGAGTCGTGTGAAGCAATTGACAGATGACGATGTTGATTATACTTTTCCAGCGTTCTCCCCCGATGGTAGTCGTATTGTCGCGGTACGTAGTGATCTGAATTCTGCCAACCCCTCGGTGGACTTGGTGAATATTGATGTTTCCAGCGGCGGCAAATTCCTCGTCACCAATGATTTGAGTGCTACGATAGAAACCCATCCGCGGTGGACGCGCGATAGCCGTCAAGTGGTATATGCCGCAGCGTCTGCCAATGCACCCGATAATCATGATATTTTCATCCGTAGCGCCGACGGTGCTGGGTCAGCATTGCCGATTTATCGCGATCCCTCGGACGACACCTTCCCAGTGTTGAGTCCCGATGGACGCTATTTGGCATTCTCCAGCAATCGGAATGGCAAGATCGACATTTATGTTTATGAGCAAAATACCCAAGCGTTAAGCCAACTCACCAATACGGTGGAAGCCGATTATCCGGGCGAATGGTGGCAACCGGGAACTTGAGTAGCGTGCATAGGGTATAGGACGCGCACCTGTGCGTCTGCTAGGCTCAGTTTAATCCCCCAGCGCCTTGATCTTCGCGATTAAGGCGCTGGTGCTGCGTTCTGGCACGGTGTCGATCAGGATGATACGCCCGCCCATTGCCTCGACCAACGGACGCTCCGGCAAGGGTTTGTCATGATAATCCCCGCCTTTGACATAAATATCGGGCTGGAGGGCGCGCAATAATGATTCGGCAGTCAGTTCCTCAAAGATGATCGTCGCTGTCACGGGGACAAGCGCCGCCAACAGGCGCGCCCGTTCTGTTGCGGGCAGGAGCGGACGCCCACGCCCTTTGAGCGTGGTGGTGCCGCTATCACCATTGACCCCCACGAACAAGGCGTCACCGAGTGCCCGCGCTTTTTCGAGATAGTCAAGGTGCCCGACATGCAGCAAGTCAAAGTGCCCATTGGTGACGACGACGATTTTTCCTACGGCGCGTAACTGTTCACGGTACGTTATGGCGTCTTGTAACGAAAGGCTGTCACCCATGCTGGTTGTTCCTAACCATATTGTGTAGAGACCTGCGATGCGCTATGCTGGTTTTTTCTTTTACTGCGCGATCTCATCACTCGGCGCAGTCACACCCCTATAGGATACTTTTTTTGGACTTGACTGATCCTATCATACCCGCCCCTAAGCGCCGGTCACACCATTTGAAGCCTTGGCGCGTGATCGGGTGGGTGCTGGTGGTTGACGCGTTTTGCGGACTGTTGGTTGTACAGGGCAAGGCGATGATCCTATTCTATGAACATGGACGGGCAGCGGTCGAAGTCCCGTATACGCTCAATGATGGCGAGGGACCGTTGCTGGATCAAACTATGCGTTTGTTGCGGGGCGAACCGCTTTCTGACGCTTATTTAAGCCTCCCCCGCTACCCGATTACCCAGTACCCGGCACTCGAGTTTCTGCTACAATAGCCAATTGCGTCGTCTCAAGGTGCGGCAGTATGGTTTGTGCGGGCTATCACTCT
>JBBRTY010000293.1:0-5442 GCA_038248285.1 Aggregatilineales bacterium
CTACACACCCCTCACCCAAAGCGAAGCGGCAATCCCTCTCCATAAGCGAAGCGGCGGGGCGAGGGACTTTCTACCGCGTTTCTCCCCTTCTCCAAAAGCGAAGCGGCTGGGAGAAGGGGTCGGGGGATGAGGGGTAGCTGTATAGTTACGTTTTGAATTATTCAGCGACTCGGTGCCCTAACCCCTAGTCCCCAATCCCTACTCGATACTCCAGCACCTCGGTGGTGACGGGTGCCAGCGGCGACATGACTAGCCATCCCATGCGCGCGCCCTCCGGCAGGTGGAGCGTCCATGTGTCGCCGCCAATGGAGGCGTGTTGTGTGACCACCGTCTCACCACTGTCGGTGACGATCACGGCTTGCACCATCATCGTCACGGGCACACGGTTATCGGTGCGCAGCCAGCCCGCGCTGATCCAATCCCCTGCTCCCGCCTCAAAATCTTCGCGATAGCCGAGCGCGTCAATCCGCACATCGTCGATCACCATGCCCGGGCGCGTCACTGCATCATCGGTGATCACCTCGAAACGAAGATGTACCGTCCCGCCCACATAATCATCCAGCGAGACGCGCTCGTCCACCCAATTGCCGCGTGTGCCGACCGTGCCGCTGACGCCGTTATAATGCCATCCATAGCCAACGGCATTGGGGTCGAGTGCGCTGCCATGCGTGCCGGGCAAGACTTCCCATGTGACGCCATCCCGACTCGCCATCACATAGCCATAATCCCAATCTTCTTCTAGGTCATACCATAGCCGAAAATCCAACGCCGCTGACTCGACGCCGCTCAAATCGAAGGTGCGCGTCAACGTCGTGTCACTTTGGTCGCCCCGATTGCTATACATCGCATATCCGGCGCTGTCCCCCGCCCACAAAGGTAGTACCGGGGGCGCATCCACCCGAATCGTGAGCGCGTCCCGCCCGTCAAGATTCATCAACGCCAGATAGTCTGCCGCATAAGGCGCGCTCTGTCCTTTATGGTCAGTCGGGTACTGCGTCAAAGTCACGACGGGCGGCGGGGTCATCAAGAACGGCAGATCAGCATAGCCATATTGCCCGTCCGCCAGCGTGGCATCAAACAGCAAATTCGCCACCACAAAATCGGCGAAAACGGCATCGGCGCTCGGCGCATCGGTCTGTTCTCGGATCACGTTATCGACGCTTTGCCAAGCGCGCGGGGCAGGGTCGGCACTCAAGGCGTGCATGACCTCAACGCCGAAACGATCATACAGGTAGATCATGAACAAGAGCGCGCCGCCATAATTCGCCCCCCGCAAATTGGGGTCAGCATTCCAATCGGTGAGTTGCGTCCCCGGTTGCGACAGATAAGCGAACAACGACGAGTCGATATTCCCATACAGCAGGTATTCCGTGAAGACGCTGAAGCCCTCGTTCAACCATGTGCCCTCGTTGATTTGCAAATTGTGGCGGATCATATGTTGAAATTCGTGCGCTACAATGCTTTCCAATGTCTCCAACGAAGCGCCGCCGATGGTATCGAGGTTGAAGAAAAACATCTCGCGGACATTGCTGTCGGCGTACACCTCACGCGGGTAGGTGTGATCGCTGGCGAAGTACGCGGCGGTGGTGGTGCCCAAGCCGCGTGCGAACAACCCATGGACGCGCGGGTCCCCATCCACGCCGGGGATCGCCTCGCTGCCCCACAAGGCGCGCACGTTCGGATAAACGCGCGCGTCGAAAGCGGCGACGAGTTGCTCCAGCAAGCGCTCATCGACTTGTTGCCCATCTTGCACCCACAACGCGCTATGCGTACCGACCGCGCGCAGCGTCGCCGGAATCGTCATACGCCCCCGATTGGTGGTGTCCGTGATCGTAAAGTCGGCACGATCCCCGACTTGATAGACGGGCGGGGCATCCGGCGGCACGGGGATAGCGGTCAGCCCCAACAAGCGGCGCGCCAAATCAGCCCGATCCCGCACAGGGATGGGCACGGTCGCCAGCGCCGTCACGGTCGGCGCGTCGGCGGTGTCTTGGGCGCGCAACGGGGTACCCCCGACCAGCAGAAAAACCAGCATCACCCCGGTGATGCGCAGCGTCACTTCAATAATCTTCATGGCTTTCGTCCTCACAACCCGCCAATATACACTGCTTTGGTTTCCATATATTCGTATAGCCCTTCGGAGCCATATTCCTGCCCCATGCCGCTGCCTTTGAAGCCGCCAAAAGGCGCTTCGGGCGTAGTGGGCATCCACTCGTTGACGCCCACCATGCCAAATTCCAAGCCTTCATAGACGTGGATGGCGGTCTTGAGGTCGCGGGTATGGACATAGGCGGCGAGACCGTATTCAGTGGCATTCGCCAACGCCAACGCCTGATCGACATCTTCAAACGGCAGGATCGGCATGACGGGACCGAATAGCTCATCGCGATAGACGGGCATATCGGGCGTGACCTCAGCGATCACGGTCGGTTGGAAGAAATAACCGCGCTCGATATCCAACGGGCGCGCGCCGCCCGCCACCACTTGGGCACCCAACTCGACCGAACCGGCGATTAATTTGGCGAGGCGATCCCGCTGTTGAGCGTTGATCATCGCGCCGACGTCGGTGGTCTCGTCGCGTCCGTTCCCCAATTTAAGCCGGGCGCTGAGCGTGGCGGTGCGGTCGATAAATTCTTCGGCGATAGCGCTGTGGACGAAAAACCGCTGCGGGGCGATGCACACCTGTCCGGCATTGCGATATTTCGCCGTGACCGCGCTTTGGGCAATCGCCGCCACATCGACATCAGGCAAGATGATGACCGGGGCATTGCCGCCTAGTTCCAACGACAAGCGCGTGACCGTTTGCGCCGCCCCTTCCATCAGCAATTTGCCAACGCGGGTGCTGCCCGTAAACGCAATTTTGCGGCACCGCACATCGCGCAGCATAACTTCCGCCATCGACGAGGGATCGCCATTGATGACATTGATCACCCCCGACGGGATGCCCGCTTCGACCAGTGCTTGACCGAGCAGGATCGCCGAGCGCGGGGTGTATTCCGACGGTCGCCCAACAACGGTGCAGCCCGCCGCCAATGCCGCCGACCACGCCCGCACAACATTGTAGACGGGGAAATTCCACGCCGTGATCGACCCCACCACGCCCAACGGTTGATGAATCGTGAGCAAGCGGCGGGTGGCATTGCGCGACGGGATAGTGCGCCCATAGGCGCGCTTCGCTTCCTCGGCAAACCATTCAAACGAGTTGGCAGCAGTGTTCCACTCGCCCCGTGATTCGCGCAACGGCTTGCCCGATTCCTCGCTCGTCAATTGCGACAAGTCTTCATGGTGATCGCGAATCCACGCCGCTGCCCGCCAGAAGATGGGCGCACGTTCATAAGGTGTCAACTTTGCCCATGCCGGAAACGCACGGGCAGCGGCATCTATCGCCGCTTGGGCATCATCCGCCCCGCCAAAAGGAATCTCGCCGATCACCGCTTCGGTCGCTGGATTGATGAGCGCCCATGCGCCACCGTCCGACGCCTCTACCCATTGCCCGTCAATTAATTGCTTAAAATGTGTGTTTATCAAGACTTTCACTCCTTGCCATCATCGCGCTTCAGTCGTTTCATCATAACCGATCCGCGCCAGTGATCGCTAATCTGCTGCCTTGTCCTCGTCTCACGTCTTGTATTATCAATAAATGCACTTCGCTCAAAAAATCGACCTTGCTAAATTGCAAAATTATTGTTACATTTTACAAATCTTGATAACATAGAAACGACCGCTGAAAATGATGATGGCTTATAGAAAAGATTAGTTCATGGGCGTTACGGTCAAGCCTCCACCGCCACCACAGGACCATGTTCGCCCCCATCGTCGTTGGACGTATGCGGGTTTATTCGCCTTGCGCGCGTTATGGGCGATGACCCTTGCCGCTGCCATTACCAGCTTCATCCTTTGGTTGCCACTCGCTTTCATCTATTCCTATCGGACTGCCCTCGATTTATTCTTGGCACCGCTCACCCAATTGGGCTGGTCACCATTGGTCTATGCCAGTTGGTTTCCAGCGGTGCAGGCGGGGTATGTGTTGCTGGCAATTTCGGCGGCGGTCATCCTCGCGCATAAAGGCAGAGACGAGTGGTTGCCCCGTTTATGCGGGCTGGTTTTGGTGTTTTTTGGCACTACTCATCTCAATATCACTCTCCATTTGGCAGTTGGTTCTGGGCTACCGTTCGCTTTTCAAGCCTTACAGTTCATGCTCTTGATGGCGGGGGCGAACATTATTTTGTTGACCTTCCCAACGGGCAAGTTGTTCCCCCGCTGGTCAGGGTGGCTGATCCCGTTAACCACATTGGTACAGTTCGATGGCTTTTTACGCTTGTCGAACGGCGCGGCAAATGGCTTTCACACCGTTATTGCACCCTTGCTGCTTGCCGGCATGATTGGCTTTGGGGCACAGACCATTCGCTTCCGAACCCGCCTCAGCCCTGCCCAACGCCAACAAATCAAATGGGTGTTGGTGGGCGTGGCATTGATCTTAGTCAGCATGGCGTTCGTTTTGATCATCGATCCCTTGCTCACCCCCTTGTTGGTCGAACAACCGATCCTCAGCATGTTCTACCGCATGGGTTTGGTGCTGTTCTGCTCCTATTTGCCGTTCAGCATCGCCGTCTTAACCTTGATGACCGCTGTTTTGCGAGATCGCCTGTGGGAGATCGACTTTCGCATCAACCGCGCTTTGGGGTATGTCGTCGCGTCTATGGGGGCGATGGGCGTGCTGATCATCGGGCTTGCCCTCTTGCAACCCGATCTCGCCGATCCGGTTTTGGGAATTTTCATCCTCAGTTTGATCATCCTCTATACCCCCATGCGGCGCTTGGTGCAGCGTCGGATTGACCGCAGCGTTTACGGATTGCGCTACCCTGTGGACGCTTATTTGTCGCGCGTCACCCCGGTTCTGCAAACGGGCAAACTAACGGGGAAACGGATCGGCGTCTTTGTGCTGATGGATTTTTTGGGGCGCGGCAGCATGAGCGAAGTGTATAAGAGTTTTTTTGCTGGGGAGCCGGTCGCCGTCAAAGTGATCCGTCGCACCGATGATCGCGATGAGCAGCGTCGTTTTGAGCGCGAAGCCGAAACGATTGAAAATTTGGATCACCCCAACATCATCAAGTTGATCCGCTATGGCTCCATTGATGAGGTGAACTACCTCGTCACCCGTTTTGTGGAAGGCGAAACCTTGCAAGCGCTCTTGGATCGCCAAAAGCGCCTCCCGCTTGCCAGCGCTCGCACGATTGCCCGTGATATCGCGGAGGCGCTCGATCACGTCCATCAGCAAGGGGTGATCCACCGCGACCTGAAACCGTCGAACATTATGATCATGCACGATAACTGGGGGGTGCCATCACGCGCCGTCATCATGGATTTTGGGTTTGCCAAGATGACCAACAGCGACTTGAGCAATGGCGCGACCATCGGCACCATCGATTACATGGCTCCCGA
>JBBRTY010000294.1:0-5431 GCA_038248285.1 Aggregatilineales bacterium
ACATTTTGTTGAAAAACACGGGAAACTATATTGGGTCTTGGGCGTCAAGTTAAGGGTTTATTCTCTTGTTTTGCCTCAATCCCCACCTCGTCTGACCTTTGGTCAGACGGGGTGGGGATTGAGGCAAAACAAGAGAATAAACCCTTAACTTGACGCCCAAGACCCAATATAGTTGCCCGTGTTTTTCAACAAAATGTCGTTGCACGTCCCTACAAACCACGCCATTGTTGCGCGTCCGCTGCACTTTATGGGTGGATTTGGTGACTGGGGGCGTCCATGAGGCGGCGCAAGAAGCGGGAAAATTCCATCACATCAATGGGTTTTTGAATCACCAGATCGGCTTGGTCGCTCACATCTTCGGTGATCATATGAGGGTTGGCGGTCATGACCACAATGTGCATCCCGATATACGCCTCTAGCCCGCGAATTTTGCGGAGAACGGTCACACCGTCCATTTCTGGCATCGCAAGGTCGAGCACCATCAAGCTGATCTTCTTTTTCTTTAACATCTCCAAAGCTTGCACCCCGGTCTCTGCCTCTACCACCTCAAAACCGATGTACCGAAGCGATAACGCCGAAAGGTCACGATTATAAGGATTGTCATCGACTACCAGAGCGAGGTGTTGAATTTTTGTGGTCATGCTCATCATTTCTTAGACAACTTGAGGTTATGTGTCGGATGAAAGGGTGCAAAATAGCGACAATAGGTACTTTGTGAAAAGGCACATTGGGTTCTAAAAAAACACCGCTTCAGTGCCCAATCCATGGATAAAACCATTTGCGAATGACCAATTCTAATGCCGCTAGAAAAAATAGGCGCGCAAAAAGCGCATTTTGGCAATTTTATGAATAGGCTCCATCGTAGCATAAGAATGGAGCGTGTTTCCTTAAGAAAGTCAATATTCACACAACCTTCACAAATCGGGATCGTTCGCTGCCGTCATTTGTGTTTTGATACGATCCCGCACCGTATGGACGAATTGCACGGTGTCTTCATAAGGGGGATAAATCGGATCGGGGAGGGTGCGCGCGACCCATGCTTGGTCAATGAGGGCTGCCCATTGGGGGAGTTGTGTCGCAGCCCATTGGGCGGCTTTCTTTTTGGAGGGTTGCTCGTGCAGCTCGGAGGTATAAAGGGCACGGCACAATGTCAAAATGGCATAGCTGCGACCGGGTGGATGCTCGCGCGTGCTAGTCACATAGTCCCCCCACTGCACCGCATGATTGCGGACGGCGGTGATGAATTCACCAAGGCTGATCGGGTCGATCACCGTATGCGGGGGTGGACCGAGCAATGCCACCCCCACCGTTTGCACCACATACCAATTGAGAACCCATGTCGGATCAGACCAGATCATGTGAAATGGCTCACCGGGACTGATGTTGCCCATTTTGTGCTTCTCGGTGCGAAACGTGATTAGCCCCTGCCGCGCGAGGTACTGGACTTCGATGCGGTCGTCCCAATCGGGGTGACGTTGTACGAAGGCGGTGTGCATGTGGGCGATGGCGTCCGCCTCGGCATCGGTGAGGTCGTCAGTGAGCGCTGCCAACAGATCAATATCGCTGATGTGGGGGTCAAAATCCCCCCACACCAACGACCCGTAGAGATACAAGCCCACCAGCTTAGCGCCCAGTACGCCCTGTATCTCTGCTTGTAGTTCTGCCAGCAGTGCTTCCACCCTACGCCCCCCCCAATCCCTAATCCCTGCTTTTTCCTAGTCTCCCGCTTGATCCAGCGCCCATTGGGGCAGAGGACGGCAGCACAAGACCAGTTGTTTAGCAGCACGGACTTCATCCAGACGCGCGACCGGCGTCACATGAGGCGCTTCGGTCAGCAAGGTCGGGTTTTCTTTAGCTTCTTTGGCGATGGTAAGCATCACCTCGATAAAATTGTCGAGGGTGTCTTTGTCTTCGGTCTCGGTCGGCTCGATCAAGAGCGCTTCCGGCACGATCAGCGGGAAATAGTTGGTGGGCGGGTGGATGCCATAATCCATCAGCCGCTTGCTGATATCGAGCGCGTGAACGTTATCGACCCCTTCAAAATGCCCCTCCATCACAAACTCATGGGCGCAAATGCGATCATAAGGCATATGATAGGTGTCGCGCAGGCGGGAACGCACATAATTGGCGTTTAGCACGGCATGGCGTGATACTTCGCGCAAGCCCGCCCCGCCATAGGTGCGGATATAGGCATAAGCGCGGACGTGCATCCCAAAGTTGCCGTGAAACGCCTTCAAGCGCCCAATGGACTGGGGCGGCATTTCCAACGCATACAAGGGCGGTTCGCCTTTGCGCGCCGGTTTTTCTTGGATCACGACGATGGGGCCCGGCAGGAACGGCACCAGCTTGTTGTTGACGCCGACCGCCCCGCAGCCGGGACCGCCACCCCCATGGGGGGTGCTAAAGGTCTTGTGGAGGTTGTAGTGCATGACATCAAAGCCCAGTTCCCCCGGCTTGACAATGCCGAGCAGGGCGTTCATGTTCGCCCCGTCCATGTACATCAAGCCGCCGCAAGCGTGAACGGCATTGATGACTTCGACGATATGGGTATCAAACACGCCCAACGTCGAGGGCATCGTGACCATCATCCCCGCGACGGTATCGTCACAGGCGGCGCGGACTGCCGCTAGGTTGACATCGCCGTTTTCATCAGACGGCAGCTCCACGACTTGCAAGCCCGCCATCGAGACGGTCGCGGGGTTGGTGCCGTGTGCGCTGTTGGGCACAAGAATTTTGGTGCGCTTGGTGTCGTTGCGGCTTTGGTGATAGGCGCGGATCATCAAGATGCCCGCCAGTTCGCCTTGTGCGCCCGCTGCTGGGACGAGGCTAGAACCGGTGAAACCAGCGATCTCCGCCAGCCACTCTTGCAAGGTGTGCATCAAGCCGAGCGCGCCTTGCGAAGCACTGTCATCAGTCAGCGGGTGCAGATGCGCGAACCCCGGCAGCCGTGCCACATCTTCGTTGATTTTGGGGTTGTACTTCATCGTGCAGGAGCCAAGCGGATAGAAGCCCTTGTCGATGGCATGATTTTTGGTGCTGAGGTTGACGAAATGGCGGACGGCTTGCAATTCGCTCACTTCTGGCAGGTCGAGCGCAGAACGCAGCAAGTCTTCGGGCAGTTCCGACAACGGCACATCCGTCGCGGGCATAACGACGCCGACGCGCCCGCTGACACTTTTTTCGTAAATGGTTAATTCGGTCATGCTGTCACCCCCGCTTTTTCGCTTACTTCGTTGAGAATGCTCACCAATGTGTCGATCTCGTCTTTGCTATTCATTTCGGTGACGCACAGCAGCATGTGATTTT
This sequence comes from Aggregatilineales bacterium, assembly GCA_038248285.1. Classification (GTDB taxonomy): domain Bacteria; phylum Chloroflexota; class Anaerolineae; order Aggregatilineales; family Phototrophicaceae; genus Flexifilum. The sequence continues at coordinate 3,307 of JBBRTY010000294.1, forward strand.
TGAGCGCCGGATAGTCCACGCCGAGGTCAATGCCGCCGATGATGCCGGCTTCGTAGAGCGCCGCGTTGATTTGGGCGACGGGCACGGGGCACTGAATGACAAATTCATGGAAGAACGGTTGGCTTTGATCGACTGTATAGCTGTTGAGGTGGTCGATTTGGGCGGCGGCGTAATGTGCCTTGTGATAGCACAATTCGGCGGCGCGTTTCATGCCATTTTTACCCATCAGCGACAAATACACCGTCGCCGCCAGCGCCATCAAGCCTTGATTGGTGCAAATATTGCTGGTGGCGCGTTCGCGGCGGATGTCTTGCTCACGCGGGCGCAGAGTCATGACATAGGCTTTGACGCCATTTTTGTCGAGGGTTTCACCGACGATGCGCCCAGAGATACGGCGCATGAGTCCCATTTTGGTGGCGAAGAACCCGACATAGGGTCCGCCGTAGCTGAGGGGGATACCGAGCGGCTGTCCTTCGCCGACCACGATGTCCGCGCCCATTTCGCCGGGACTCTTGAAGAGTGCCAGCGCCATCGGGTTGGTGACGATCACCAGCAGGGCACCGGCGGCGTGGACGCGCTTCGCCAGTTCACGGAAATCCGCCATGCGTCCGAAGTAATCGGGAGTGGCGACCGCGACCATTGCGGTGTCTTCGTCAATGAGGTTGGCGAAGTCTTCAGCGCTGTGGTCGGCATCATCCCCGACGATATCTAGCCCCGCCCATTGGTGATAGGTGCGCACGACGGCGCGATAGTGCGGATGGATGCCATAGCTCAGCACAATCTTTTTGCGGGCATGGCGACTGGCTTCCAACCCCACGATCACCGCTTCGGCAAGGCTGGTCGCCCCGTCGTAGTGGCTGGCGTTGGCACCGTCCATGCCGGTGAGCTGTGCGATCATCGTTTGGTACTCGAAGATCGCTTGTAGGGTGCCTTGACTCATTTCGGGCTGATAGGGCGTGTAGGCGGTGTAAAACTCGCCCCGCAGCAGAATATGATTGACGGCGGACGGGATGTAATGGTGATAGGCACCCGCGCCCCGAAAGAGGGCGAAATCACCCGCGTGGTCGTTCGCCTCGGCAAACGATTGTAATTCGGCGGCGACTTCCATTTCGCTGGCACCGTCGGGCAAGTCCAACTTGGGGAAGCGATAACGGGAGGGCACCGCCTCGAACAAGTCTTCGATGGTGGTCACGCCGATAGCGGCGAGCATCTGCTGCCGTTCGACATCTGTATGGGGGATGTAGCTCACTGGGTTGGCTCCACAACTTCAGACGGTCAGCCGATAAGGATAGACTGACCGTACACGAACGCAAGGACTAACGGGTTTGGCAATAGGCAGCGTAGGCGGCGGCATCCAACAAGACATCATTATCGGCGTCGGTGATCTTGATCTTGATGATCCAGCCATTTTCAAAGGGGCTGTTGTTGACGCTATCGGGGCGGGTCTTGAGACCGGTGTTGATCTCAGTCACTTCGCCACTGACAGGCATCATCAGATCGGACGCGGCTTTGACGGATTCGACGGAACCAAAGGGCTTGCCTTTTGCGAAGACATCGCCCACTTTGGGAAGCTCCACAAACACAATGTCGTTCAACTGGTCTTGGGCATAATCGGTGATGCCGATGGTGCCCATGTCACCTTCGATGAGAATCCATTCATCCGATTTCAGATACTTCAGGGTTTCAGGTGTTTTCCAACTCGGCATGATGTGTGTAAACCTCCTAAAATGAGAGAAAAATAGGGTGTACGGCGGAGCGCTCAAATAAAAAGAGCGCACAGGGCTGCTGTGCGCTCTGTGATGGACACGGGGTCCGTTTTCAGAGACGGAGATCGTCTAGGCGTCCTGTTGCCTGAGAGTTTCACCGTCAACCCAGCCTGCTGACGATTTGCCCCTTCGGCGGTTCCGTATCATCGTGACCATCGGAACGCTCTCCACCTAGATAGGGTTATTTTAACGAGAAGCGGGCGCGAACGCAAGGCGTAGTGAAAGCGGTGGGGTGGGCATCGGGCAGAGCGGATCCAAGCCTTAGGGGTGCATTTCACTTTAGTGTAAAATATGCTCGTCATGGTACCGGGGGAAATGTGGGGTTTCAACGGGCGGATATTCGGCGCGGGGACAATGTG
>JBBRTY010000295.1:0-5423 GCA_038248285.1 Aggregatilineales bacterium
CCTATTTATTTTATTCTGTTTCTATACCTGAGTAGTCACGTATCTGAAGCCCATGGGACCAACGTATCTATAGACCACAAGTAACTGCTCAGGTTGAAAAACGGTCGGTAATAAAGGGAGAAATGACCGTTGGCGGCAAATGGGTGGATATTCGGCGCGGGAACTTTCATGTTAACGAACGATTGACAAGCGCCTAATCCACCCCTACATCCACGTTTCGAGGGATATTTTCCTTTTTTTCTTCACGTCTCCATGCCTCTCTGTTTATTTTATTCTGTTTCTATACCTGAGTAGTCACGATTTGCGCTATAATGGGACTCACTATGGCAAAACAATCCCGCACGTCTTCCTCTGCGCCTGCTCACTTAAGCGGCGACCACCTCGGCATGTTGGCAGGTGGCGGCGTGATGATGATCCTTGGGTGGGGCGGGTTGTATACCCTTGTCACCACCCAAGTGCCACTGGTCGGGCAGCGCTGGTTATTCATGGTGTTGCTCAATTTGGCGGTCGTCGGCACGGTGCTGCCGTTCGTGCGCTACATCAACATCCGCCTGACTCCGCCCGCGCGTTTCATCCCCTCTATCGGCGTCATCGTCCGCCAAAGCGTATGGTTCGGGCTGTTCGTGGTGGCGTGCGCTTGGCTATTGATGCCGCGTGTGCTGTCAGCACCGATCATGTTTTTCTTGGCACTGGCATTCTTGATCGTGGAAGTATTTTTGCGCTCCCGCGAGATTCCGTTGGAACGCCGGAACAGCGAATAGATTCTGTTGAAAAACGCGGACACTCCATGTTGTGCCGAAACCCCTCACCCCAATTGGGCGATCAGCCATGCTACAAGTGCCTGTTGTCCGGCAAAATCGAGCGTCTCGCCTGTGATCGACAGCAGTTGTTTTTCCCCCCGTCCCGCCTCGATCAGCGCTTCGGCAAGGACGTAGGCGTTGGCATCCTCGGTCGTCGCGGCGATCCACAAGGGGCGGGGATTCAAGCCGGGCATGGCGTTGATCAGCGTCGGACTGGTGGGGCGAATCAGCGCGACGGCATCACACAATGTGACCGCCGAACAGCCCGCCAATGCGCCATCTGCGCCCGCATCTAGCCCGACCACCGCCAAATGTCCCGGATCGCTGGTTTCGCCCAATGACGTGAGCAGTACTTCAAAATCAGCAATAGTGATGCCAGCGGGCAAAGTAGTGACGAGCGCCGTCATGCCCGCGTCACGCAATAAACGCGGCAAATCTCCCCATGCCAGCACCACATCGCCCACAGGCATATCACTGTCGCCATTGGGCGTAATGAGCATCACGCCGGGGGCGATTCCTCCTTCGGCAGGGGTATATAACACGCCCGGATGTTGCGTCCCGTTGGCAAGCGTGATCACGATATTCAGGCTGATCGCCCCCGGTGCGCGTGTCTCTTGCGAAAATGGGGGGAGTGCCGCCCCGCGCGGCAGCGAAGCGGCGGTGAGATCGCTCTGCCCCGGTTCCAATGCGGACAAGGTCGGGATCACCGGCAAGATCACACGGCTGGCTTCCAGCGTCGGCGCAGAAATCCCGCGTGTTGGGGTCGGCGACGGCGGCACCTGATCACAGGCGATCAGGCAGACCAACAGTATGAGACAGCAAGCAAGTATTTTCATCGAATTTATCCATCCCTTAGATTACCCAACAGCACCCCCATTTTCGGTGAGTCATCTGGCGTCAAGATGGCTTATCATATCATCACTCGCAGTGGCATGGCGTCCCGCCGTGTCCTCTCATAAAGGCAGACCATGAAACGAAGCGTTTTGTTTTTCGCCTTGCTCATATCCCTTAGCGTCGGCATCTTCTCGTATGCCGCCTTTGCTCAAGATAACGGGGCACAACCGGGTGCCCCCGGTTTGGGCGATAGCCTGTATCCATCTTTCGGCAATGGCGGCTATGATGTCCAGCATACTCGACTGGACTTGATAGTCGAACCTGAAAACAACCTGATTGACGGTATTGCCACTTTAGATATCATCGCCACCCAAGCCCTCAGCCAGTTCAACCTTGATCTGCGCGGCATGACGGTCGACTCGATCACGGTGGATGACGCCGACGCCGAATTCACCCGTGCCGCTGGCGAACTGACGATCATTCCGGCTGCCCCGATTGCCGAGGGCACCGCTTTCACCGTCGTCATTCGCTATCATGGTGTGCCCGACGAAATGATATCGGTGGCGATTCCCTTTCAAACAGGGTGGGTACGCACCGATACCGGCAGTTATGTCATCAGCGAACCGGATGGCGCGGCGAACTTTTACCCCGTCAATGATCATCCCCTTGATAAATCGACCTATACCCTCAGCGTGACCGTGCCCAAGCCTTATGTTGTTGGTATGAATGGCATCATCACCGACGAGTTCGATAATGGCGACACCACGACCACCATCAGCGAGGTCACGTCTCCCATGGCGAGCTACCTGCTGACCATTAACATCGACAATTTTGAGCTAGTGACCGAAACCGGCACCCACGGGGTACCCATCCGCAATTACTTCGATGGTGATCTGGACGAATCACTGCGCGCACCCTTTGCCCGTCAAGATGAGATGATCGGCTATTTTGAAACCCTCTTTGGCGACTATCCCTTTGATATCTATGGCTCTTTGGTGCTGGATGTCGAGATCGGCGGCGCGCTGGAAACCCAAACCCTATCCGTGTACAGTGCGGATATGCTCGTGGCAGATGAATTTTATGATCCAGAAGGCACGGTTGCCCATGAACTGGCGCATCAATGGTTTGGCAACAGCGTGAGCGTCGCCGATTGGAGCGATATTTGGTTGAACGAAGGGTTTGCCACGTATGCCGAAACTTTATGGATCGAGTATCGCGATGGACGTGAAGCCGCCGATGCCTACACCGCCGACCTGTATCGTTACTATGCCAGCAGTAATTTCTCGGACTTGCTGCCGGGGGCACCGCCCGCCAACGACTTGTTCAATATCGCGGTCTATGTGCGCGGCGGCTTGTTGTTGACCGCGTTGCGGGCACAGGTGGGTGATGATGTTTTCTTTAATTTGCTCACCGAGTGGCACCGCCGTTACCAAGACAGCGCCGCCACCACTGCCGATTTTATCGCCCTTGCCGAATCGCTGAGCGGAGCCGATCTCGCTGCTTTCTTCGAGGCATGGTTGTTCGCGCCGGAGATTCCACCCATCCCCGAATTGGGCTTGGGATGACCCCTTGTCGCCAGAATCGGGGCATGTTTTAATGAGCGGATATCCCTATGATTCCGGTTTGGGTAGAACTTATCCCAATGTTAAAAAATTCGCCGATTTTTGCCCAAAATTGCGACTCTGAAATACGCGCCGTTTTTATCCCAAAAACGGCGCGTATTTCCCAATAAGTGCTATTTTTACGCTCAAAGTTGGGATAACGGGCTTGTCAGATTTGGCTCATTTGTTCATGTTTCGGTAGAACTTATCCCAACCTTAAAGTTTTCAATTTTTTAAGATTGATGTATTGTTTCGCGGTCTACATTCCGATATACTGTTGGGACAAATAGAGTCTATACCTCGACCAACCGCTTCGAATTTTTTGCCGAAGCATGTTGAAACTCAAAAACAGTTCAGTCCGTCTGATTTTGTGCCTACGCTCGGATTCCGTGCGTAGGGTTTAGTGTCTATTTTTTTGTCGGGGTTGGGAGCGTCAACTACGCCATCTCATTCATCCAGTTTGAAAGTTAGGGAACGCCGTGAATCCGCAGGAAGCTTGGAGCGCAGCATATCATCAACTTGAACTACAGCTCGACCGTGCCAGTTTTAATACATGGTTGCGGAATGCCGTGCTGTTGGCAGTTGAAGGCGATGTTTTCGTGATTGGTGTCATCAGCACCTTCGCGCGTGATATGCTGCAACAACGTCTTTATCGCAATGTCCGCCGGACATTGGTGGAGACCTACGGACGCCCGGTCGAAATGCGCTTTGAAGTCCACAAGCCGGAACCCGTGCGCGAAATGCCCGGCTCGGATGCCCCCCTCTTTCAACTGCTGGCGCGTCAACAACAGCAAGGGGATGCCCAAATTCCGCTACACGAGCGTGTCGCCCGTCCGCAGCGCGCCGAAATCCCAGAAAGCGAACTGAACCCGCGCTACACGCTGGAGCGCTTTATCCCCGGCAGCGAAAATCAGATGGTCTATGCCGCCGCTAACGCCGTCGCCGAGCGCCCCGGCAGTGTCTACAATCCTTTTTTCATCTATGGTAGTGTTGGCTTAGGCAAGACGCATTTGTTGCAAGCCATCGCCCACGCTTGCAAACAGCGCGGCTTGCGCACGGTTTATGTGCCGTCCGAGGCGTTCATCAATGATTTGGTCGATGCCATCCGTACCCGCTCGACCGTCATGTTTCGCGACCGTTACCGCTCGGTGGACGTGTTGCTGATCGATGATATTCAATTTTTGGCGGGCAAAGAGAGCAGCCAAGAAGAGTTTTTCCACACCTTCAACACCCTGCACGGTCTCAACAAGCAGATCGTGATCGCCTCGGATCGCTTGCCGAGCGACTTGCACACGTTGGAAGATCGACTACGTTCCCGCTTCAGCGGGGGCTTGGTGATCGACGCCCAACCGCCCGCCTACGAAACCCGCATCGCGATTTTGCAGAACTGGGCGATTGACCGCGGCTTGGATGTGCCGCGCCACGTCTTGGAGATGGTGGCGTCGCGCAGTAAAACCAACGTGCGTGAGTTGGAAGGCATCTTCAACCAAGTTGCCGCCACGCAACAACTGTCCCGCCGTGACATCACCCTGAATGCGACCGTCGATATTCTCGATGGGTATCACCGCCCGCGCGAAAACGTCTCGCTGACGCGCGTGTTGGAGACCACCGCCCGCCAACATGGGCTGAAAGTCCACGATATCACCGGCAAGAGCCGCCTCGGACGCATCAATCAGGCGCGCCAAGTGGCGATGTATCTCGCGCGTGATATGACCGTCGCCTCGCTCCCCCAAATCGGCGAAGCGTTTGGGCGCACGCACAGCACGGTTTTGCACGCCTATCACAAGATGCTCGAAGACATCAAGCAAGACTCCGATCTGGAACGCCTTGTCAATGACATCCGCGAACGAGTGTTGACCCATAGCGACGACTAATTATTTCCCCCAACGGCAATAATGGCGTACACTATTCATAGAACAAAAAGCCGCAACTGCTCAGGCTGGAAAATTAACAGCGGCAAACGGACGGACATCCGACGCGGGGACTCGCCTGTTCGTGAACGGTGGACGAGCGCCTAGTCCGTCCCCGCCTATTTTTGTTTGTACAAAGGTAACTGCTCAGGCTGAAAAACGGTCGGTAATAAAGGGAGAAATGACCGTTGGCGGCAAATGGGCGGATATTCGGCGCGCGGACTTTCATGTTAACGAACGATTGACAAGCGCCTAATCCGCCCCTACATCCACGTTTC
>JBBRTY010000296.1:0-5412 GCA_038248285.1 Aggregatilineales bacterium
ATACCGGGACCCGGGTAGGTGTTGCGTTTGGGTGTGGGATCTTGCCTTTATTGGCGCAGGGGGGTCGGGCGGGGGTTAGGGGGTAGGAGTCGTTTCTTTTCGTCAACTTGTCTTGTGGTTTTCATTTTCAAGGAGTCGCTTGATGCTCAAAGGCGCAGATGATCATCGTCAAAAAGCTGGCACGCAACCCGTACAGGTCGCCATCGTCACCGTGAGCGACACCCGCACTCCCGAAACCGATGTCAACCGTCACTACCTTGAGCAGCGGCTCACCGAAACCGGGCATATCCCCGCCGCCTATCGCCTGATCAAGGATGAGCCGGATCAAGTACTGGCGGTGCTGGACGAATTGGCGGCACTGCCCACCGTGCGGATCATTTTGTTCAATGGCGGCACAGGGATTTCGCCCCGCGATACCACCTTTGATGTGATCAGCCGGATGCTCGAAAAAACCTTGCCCGGCTTTGGCGAACTGTTCCGCATGTTGAGTTTTCAAGAGGTCGGGGCGGCGGCGATGCTCAGCCGTGCAACGGCGGGGGTGTATAAAAATACGTTCGTCGCCTCGGTGCCGGGCAGCCCCAATGCCGTACAGGTGGCATTTGAAAAGCTGATCCTGCCGGAGATCAATCATCTGGCGTGGGAGGTGGTGCGCAAAGGGTGAGCGCAGCGCAAAGGGTGAGCGCAGCGCAAAGGGTGAGCGCAGCCCCAATCCTCCCCCCTAAAAAATCGTGGTGCGCCACCGCGAAAGTTTGTGTTATATTATTTCTATTATCTGGCTTGATGCAGATAGAGGTGGGGGCATGGACGATAAACAAAACTCGGACATTAAAGACAAAGCGCTGTTTGCAGCATGGCAGCGGATGCTTGATTACGACACTGTATCTCTGACCCAAAAAAATGATTTTCGGAACTTTCGGCAACTGGTGGTGTGGCTCACATGGTTGACGAGCTTGCTTGCGGTCCTCTTTGTATCTTTAAGTTATAGCTATGTTGCTAGTGAGTGGAGGTGGATCCCCGATGGGCTGAAATTGCTACTGATTGTTCTCCCGTTTTTAGGATTGGCGTTCATGAATTATGCCGGACAATTCGCCGCCACCACGACATGGATTGAATATCGCAAAGCCACCGAAATGATTCGGGCTGCGATTTACAAATACCGCGTCAATGTTGGTCACCTAGGATCGGAGAGTGATGCTGAAAAAAGCCAACGTCAGATCAAACTGATTGATACCATTAATGTCGCCGATCAGTGGATCATCGACACTAAAGCCACTGTCCCCCACCTGCGCGAGATGACGACGCACCAGATTTTGCAGGAAATCGCGAGTGAGGCGAGAGAGATGCAATCGCGGGTGAAGGGTGCCGGACGATCCGAACAGGTGAATGAGTACGCTAAGCAACCTCCGATATTCAAATTTTTGGAGAGCGTGTTGAGATTCTTCGTCGAATTGTTTCTATCCTCGATTCGGTTTTTGGTAAAAGCGTTTAATAATATTTTGTCATGGATCAGGACGGTGCTCGCGATCCAAACCCCAATTCAATCCGGTGACAAGCTTTCCTCTGCCGACCGCACGCTGGCGATGAAGAATCTGGCAGCACTTGACATTAAGGACTACATCCAAGAGCGGCTCATCGGTCAGCGCAACTGGTACGTGGATCGCATCAAGAAGGATTATCTAAAATTGCGGCGCACGCGCTTAGGCATTATCACCCTAAGCCTCATGGTGTCTGTAATTTCCGCCGACAACAACCTTATACTGATGGTGCCGGTCTTCGTGGCGCTGGCGACCGCGCTCAGTTTGCTCGCCAATATCGACATGATCGGCAGAACCTATGTCTTGTATCAAGACTCGGCGGAAAAACTGCAAGATAAGCTCGATCACTGGGTGGCGCAAACCGATGCCTTCCGGGCGTTGCCCGCTAACCAAATACAATTGGTCGAGGGTGTTGAAACGATCCTGAGCGTCGAGAACGAAGAATGGCGTAAAGATACCGTCGCAGTGCAAAAAACCAATGAAGCGGCGATTTATCGCAATTTGCAAGAACTTGTCCAGAAAAATCAGACAACACTGGCAACTAATTCCAGCGATTACATGATCAACAATGAATGGATCAATCTCGTTCCCATCGAATATCAGATCGATTTCGAGCAACGCCCGGCATCAGCCGCCGCCCCAGTATCTGAAGAGTCCCCCGCCGCATAAAGCCATATCTCACCAAAGCGGCGACGGGGTGCCGCCGCTTTGGTCATCACACATTGAGTGATTTCCGTCGGCTGTGCAACTGTTCCCCTTTGCGCTATGCTTCCCCCTAAACCCTACGTCAAGGAGTCCGACCATGAAACAACGTTATGTCCTTTCTCACCACGACGCCATGCGCGTCATTGACGCCATCCGTGCCGAACTCGACCGCGACGCGCTGGGTGCCGCTGTCGCCGTCAGCGACGAACATGGAGAGCTGATCGCCCTGCTGCGCACCGACGGTTGCCCGCTACCCTCGATCAACAATGCCATCAACAAGGCGTTTGTGGCATCGCGCGAAGGCGTGCCGTCCGGCGCTATCGGCGCGCGTGCCCGCACCGAAGGTTGGGATCTGACCCATTATGGGGATTTACGCTACACGGGCTGGGGTGGCGGCGTCCCCTTGATCCACGAGGGGCAAGTGATCGGTGCCGTCGGCGTCAGTGGGTTGCCCGAAGCGGAAGATGTGAAATTGGCGGAGATCGGCGCACGGGCATTGGGTAGTGCTTAAGGAAGAACGACGCTCACGAGTCTGGGCGACCCCAATGGGTGGCCCCAGTTTTTGAAAAGACACGCTCGCGTTGTCCGAATTCCCCAACCCCCTAACCCCTGTTCCTCCTAATTCGTCCCCGTATCGCCAAAATTATTCGCCAGTAAGGAAAAATCTGTCACATTCACGATATAGTCGAGGTTAAAGTCGGCGACGGAGTTGTAGCCCGGCTGGAGAAAATTCTTGCCGAAGGTCGCCGCCAAGATCGAGAAATCGGTGACGTTGACGATGTTGTCATTGTTGGCGTCGCCGGCTTTCAAGGTCCCCATCGACAGTGTTTGCGTCCCGCCGTTGTAATTGACCGTGACCGCTGACGATAAGGTCAAGTTGTTTTTGACGCGCACGCGATAGCTTCCCGCCGCCAACCCTGTCCTGACGAAATGCCCGCCCGTATCGGTGGTGATATTGCCGTTAAAGACCACCACGTTATCACTGATGCGCCGGATCGTCACCGCCAGCGATACCGATTGGCTTAAGTTGGGCGGCGCAAAACGCCCTTCCATCACCATATACACATGAAGCCCCGGTTGCAAAGTCGGTGTGCGGGTGGGTGTAAGGGTGCGGGTGGGCGTGCGCGAGGGCGTCAAGGTCGGCGTCCGCGTGGGGGTACGGGTGGGCGTCCGTGTGAGGGTGGCAGTGGCGGTCGGCGTCCGGGTATAGGTGGGCGACGGTGTGTTTGTGGAACCCCCCGTCGCATGGCTCGACTCATAGGCACCGGCGTCGCAATTGCCCCCGCCTTGAGGACGCGGGAAACCGCGCTGATCGATGTTAAAAATAGGGAACGCGGTGCAGATCGTGGCATTGCCAACGCCCAGCGCAGCGCTACTGGGGTTCAACGGGCGGGCATAGGTGACGATGGAACCAGCGCTAAAGGTCAGTTCGGGGCTGCCCAACGCGGGGCTACCCGTGACACCGGGGGCGTTGGCACATTGCCCGGCGGGGATGACATTGCCGGGTCCGTCGGACGACACCGTGCCACCGCCGCAATTGGCTCCGGTCGTGGCGGTGTTGTTATAGACGATACTGTTTTGCAACAAGATTTCATCATTGATGATGCCGCCGTTATCGCCATCGCCATCATTATAGATGCCGCCGCCATGATTGGCGCTGTTGTTGGCAATCGTCACATGGATCAGCATGATCAGGGAGTCATCGCTGGGGTTGTAGATCGCTCCACCATTGTTGATCGCCGAATTATTGCTAAAGGTGCTGTTGGCGATGAAGATGTTATCGCCGAGCGAGCCATACGAGAACGCCCCACCATGATTGGCGCTGGTATTGCCGAGGAAGGAACTGCCCACGATTGCCGTATCGCCATTGACGAAGATAGCGCCGCCCAACCCGGTCACCCCGTTGACGCGATTGGCTTCGGTGACGGTGTTGAAGGGTGCCGGCAGGGGGATAGGCGTCGTGCCGAAGTGCGAATAATTGATCGACAGCGGGGACGACCCGTTGCTAAAAACCGCGCCGCCGCGTCCATCCGCGCCGTTTACCTGATTGCCCCCAAAAGCGCTGGCGGTGATCACCATGCCTTCGTTGGTGGCTGACCCGTGAAAGATCGCGCCGCCGCCGATACCCATGTTCGTTTTGACATTGGCGGTATTGCCATCAAACACGCTGCCGGTGATGGTCATCGGGGCGGTGTTGTAAATCGCGCCGCCGCTGCCACCATTGCCCGATCCGGTGGCGTTGTCACGGAAGATCGTCCCGATGATCGTCGCGGGATCGGCACCATTGTGATAAATCGCGCCGCCGTCGTCACCAGCGGTATTGCGTTCAAAAAAGCATCCGTTTAGGTCAAGCGGTCCATTTCCGTTGATCGCCCCACCCACAAAGCTGGCGACATTATCCTCAAAGCGCGAGGTTGTGCAAACCACCGCCCCGCCATTCATCAAGATGGCACCGCCGCTAGTGTTGTTGCCATTTTTGAGCGTCAGTTGGTTCAGGCGTAGGATGCCATTGCCAGAGGAAGCGCTGACGAACATGTTGGTGACGTTGCCGCCGCTGAAAATGACGGGCCCATTCAACTGAATATCGGAAATGACCGAGATACTGCCGGTAAAGGTGATGCTGGCGACGCTGAAAGTGATGGTGTCGGCACCCGACCCGGCGGGGCAGTCATTGTAAGTGGCGGCGTTGTCGTTGGCATTCTGGATCGCCTCCCGCAAACTGCAATCATTCAGGTTTTTAACGCCGGGGGTCGCATCCGGCGTGCTCGAATTGTCATAAGCAACATTGACTACAATCGATGCCGCTTGCGTCGATTGGACGAAGATGCTGCCAATGATCCCCATCAGGAAGAAGATTACCGCGAGCATCCCCCATGACCGCCAGCGATGCAGAAAATTGTTCATCGAAATCGGCGCGAGATCCCCCTGCCTTTAGGCATGGGGAGGGATAGCGCCTTGTCCTTTCTTATAAGTGTAGCCGTCGGTGTGATGGGTAGTCTCGATAGTTCTATGCGATACGGTCACTTTTCCGGTTGCTGTTGTGATGTCGAAACTGCCTGTCGCACGGCATGCCACGCAACCATTATGCGTTCCCACAACCTTGCCAGCAGGCACAGAAGCTTTCATTATATCGCCTGTTTGAAAACCGAAATGGCGTTTCTGACGAAGACGG
>JBBRTY010000297.1:0-5411 GCA_038248285.1 Aggregatilineales bacterium
CCGCAAATGCCAATACACCGACCGCCACCACGATCAACAGCAGAGCGACAACGATGGCACTTCGGGCGCGGCGGCGCTGGCGTTCGGCGTTGTCCGCGTTCTTTTTGGCTTCGGCACCTGCTTGTTGGGCTTGTGCCGTTTGCTGGCGGGCTTCTTCCTGCGCAGTCACCGCTGTGCGCCGTTGCATTTCGGCATTTTGGGCGCTCGTCTTGGCTTCGGCAAGCGCGCGCACGGCTTCTTCGGCATTCTGGCGGGCTTCGCGCTGAGCGGCTTCGGCGCGTTCGGCAACCAACCGCAATTCTTCCTTGCGCATTTCCTCTGCCGCCAGTTGCCGCGCTTCCTCGTCGGCGCTGGCAGCGATGAACTGGCGTTGATCGTCGTTGGCGTCCGCCCGCGTCAGCCAACTTTGCGCCTCCCGCAAGCGCATTCCCATCAGGGCGTACTCGGCTTGGCGCTCTGGTGCCGCCCGCCGCCACTCTTGCGCATCTTTCAGCAGTTCCCCGCCATAATACAAATCGGCTTTGTCGGCGGTGATCCAACCCGCCAGCGTCCGCCATTGGCGCAGCAACGCCTCGTGCGCCACCTCGATTTGCACCTCGATTTGCGCCTGTGCAACGGCACCTGCAACGACACCCTCCGCCCCCACCTCGCGGCTGGTGATCAGCAAGCGGTTGTCGGCACTGCTGAGGGTAGCGATGACACTATCGACGGTGGCAACGGGGATATCCCTAAAATTCAACGCCGACCGATTGACGCGCCGCCGCGTCGCCTCGCCCGTCGCGCTCACCTCCACCAAGCCGAGCAGGATCCGCCGCACTGCTGCTTGGGTGTCAAAAGCCATCGCCATATAGAGCGCTTCGGCGTGCACCGCCAATGCCCCTTGCACCCCACCCATCGCGGTGTAGGCAGTTTTGGTCAAGCGCCGTCCGTCGCGGGCTTCGTACAGCCGCTTGAGGGCGTATTCCATCAGCGGCAAGGAACCGGGCTGCTGGCGCACATCTTCGAGGATCATATCCACCAAGCCGTGATCGTACACCAGCCCGACGGCGGCGGCGGGCATTTCGATGCTGCGGCGCAAGGCGTCGGGCGTCATCTCGGTGGCGATCAACAGATTCTCGTCCTCGAACAGCCGCGCCAGTGCCGGGTAGCCGCTCAGCCGATCAAAGAAATCAGCGCGCATCGTCAGCACCGCAAACACCCGCCCCCGCCCGTCCGCGTGCGGAGTCGTGACCGCCGTCACCAGCAGGTCGAGGAATTTTTGGGCTTCGCTGTCGCTGGCGCGGGTGAACACTTCTTCAAATTGATCGACCACCAGCAGCAAGCGCGCCGTCGGGTCGGCATCCGCCAGCACCCCCTCCGCTAGTTGATCCAGCGCCGCACTGCCTTGATTCAACGCCGCCAAGACAGTGGGCAGCAGTTGATTCTTCAAAATCGGCAGCAAGCGCAACGCCAACGACTGAGTCGGCGACTCGCCGGGCGTGAAAATGGCGACCAGCCATTCCGACGAGCCGGGCAGCGCCCCATCGCGCAGTTTGGGGATCACCCCCGCGCGCACCAGCGAACTTTTGCCGCTGCCGCTGGCACCCACCACCGCCACGAAGCGATCCCCGTCTTGTTCGTCAAGGCGTCGGATGAGTCGCTCGGTCAGTTCTTCGCGCCCAAAAAATAGGTGGGCGTCGGTCTGCTGGAACGACTCCAAGCCTTTGAAGGGGTTGGCAATCGCGGCGGGGTCGATGGCGGCGGTGCCGGCTTGGGCGGGCGTGACGGTGGGGGCGGGCGGGGCGGTCTCCGGCATCAAGACCGCTGTGGGCGGGACGGACTTGGTCAAACTGGGCAGGGCGTCCAGCAAGCCGCGAAAGGCGGCGGCATAGCCGTAGCGCTCAAAATCGACCATCTGGATTTCGCGCAATATCCGCGTTTCGTCGTAGTTCAGTATCAGGTCCAGCGTTTGAACCGAGACCCCCGCGGCGGTCACGCCTTGCTTTTTGACCAGCAAAGGCAGCACGGGCTTGTTTTGGGCGCGGGCGGTGAAGACCTCGCGGCGCACCCACTCACTGGCGACGGCGCTCGGCGTCAGGCACACGATCAGCAGGTCAGAGTCGCGAATCGCCGCCATGATGGCTTCGATCCACACACTGCCGACGCCGATTTCATAGTCGATCCAGATGTTCAAGCCGGCATCTTGCAGGTCGCGGGCGAGGCGTCCGGCGAAATGGTCGTCGTCGTGCGAATATGAGATGAAGGTGTGGCTCATGGCGCTTCCTTGCGGCGGGCGGATGGGGTTACTAACACTATAACGGATCAGGGCGGGGGTGGCAAGGAAAAGGCGCTCATTGGAAATACACCCCATTTTGCCTCTTGATTCGCAGTTCGCCATTTTGGGGTATGATTAAAGGTGAAAAACATTAATCGACGCTGGAGATCTCATGACCGACTCCTTGCAACCCCGTCCGCGTCGCTTGGCGATGCTCATCGACGGCGACAATGCTCAACCATCCATCATGGATAAGATGATCGCGGAGACCAGCAAGTATGGCACCGTCACCATCCGGCGCATTTATGGCGACTGGACGGAAAGCACGATGAAAAGCTGGAAACAAATCCTCCACACCTATGCCGTGCAGCCGATCCAACAGTTCCGCTACACCATCGGCAAGAATGCCACCGACAGCGCCTTGATCATCGACGCGATGGATATTCTCTACACGGCGGGCGTGGATGGCTTATGCCTCGTTTCGTCCGATAGCGATTACACCAAATTGGCGATGCGCATCCGCGAAAAAAATCTCTTCGTGATGGGCATCGGCAAAAAGACGACGCCGCGCGCGTTCGTCAATGCCTGTGATACGTTCGTCTATGTCGAAAACCTAGCCGACCTAGCCCCTGCCCTCAAACCGATCCCTCTGCCCATCCTCGTGACAAAAAGTGCCCCCCGCCCCGCTGCCCGCCCTGCTACCCGCCCCCCAGCGGCGAGGCAACCCGCCCCCCAAGCCGTCCCCCCGCTGAATCCGCCCCCCAACGGCACCCCGCCGCCGGGCAATGGCGCGCCGCCGACCCTCGTCCCCCTCAACAGCCCGCCGTTGAGTGCGCCTAAACCGTCGCCCCTAGAGGGGGACATCCCGCCGTTTGGCAGCGAGCGCCCGCCTGTGGGTGGCGACCGCCCAGCGCTTGGTGGGGATCGGCTGCCCCAAAGCCGACCTAACCCCTTTGCCAAACCCGCGCCGCCGACCGAGAACGCGCCGCGCGCGCCTAAAAAACGCGGCAACACGCCGTTTGATCGTCCCGAAAAGCCCGCGACCGACAGTCCGGTGCAACCGTTGCCCTCTTTTTTCACAGAAACCGCCCTGCCGTCCTTGACCACCAAATCGACCGCGACCCCGTTTGGGCGCGGTATCGACCCAGCGCGCTATGACGGTGATCTGATGGATGACGACGACGACAACGTGTTCACCACGCCTTACGCGCTCCGCAACCGCCAACTGGCACCCAGTACCGTCCCGGTGGTAGAGCCGCCCGCGTCGGAACCTGTGGGCACGGATGCGCCGATCATCGAAACCGAAGCCGCACCCCCGCCTCTAGCGGGTAGCGCGGAATCAGCCATTGAAGAGACCGAAGCCCCCGCCAAGCCCAAAGCCAAACCTCGGCGGCGGACCACCCCCAAGGCGGCACCCGCGCCCGAACCGGTCGCGGATGAGATCGCCCCGCCGCTCGACTCCGAGTCGTTGTTCGACTCGTTCCCGGCATTGGCAGATCTCTTCCCAGCCGACTCGTCCGAAGTGGTGTTGGGGAATGAGCCAGTGCCCGAAGCCGACGGGGAGAGCGATCCAGCGCCGTCGCCCGATCCTGAGGTGGACAATATCCCGCCCGATCTGAATACGATCTTGCGAACTGCCTTTGAACTGGCAGTCGCGGATGATGGGTGGGCGCATCTCAGTTCTTTGGGCACGCGCCTACGCCAACTTGATCCCGGCTTCGATCCGCGCACCTATGGGCACAAACAATTGTTGCTGTTGGTGCAAGGGCATCCCGAGATTTTTGAGTTGCGCAAGCGTAAGAGCAAAACGGGGACGACCGGCACGACCTACTATGTGCGCTTTCTGTTGTAGGGCAAGCGTAGCGGCTATGCGAATGGCAGATTAAAAACTGGTTCTAATCGTTGACCAGACCAGTGCGCAAAAACACAATTCTTCGTGTAGGGACGACGACCAACGGGGCGTCCGTTTGGTACATAAATTCGCGGACGCGCCTTTGCGCGTCCCTACATTTGTCCGCTGGTTACGAGGATTTTCGGCATTTATAGAACGCCCATCGAATGTGAGATGGGCGTAGTAAACGGTACGCTTCGGTTGACTAGCTGCTATCTTGCGGCGTTCCATGCAGATGCCGCTTGAAGAACTCCACCACCGGGCCCAAGGCATAGGGCGCAAAGAAACTGCCATGAGTCGCGTTGGGGATGATACATAATTCAGCCTTGGGTATCAAATGATACATCGTAACCACTTGTTCGACAGGCAGTCCCATCTCTCGATCTCCCAACCAGATCAGGCAAGGGGACTGCATACCGCGCAAATCATCATCCGTGTAGTTGAGGGGGGTAAACCACAGCGCGCCAATCTGGTTCATGAACTTGCCTACTTGCTCGCTATTGGCATACTGAGGATGCGCTGTCTGGAGATACTCTGCCCAATCCGCATCCATTTTGTTCATATCCACATTCGTAGGCGTGAATCCCCATGACCGCAGCATCTCGAAATATTCTGGCGTGAATTGGTAGAGTGTTCCGCCTAGACACAGCCCCCGCGAGAAATTTGGAAAGCGAATACCGAGGTCAAGCGCGATTTGCCCACCATCACTGTAACCAAAAATGGCGGGTCTCTCTAAGTGTAATGCCTTGGCGAACGCGATAACATCATCTGCCATCATCGGGTAACTTAATGTATCCGTGGTATTCACGGTTAGCCCGTGCCCCCGACTATCCAAGGCAAAAACCCGAAAATGTTCTGAAAAAAGAGGGATTTGCTCCGCATAAGATTGCAAATTTGCGGTTCCACCGTGCAGCATAATGAGGGGGTATCCACTTCCATATTCTCGATAGTGGATGTTGATACCGTTCGCCAACACGAATTTACTTTCGGCGGTTTGATCGTTCAATGGAACCATTGTTGTCTTTCCTCTCCGTGCCATGAGATTACAATATTAGCTCATATGTTCTTTATCGTCAAGTTTCGTACTTGCTCAGGCAGGGCTATTGCAAAGTCGAAAGAGGACAAGTAACTACACAGCTACCCCTCATCCCGTCCGAGCGCGCTCGGCACCCCTGCTCCCAGCCGCTTCGCTTTTGGAGAAGGGGAGAAACGCAGTAGAAAGTCCCTCGCCCCGCCGCTTCGCTTATGGAGAGGGATTGCCGCTTC
>JBBRTY010000298.1:0-5409 GCA_038248285.1 Aggregatilineales bacterium
TCGAAACGTAAATGTAGGGGCGGATTAGGCGCTTGTCAATCGTTCGTTAACATGAAAGTCCCCGCGCCGAATATCCGCCCATTTGCCGCCAACGGTCATTTCTCCCTTTATTACCGACCGTTTTTCAGCCTGAGCAGTTACCTCTTTTTTAATTTTATCGCGCATCACAGCGCGATACGCCTACCCTTAGCGTACCAAAATCACCCGCAACTTGAAAGTAATCTGCCCCTTTGCGTCTTTGCCCATTCGCTAGTTTGCGTTATGCTCTTGGCAAGCTACTCTATTGACCTTTGCCCGCGAAAATTAGCGGATCGCCCTACGCAGTTCAGCGAAGAGAGATAATTAAACCATGTCTTCACCGAAGCACAGCGTTCTTATCCTTGATATTGGCAGTTCATCGGTGCGGGCGATGCTGTATGACGAGACCGCTCAGCCGATTTTAGGCGCGTCTAGCATCCGCTCTTATAGTTTTGAACACCCCGAAAACGGAGCCGCTGTCACCGATGCCAAAACCTTGCGCGGCTTGGTAGAAACCTGTATTGATGACTTGATGACGCACCATCACATGGCGGGCGTCATGGCGGTGGGGGCGGCTGCCTTCGCGGATTCGCTGGTCGGCTTGGACGAAATGGGGACGCCCATCACCCCCGTGTACAGCTACGCCGATATGCGCGCCGCTGCGACTCTCGATGGCTTGCGCGCCCAATTTGACGCCGAAGCTGTGCATCAGCGGACGGGCTGTGTCCTGCATCCGGCGCATCGTCCGGCAAAGCTGGCATGGCTGCGCGCGCTTGACCCCGCAGCCTTCGCACAAGTCGCCGAATGGGTGGATTTCCCATCGTACCTATATCGCGCGTGGTTGGGCGAAGCGCGGTGCAGTTTTTCGTTGGCATCATGGAGCGGCTTGCTAGACCGGCACCGACTGGTGTGGGATAAGCCGCTACTGGAGGCTGTCGGCGTCGGGCTGGATCAACTGCCGATCTTGTCAGATATCGATGAGCCGATGCACGGTTTACGCGGCGTGTATCGGGATCGGTGGGCGGCGCTGGCAAATGTGCCCTTCTATCCTGCTGTCGGGGATGGCGCGGCGGCAAATGTCGGGGCGGGTGCCATCGGTGATGACCGCGTGGCGCTGACCTTGGGCACGACGGGCGCACTGCGTAAAATCTTCGCCAGCAGCGAAGCCCCCCCTTTGAGGACGGGGTTATTCGGCTATCGGGTGGACGCCCATCATCACCTGATCGGCGGGGCAAGTAACGAAGGCGGCAATATCTATGCGTGGGCGTATCGCACCTTGATGCTGCCTCACGACGCTGACGAACAGTTGCGCAGTCGGTCGGTGGATGCGCACGGCTTGACAGTGTTGCCCTTGCTGGCGGGGGAACGCAGTCCCGGTTATGCGCTACACGCGACGGGCGTGATCGAAGGCTTGCAACTGGACACCAGCCCCTTGGATATTTTGCAAGCCGTGATGGAAAGCGTAGCCTTGCGGCTGTCGCTCATTTATGACCAAGTAGACCCCATGGGCACGGCGGCGGTTTATGCGGGCGGGGGGGCATTGCGACAATCAGAAAGTTGGCGGCAGTTGATCGCCGATGCGCTCAATCGTCCGATCTATATGGTCAGTGGGGTTGAGGGCACCATGCGCGGTGCGGCAATTTTGACGCTGTGCGCTTTACGCGGCGAGTCGATCTCCGACACCGCTATGCTCAGCCTGCCCGCCCAAACGATCACCGTCGTGCGTCCGCGTCCTCATGCGGCGGCGGCATTGGCGCGGGCGCGGGATCGCCAAGAGAAGCTTTATCAACAGGTGATCGGCTGAAAAACGGTGGGCAAGCATCATGCCCATCTGCCGAAAATCTCCTACAATCAGCTTATAGAGTCGCGCGCAACCCGGATTAAAATCAGGGGGATAGTGGGATCCAAGACTAGCTCTCCAGCCCCCTGATCCCTAATCCCGAATGCCTTATGGTTTTGGAAAGGAACACACTCATGAAACGTTGGAGCCTATTTCTGATCGCCTTGATGGTCTGGATCGTCATGGTGGGGGGTGTCGCCGCCCAATCAGCACCGCCACAGATACAGGTCGCGGTGGATGCGCTGAGCCGTGCTGTTGGGCGCACGCTCAGTCTCGTTGATCTGGATACCTGGTCGTTTACGCAAGCCTTCATGACCGATTCGGCATTGGGTTGCCCATTGGTCGCCAATCCGGTTGCCATCGCGGTACCGATCTCCACCTATACCGTGACCTTGGTCTTGGGCGGCATCTCGTATGAATTCCGGGTGGCGGAAGATGGCTCTATCGTCATCCCCTGCAATCAAGAAATCCTGAATTTGACGGGCACCCCCGCCCCGACCTCAGTCGGCACCCCCGTCGCGCCCGTCTCGAACTGCCCGACGGGTTACCCGGGGTATACCTTCCCGCGTTTGGTCAAGGGTGGGCAAGCACGCTTGGGCGAAGGCGGCACCCCAAACCGTCTGCGCGATCTGCCGAACGTGAACGGCACGCAGATCGGCACGATTGAAGCGGGGACGACGGTCGATGTGCTGGACGGTCCCATCTGTGAAGATGCGTCGAAGATCATTTGGTGGCGCGTCAACAACAACGGCACCATCGGTTGGACGGCGGAAGGACGCGAGGGTGATTATTTCCTCGCGCCCTTTGGCGCTATCGGCTTGGCGTTGCCGCTAGAACGGAGCTTGATCAATGGGCAGACGATCAACTTGTTGGCACCTCTGAGCATTCTCGCCTTCGAGAATCCGACGTCGGTGGCGTTTAGCCCTGCCACAGGCGGCATCCTCGCCATCGGTGGGACGGGCGGCGTGAACGCCTACCGTCTGTCCGACTTGTCGCAAATCGAATTGAACATCGTGCAACCGCGCAATGTAACCCAAGTCGCCATCAGCCCCGATGGGCAGTTCCTCGCCTATAGCGTATTTAGCGATCCGGCGTTTGATCTGTTCGTGACCAATTTGAACAGCGGCGTGACCTTGCAGCTTGCCAGCCGCCCGAACGCGCCGATCAACAGTTTATCGTTTAGCGTCAGCAACTTGTTGGCGGTTGGGATTGGCACCTTGGTGCCGCCGGGTACCGCTGCTCCCAATGCCATATCGGGGTGGGCGATGTATGACCTGCCCAATCAACGTCAAATTGCCAATACGCCCACGCCCACTTGGGTGCGGGAAGTGGCGTTCAGCCCCGATGGCACCTTGTTTGCGTGGGTCGATACCAACGTGCATGTCATCACCGTGGCAGATGGCACCGAAATTTTGAATCAGCCCATCGCTAGTCCCGCGATCCGGGGGTTGGCATGGCGTCCGTTGCAACCCGCGCCTGTGGGCGAACTGCCCGCCAATGCCATCGCCTATCCTGATGGGTCAACCGTCCGCCTGATCACGTTTGCGGTCACGACCAGCGCGGCACAAAGTTATGGCACCGCGCCAGCATTTTTCCCCAACACGCTGGGCTTTAGCCCGGCGGGCGACCTGATCGCGGCGATCAACCCCGATCTCGTCTCTGTCGTTCAGCCGACCGTGCTGAGCATTTACGATATCGCCAGTGGGGTCATTTTGTCGGGCGAAGGCTATGAGTTCATCGGCGATTTTGCCTTCAGCCCTGATGGATCGTTGATCGCACTGACGACGCCGAACGGGGTGGTCTTCCTCGGCATCAGCGAGGGCATCACGACGGAACCCGACGCAGTAGGGTAGCAAGAACAGGGTTTAGGGTTTAGGAGATCGGTGCGGGGACGATTCAGGTGTAGGGCGATGGTGGGGGGTGTGATCATTGCCCCCCATGTCTCCCATCAACGCGAATCGTAGGGGCGGATTAGGCGCATGGGGATCGTTTATAAACCGTATCGTCCCCGCGCCGTATGTCCGCCCGCGAAACATGGCATGACCTTATTCCCCGATCCCTGCTTTACCCCTAACCCCTGCTTTTACCCCATCAACCACAACACCCACGCGCGGTACAGTCCGTCAAGGCGGGTATAGTCCGCTTGGGCGGCGAGCATGGCGGCGGCATCGCCTTGAAGCTGGCTGGAGACCGTCGTGAGGCGTGCGTTCATGGCATCCAATAAGATTTGCGCGGGCACTTGGGCGCACGGGGTGGTGGTGATGATTTCGGCATTGCCACGTAGCGCCTCCATAGTGGTGATCAAGGTGCGAATGGTGTTGGGCGGCTGTGCCACCACGTCAACCTGATCCGCATTGTCGAGAAATTCGGCATAAATCGGTTCTACTTGGCGCAACCACGCGCTGGCACCACAAAGCGAACCACTTCCCTGTTCGATATTGAGCGCCACCGGTGAATTTTCGTCCGACACGATCTGCGCCCCCCACAAGGCGCTGGTCAGTTCTGCATTGGCGGCGTTGTAGGCAAGTTCAGCATCTGCGAGAGCGGTTTCGGGCGTGCCGGGGAAGTTGATAAGGGCAGTGGCGCGGGCGCGGGCGGCGTCATAGAACGCCAACAATGCCGTCCGCGCCGGGGCGATACAGTCATCGCTGGGGATATTGGCGGCAAATTCGCGCGTGATCCGCAGCCGTTCCAGATACGCGGCGGGGTTGCGTTCTTCGCTCACGCTTGACGGCGTGATCGAGGTGAACTGGGCATAGCTCGCCTGTTGAAGCCCCCACCAGTCTTGTGCGGCTTCGGGGTCACAGACCGGAGTCGCGGTAGCGGTCGGGGCTTGGGTGCCCGCTGGTAAGGCTTCAGTCGTGGGCGCGGCGCTGACGGGGATATCCGTAGCGACTTGGGCGATCATCGTCGGGATGCTCGGTTGGGTAGGGATGATGTCGGAAAGCACCCCAAGGTTGAGGTTGACGGGTCCGCCTTCGAGGATGCGCACCTGCCGTGCGCCGAACACAAGCCCCCCGCCCACTGCCAAAAAGATCACCGTCGCCAAAATGCCCGTGAACACGACGATCAAGGCTGTGCGGATCGCGCTGCCGACGGCAATCCCACCCCCACCGGATGAGTCGTCGTCTAGCTCGGAATCGTCATCACGGCGGGCAGTTCGCCGCCCGCGGGGGCGGTCGTCATCCTCGTCTAGGGCGAACATATCATCGTCATCAAGGTTCATCTGGGCGACATCATCGTCAGCCTCATTGTCGCCACTGCCCTGAACGAGTTCATCGAACGACATATCGTCGTCGCCAAACGGGTCGAAATTGTCGTTAGCATCGCGCTTTGCCATAAGAACGCTCCTGTGTAGGCTTGGGTCGGGATAAAAAGACTTCACGCAAAGTCGCCAAGATGTGAAGCAAAAAAGGACGGACGTAACTGATCATGCTGAAAAACGGTCGGTAATAAAGGGAGAAATGACCGTTGGCGGCAAATGGGTGGATATTCGGCGCGCGAACCTTCATGTTAACGAACGATTGACTAGCGCCTAATCCACCCCTACA
>JBBRTY010000299.1:0-5408 GCA_038248285.1 Aggregatilineales bacterium
TACATCGGATTTTGGTATTCCGACTCTTATTTCGATAATGGTTCTTCGGCAAACCCAGCATTTCGCTACTTGAAAATCTATTAAGTCTTTTGCAGCCAACAACACCACTTTGTAGATGCCCTATACCCTGCTATTGATTATTCATGAGTAGGAAAAAGGGTTTTGTCAGAACCTAGTTGGGTCAGTTTTTATAAGAGCGTTTGGGTTGCAAACGCAAAATTTCAAAGGATATTTCTATGCACAAATTCGGGCTTTCACTGATGGTGATCGTTATGGCGGTATTTCTGAATATCTTCGGCATACAGGCACAATCCTCAACAGTTCCGATGCAAATCATCTTCACAGGAAGTTACGCTGGACCTCGGAATATCTATTCTATTCATCCAGATGGGACCAACCTGCGTCGCCTCGAAGGTGGCAATGGGGAGAATATCACAGCCGCTTGTGATCGCGCCAGAAATCGGATTGCTTTCTCGTCCTACTTTTTAACAGAAAGCAGAATTGAAACCATGAATAGTAGTGATGGTTTCAACCGGATATCGATCACTACGCAGGCGGATATCATTTATAGCGCCGTCAGTCCTACTTGGTCACCGGATGGCACCAGAATCGCCTTTGCTGATACTCGGAACGGCAACCCGCCATTCCTTGATTTAGACCTTTACATCATGAATGCCGATGGTTCCGACATAACGCCCTTGCTCGTTGAGGATACCATGCAGGATAACCCTGCTTGGTCGCCTGATGGCAATCGGATCGCTTTCAGTACCATTTTGAGGGTAGGGGGACTGAATAGAGAGATTTTCGTTATCAATCCAGACGGCTCTAATCTCACCCGAATTACCAATGTTCTTGGGTATGATGATGAACCAGCTTGGTCCCCAGACTCCTCGAAAATCGTCTTTAATTCTAATCGCGATGGGGATGACGATATCTACATGATGAATGCGGATGGCACGAACATGGTTCAGCTCACTAACGATCCTTCCTATGATTTCGCACCCGCTTGGTCGCCAGACGGCACCCAAATTGCTTTTACTTCTGGTCGTTCCGAAAACGGCAATGCGGCAATTTATGTGATGAATGCTGATGGTACGAATGTTCAACGGGTGACGGATCCCTCAGTAGATAGCTTTTCACCTTGTTGGCTCCCGCTGACCACGACCCTCAACGTCGGCGTCTCGTTGCAGGGGCGCAGCACGGTATTGCCGACGGATACGATCACCGGGCAAATCTTCAGTGTCGTCGTCAGCCAAGGGGCGACCATCGTCCTCAACACGCTCATCACGGCAGTCGCCGATGGCACCTCGGCGGATATCCTCCCCGTCCCCAACTTGCCCTATGGCACCTATACCGTGTGGATCAAGCATCCGCGCTATCTCGCCAATACCACCACCAGTGGCTTGAACGCCCCCACCGTCAATGCCAGCCTCTTCGCTTTGCGGGCGGGCGACGCCGACGATAACAATCTCGTCAACATCACCGATTTTTCGCTGCTCGCCACCACCTTCGGAAAACTTAACACCGATGTCGGTTACGACCCCCGTGCCGACTTTAACGGTGACAACGTCGTCAATATCACCGACTTTTCGTTGTTGGCAACCAACTTTGGTCAAAGTGGCACCACCGCTCCGGGGGAACGCCCGCCCTCTTCAGCGTGCTTGTTCCCCCGCCGCAACTAACGCGCGCAGCACTCACGCTATCCGCCAGCGTTGCCAGCGTGAAGGTCAACGGCACCTTCACGGTCACAGTGCGGGCGGGGAATTCCGGATCGGCGGCAGCCGGCATCACCGCCAGCAGCATCGACGGCGCACAAATCCGGCTCGACTTCGACCCCGCTACACTGCGTGTCGAGTCGATCACGCCCGGTACGGGATTGACCACCAGCCTTCAGCAAACTTTCAGCAACACCGCCGGGACGATTGACATCGCCTATGGCAAGCTCAACGGCACGGTAAACAACACCTTCACGGTTTTCACGGTGCAGTTCCGCGCGCTTGCCAGCACGGGCACCACCCCCACCACCCTCCTGACCGCCACCGCTGCCCAGCGCGAAACCCTGATCACCTATCAAGGGGCGACGCGCGCCGTCACCAGCAGCCCGCTGGCGATCACCATCACAGCGCGCTAAAACCAATGAACAAAACGGGACGATACAATTCTCAGTATCGTCCCACCCCTTTCATCCGCTCCCGCTTTGGGCTATGCTTTCCGTCATCCACTACAGAAAGCTACTTCACTTATGACGACCCTGCTCGCCACCCAAAGCACCCCCGTTCGCGTCTACATCACGCTGGTGATTGGCGTCTTGGCGGCATCCAGCGCCGCCATCTTGATCACTTTTGCCATTGGAGCGGGCGTACCCACTATCGTGATCGCCGCCGGACGCCTGATGTTGGCGGCATTGGCGCTCACCCCGTTCGCCCTTGCGCGCCACTGGCACGAGTTGGCAGCTCTAAAAAGAAGTGACCTTATGTTGGGGGCAGCATCCGGCTTTTTGCTAGCGATCCACTTTGCGACATGGATCGCTTCGCTGGAATACACCACCATCTTGATCAGCACGGTCTTGGTGACGACCATCCCGCTCTGGGTGGCGCTCTTAGAATTTGTCGTGCTGCGGGTCCAACTCAATCGTTATGTCCTGATCGGGCTGGTGATCGCGGTCGCCAGTGGTATCGTGATCGGCGTGACGGGCACGCCCAACGCCGATACGAACGGCTCCCTGTTGGGGGCGGGGTTGGCATTAGCGGGGGCAATCGCGATGGCGTGCTATCTCATCATCGGGCGGCGCTTGCGCGTGAAGCTCAGTTTGCTGCCCTATATTTGGCTGGTTTATGGCGGTGCGGCGATCTTCTTGGTGGGGCTGGCGATCGCCAGTGGTGCCTCATTCACCGGCTATCCGGCAGAGGGCTATCTCATGATCGTGCTGTTGGCGATTGCGCCCCAATTGATCGGACACACCTCGTTTAATTACGCCCTCAAGTACATGAGCGCGACCTATGTGAGCATCACCACCCAGATGGAACCTATCGGCAGCGCGATTGCCGCCGTGATCTTGTTTCAGCAGGTGCCCACGCGCGACCAATTACTGGGCAGCGTCGGCATCCTAATTGGCGTCCTCATGGCGACGTTGGGGCAGCGATCTGCGAGCAACCCGCCCCCGCCCGACGCCACCGAGTTCACCCCGTAAGGACGCGCAACGGCGCAACCACTGCACGCAGAACACTTTTTCAACACAATCCAATGGCGCGTCGTCTGGCGGTTATATTCTTTAACCGCCCAACATCGCACCTTGCAACGCGCCGAGACCATGCCACACCTCAAGCTGCGGCGTTTCGCCGGGCAGCATGACCGGACGCAACACTTCCCCCAATGTGCCATCGCTATACATGTCTTGCAGGGTATACTCCACCAACAAGCGGAAATCGACATCGTTGCGCGGCACCGCGATACCGATAAAATCGCGCGTGTACCACAAGGGTTGTCCAGCAGAATTGGTGGTCAACTCCAGTTGCCCGCCGCTACTCTCCACATTCGGGATCAGCTTCAAGCTATCCCCAAACACCACCGAGGCATTGTTATCGGACAACATCGTAAAGGCGGCATCTTGTTCGCGTAAAATGCTGAAAAAATCATCCACTAACGCTCGCTCGCGTTCGGCAAACACCCCCACCAAGTCGCGGACATTGGCATCCGTCTGAAAAATACCGATCACCTTGCCGCGCAAATCGCCAAAGCTTCGGAAGTTATCCGCCTCGCGCACCATCAGCCGAAACCCACGCACGAGGTAATGACTGGTAAAATCGACCTGCCCCGCATATGTCCAGTCCGGTTGGATGCCGACTGCAAGGTCTGCCCCACCCGCTGCCACAATCTCAATCGGACTTTGTCCGTTATCAGGCACCGGCACCAAATTCACCTGCCAGCGTGCCGCCAAACCGTTGACGAGCGCCCGATTGACGGCATCCAAACGGCGCTCACTTTCGGGCGCATCAGCGGGCAAGTCGCGTAGCCCGGCAACGCGCAAGGCGCGCTCGGTCTGCATCCGGCGGATGGCATAGGTAGTTAGCAAAGGGATGTCGGTGGCGCTTTGGGCGGGCGTTGGTGCGGTCTCGCCCACATTATCCCAAATGGCGAACGATGCCGACGGGAACCCCTCCCCATTAAAGTTTGCCTCGTGAATTTCGTTCAACCTGCCTGACAGGAATAAATATTGCAGGGTGCGATTCACCAATTGGCGCAGGTTGCCATCAAAACGGCGCATCCCCACCGCGAAGGGTTCGGGATTAATCGGCACATCGACAAAGCGTTGGTTGCCCAGGATCAACAAGCGCGTCAATTCCGTCCGGTTAGAGACGACGCCATCCACACCTTGCATATCTAGTGCCGCCAACGCCTCATTGAGGGTGAAAAAACGCTGTATGTTGAAGGTATAGGGCGACCGTTGTTTCCAATCTTCCGCTGCGCGCTCGCCGCGTGTGCCCACGACCACGCCGATCTGCCGATCCGCCATATGCTCCAGCAGCGTCGCGCCGTCACCTTCCCGCACGAGCAGGGCTTGCACCGCCGGAAAATACGACTGACTAAATTCGACACGGCTGTCGAGTTCGCGCGTGTGGGGTTGGGCGCTGATCAGCAAGTCAATGACACCCTGCGCCAATAAATCGATATTGGTTTGGCGTGTCACCTGCACAAACTCGATATTGACACCCCACGCCGTCGCCATCGAACGCGCCAAATCCGCATCAAATCCGGCGACATTGCCGCGAATGTCGAGGGATGCAAACGGCGGTTCGTTGTAATAGGCACCGACCCGCACCACGCCATCACGCACGATCCGCGCGATGGCTGATTCCGTCGGCACCCCATCGAAACGCGCAGAACTGGTGGCGGGCACCAATGTCGGCGGTATCAACGTCGGGATGGGGGTCGCGTCCTGCGCCAGCGTGACCGAAGTCAACAAAACGAAGACGATGACCAGTTCGCTGACCCGTCCGATCACGGCACGGGGCAGCAACCAGCGCTTAAGGCGCATTAATGCGAGGTTGGGTTTCATCGAAATCGGCGCGAGATACCCCTGCCTTTAGGCATGGGGAGAGATAGCGCCTTGTCCTTTCTTATAATTGTAGCCGTCGGCGTGATGGGTAACCTTGGTATATCGATGCGATACGGTCACTTTTCCGGTTGCTGTTGTGATGTCGAAACTGCCTGTCGCACGGCAAGCCACGCGACCACTATGTGTTCCCGCGTACTTGCCAGCGCAGACGGTAACGCGATGGGAAACCATACTTGTCGGTACGACCCATCTGGCGTGAACCGTGACCCGTTGCTTTAATCAACAACGGTGTATCGCTAGACGTGATATGGACTTTTTCGCCACTCTCGCCCACACACGCCGCGTCCAGCCA
>JBBRTY010000300.1:0-5379 GCA_038248285.1 Aggregatilineales bacterium
CGCCACCACATAATCATGCCGATTAGGTGCCAAAAAGCTCCCCAAAAATTCTTCCGACGTGCCCTCGGTATAATTGATCGAGGTATCAATGAAGTTGCCACCCGCCTCGGTGAACTGATTAAAGATTTTCTGGCTCTCGTCTTTTGAAGCACCCCAACCCCATGTTTCGCCAAAAGTCATCGTCCCCAAGCATAGTTCGGACACGCGCAGCCCACTGCGCCCTAACAGCTTAAACCGCATCGGTATTTCTCCTCGTTTTTGTTCTGGTGAGTGCTGGCGGAAACGGACTCCCTACGGCAATCCCCGACTCCGCATCCGCGCTATTATAACCCATCCGCACATCCCGCCTTTTGATTCGTCTATTTTCCCCTATAATCGGCACTATCGATTAGATGGAATAGACGAGGATTCACCTTCATGGCTAAAAGCTACGACAATCCACCGGCAATGATCATCGACAAGACCAAGACCTATAAAGCCGAAATCACCACCAATCGTGGCGTAATCACTATCAACTTATTCGCCAGCGAAGCGCCGGAGACGGTCAATAACTTCGTGTTCTTGGCGCGCGACGGCTTTTATGATGGCATCAAATTCCACCGTGTGATCAACGACTTCATGGTTCAAGGGGGCGACCCGACCGGTACCGGTCGCGGTGGTCCCGGCTACAAGTGGGACGACGAGCACGAAGCGCTGCGCTTGAAGCACAGCACCCCCGGCACCTTGAGCATGGCGAACGCCGGAGCCAATACCAATGGGTCGCAATTCTTCATCACCCACACCCCCACCCCCCACTTGGATGGCAAGCACGCCGTGTTCGGCAGAGTTGCCGATGCCGCCAGCCAAACGGTGATCAACGCTATTCGTCAAAATGATGTGATGACCGTCGTCACCATCGTCGAGTCATAAAAACGACCGGCAACGGGGTGTTCGGCGCACGATCCACGTCGTACGCCGAACACCCACCCCTCTCCATTAGAAAGGCAGCCCATCCCCTTGCTTATCGATTTGCTCGTCATCGTTTTTCCGCTACTCGTCATCGTACTGGTGATCGGCGCAGCCCAAAGACGTTTCCGCCGCGCCCGCGCGCTCAGCCAAAATCTGCTCATCACAGCAATGGTGCTGGTGTTGATGCTCGTCGGCGGGGAGTTGTTTTTTCGCACGACCTATGCCGAAAGCGACGGACTGCCCACGCTGGCGGTCAACAACTGGTTGCGCCGCTACTGGCAGACCAATACACTCGGCTATCGTGATGCCGGCTGGACACCTGCCGATTGGGAAGGCAAAACAACCGTGATTGCGGTGGGCGACTCGTTGACAGCCGGGTGGGGTATCGACGACCCAGCACAGCGCTGGACAGGGGTACTCCAAAGCCACTTAGGGGCAGGAGCGCTCGTGATCAATATCGGGAAACCGAGTACCACGACGGTGGATCAACGGGCAAATCTGATGGCATACCCGCTGCAAACGCCCGATGTCGTCATCTGGCAATACACCCTCAATGATATCGAACATGCCGCGCTCAGCATCGGGCAAAACCCAAATTTGGATCCACTGGGCGGGGTACCCTTCTGGGCGCAAACCAGCTATCTCGGCAATTTCGTCTATTGGCGTACTGCCGGGGTAGCGGCACGGGGGGGCGGTGTCTATGCGGATTGGTTACACCGCATGTATGATACGCCGACGGTATGGGATATCCATCGGACGGAGATTCTGGCGGCGATTGATACTGTCGAAAGCATGGACGCCCGCCTGATTCCGGTTATCTTCCCCGATATGCCCGCTCCCTTCGCCAGCATCGGGTATGTGGACCGGGTGGCGCAAGTCTTTGCGGAACGCGGCTATGACGCGCTCAAGCTGTTCGATCAGGCAGAAGCGATGCCCGCCAGTATACGCATGGTGTCCGTGCGCGATGCCCATCCCAGTGCCGCCTTTTCGCAGGTGGTCGGGGATGCCCTTTACGAACGCTATTTTGCCCCTAGTCCGTAATAAAAAACGGACGCCCGATTGGGCATCCGTCTAAACCCTAGTGCCTGATCCCCTACCCTCTAATAATTGCCGGTGGGGATAGTCGCCAAAAACAGCACCGAGATCGCTGCCATAACGACAGGAATGATCAACACAATCGCAAACATACGGCTGTCTTCGCGCAGGTGCATGTAAAACAGCACCACCAAAACCGCCTTGATGCCGGACAGCCCCACGAGCAGCGCCGTCCCCAAAAACCCGCTTGGCAGTTCGGCGATGATCACTTCGATCAGCGTAATGATCGCCAGCGTGATAAAGACCACCGTATAGACGGGCAGCGGGATGACCCGCCCAAACAAATGGGTCACATTATCATTGTGCCCATGTTCTTCAACAGCAGGTTGCGTTGTTTCTGGATGCAATTGTTCAGTCGCCATAAAAATACCTCGACATCCCTACAGTAGATAAATGACGGTGAACAAGATAATCCAAACCACATCGACAAAGTGCCAGTACAGCCCGAACACTTCCACGCCGATATGATCCCGTTTGCTATAACCGCCCTTGCGCGCGTGGTTGATCACCAAGAGCGACCAGACAACGCCAATGAAGACGTGAAATCCGTGGAAGGCGGTCGGGGCATAAAAGCGCATCCCAAAGCTATCCCCATATAGCGTGATGCCTTCCGCCGACAAGGTGTTG
Source organism: Aggregatilineales bacterium (assembly GCA_038248285.1). GTDB lineage: Bacteria > Chloroflexota > Anaerolineae > Aggregatilineales > Phototrophicaceae > Flexifilum. The sequence continues at coordinate 2,671 of JBBRTY010000300.1, forward strand.
TATTCGACAAATTGTAATCCCAAGAAGACGGCACCCAAGACAGCGGTGAAGCTGAACCATTGGATTAACCCCTGCCGATTATCTTTGCTGATGGCGCGTAGCCCCATCACCATCGTCCAACTGCTGGTCAGCAGCAAGAAGGTGTTGATCGCGACGAGGAAAACCCCTGCCGTTTCGTGGACTTCCTTGACCCGCTCCGGGAATTCCAACCGGAACAGGAAATAGATGGCGATGAGGACGGAGAAGATGACGACTTCCGAGGCGAGAAACAGCCAAGTCGCCATTTTCAAGTTTTCGGCACGCGCCGCGATCTCGTGATCACTGGCGACGTGATGATGTTCGTGTGGTGCTTCGATTGTCGCGTCTGTCATACCCTAATTCTCCCAGCCGGCCCCATGCTCAATTTATTGCAAAACATCCGGCACGCGGCGCAGCAACCGCGCCAAACCCCGCGCAAACCGTCCCACAAATTGCAGCACCCCATTGGTGCGCAAAATGACCAGCGCGAAAATCGCCGCATTGATCGCCGATAGCACCACCAACTGGGACGCCGGAGACGGAAACAAAATGTTCAAACCGGGCAGATCGGGCGCGGGCAAAATCAAGCCAATGGCGACATAATAAAAGATAACATAGAGAATGCCGAACAGGATCACCGCCGGCACCCAATTGATCAGAAATTGCAAGAATGCCGGGCGTGAAGCGGGGGCATCGGCAGGGACATCCCCACCTGAAACCACGCCCATCCCCGCAGCTTCCAACTTGGACTCTTGCAAGCCCCGTTGTGCCCCAGCCATCACCGCCGCCAGCCCTGCACCCACCGCCGCCAACGACCCAAACATGACGAGGATGAAAATAAACAGCACCACCAATTGGCTCACAATCACCGTGCCAGAACCGATCTGCACTTCATACATCCCCGCTTGCACGACCGAAGCAGTCGAGTCGGCGGTGGTGATCAAGGTGAACCCAAACGGAATCGTGGCAAAGCCGAATAACACGACCATCACCATCAACAAAAAGGTGGCAATCTGCCAAAGCGACCCGAAAAGAATTCGCGATGGGGTTTCGGCAACGGGCGCGGCAGGGGCGACTTCTTCATGTTCTTCGCCACCGTGTGCGCTCATCGCGGGGTCAAAAGCCCCCATCCCCCACACGAAAAAGATCGCTGTCGTAAACGCCGAAAGCGCCAACCCCACACCCGTACTCCACACAGGCTCAATCCCCTGTGCGGCGCGCAAAAGTATGACCGCCAGCGCACCGAAAACGAAGCCGAGGACTGCCATCGGAATCGCGCGGCTCAATCCGGGTTGCATATAGAACGCCCTCCCTTAAAGGCAAATGTCAGATCAGGGGTTGCACTATGGACAACCCACACCCGCCGACATTCCATGCCTGAATAAACCATTAAACAATGTAGAGTATGACATAAAACAACATCCACGCCACCACCACAAAATACCACAATTTGGTCGTGCCTTCCACTGCCCAGTGACGGGTCGCGTCATATTCCCCCGACCGCGCACCGTGATATACCAACGCCAGCATGATCCCGATCACGAGCGCATGAACGGCGTGGAAACCCGTCATCACCCGAAAAATCGTGCTGTATTGCTCGCTAAACGGCACGCTCAGCCATTCGTATGCCATGATCGCCACAAAGCCAACGCCCAACCCCAGTGCGATCTGCCAACTCGTCAAAAACACGGCGCGCTGATGGTTGCGCAGTGCGCGCAAGCCACGCCCCACAAAGAAAGCGCTGAGGAGTAAGCCTGCGGTTGCCAGCGTGGGCAAGAAGAGATTGAGGCTGGTCACACCTTCGGGGGGCCATGATGCAAAGTTCCCGCGAATTTGCAAGTTGACAAACGTCAAGCACACGAACACCATGATCCAACTGAGTTGAAAGATGAACAACCCCGTGCGGCGGTTCGCGAGTGCCATTCGTTCTTGACGCGAAAGTTGTGTGTCCATGATCGGGTTCGTTTTCTGCTTTTACAACACCGATACCAGCTAATTGGCGTACACGGGCGGATCAATTTGCCCCCGCCCGTGCCGCTTGAGTGACTATCGCTTAATCACCGGAACCACGCAATGCCGGAACCGGAACTTTATCATCATCTCGTTCGCCCACGCCATAGCGACGATCCACATCTTCGAGATAGCGGAATGCCGATTCGGTACCATACCCATACGGGTCACGATAGGGCACAGGGTCGCCATGAAAATTGTGCGTCGGGGGGGGCGAAGTGGTCGCCCATTCTAGCGTCAAGGCGCGCCATGGATTGGCACCCGCGCGCTTGCCATTGCTCAGGCTGAGCGCCATCGCATAGAGCAACACGAAGGTGGAAATGCCGAGCAAGAACGCTGCCACGCTGATGATGATGTTCAAAGTTTGGAATTCGGGCGCATACACCGCCACGCGGCGGGGCATCCCCAACATCCCCACGATGTGCTGTGGGAAGAAGGTAAAGAAGAAGCCGACATAGGTCAAGGCAAAGTGGAGCTTGCCCAAATTGGCGTTCAACATCCGTCCGGTGACTTTGGGCCACCAGTGATACATACCCGCATAAATCGCGAACACCGACCCGCCAAACAACACAAAGTGCAAGTGGCTGACGACGAAATAGGTATCGTGAACGTGAATGTCAAACGGCACCGCTGCCAGCATCACGCCGCTGATGCCGCCGATGACGAACATCGATAAGAAGC
>JBBRTY010000301.1:0-5377 GCA_038248285.1 Aggregatilineales bacterium
CCTTATCGGTTGAGATAGACAATGCACTATATCGTATACGCAAAAAAACGGTTCCTGTTCGCCAATAGGTGCGCCCTGCCACCAGTTTTGCTGTTATTGTCACAAATGCCGTGTCTCAATCGTCTTTGGGATCAACATCAACACAGGTTGATAAACGATACCGAGAAAGGGACCTCATGACCAACAACACAACGCAGATCATCATTTTGGGCGCGGGCTATGCCGGTATGATCACCGCTTTACGACTGGCGCATAAAACACGGAACCTGCCTGTCACCATCACGCTCATCAACGGCAGCGATCAGTTTGTGGAGCGCGTCCGCTTGCATGAACTGGCAACCGAGAAGCACAGCCGTCAACGACCGATCCCCCAGATTTTGAAAGGGACGGGTGTGCGCTTTATCTGTGGGTGGGTCTTGGGAATTTCGCCCGACACCCACGAAATCACCGTGAAGACCGATCAGGGAACCCAAAATATGGGTTACGATACGTTGGTGCTGGCAATAGGCAGCATCGCCGATCAGGACACAATCCCCGGTGTCCGCCAACATGCCTTCGCGATTGGGGATCGGGCGGATAGCCTCCAGCTACGGGAGCGCTTGCGCACCTTGGCAAAAAATGGCGGGCAGGTCGTCGTGGTCGGGGGCGGGCTAACGGGGATCGAAACGGTCGCCGAGATCGCCGAAACCTATCCAGCGCTGACGGTGGCTTTGATCACAGGCAGTGTCGTGGGCAGTGGTCTTTCGGCAAGCGGACAAGCCTATGTGAAAGCGACTTTGACGCGCTTGGGGGTCACTATCCATGAAAACACACCGATAGCACGGGTGGAGGCGCACACCGTCGTGACCCAAAAGGGAGAGGCGATCCCATTTGCGTTGTGCGTGTGGGCGGGGTCGTTTCGGGCATCGCCACTGGTTGCAGCGGCGGGTGTATCGGTGAATGATCGGGGGCAAATGCTCATTGATTCGATGCTGCGTTCGCTGAGCCATGCCAGCATTGTCGCGGCGGGCGATGCGGCGGCATTTGTGCCCGATGCGGGGGTCACAACACGGATGGCGTGTGCAACAGCACTGCCGATGGGGGCGCATCTGGCGGATAATCTCTATGCCCAGATGATCCATCGGCACCCTCAACCCTTCCGGATGGGCTATGTGGCACAATGTATCAGCTTGGGGCGGCGGGATGCGCTGATTCAGGGGGTGAATGCCAATGACAGCCCCAGCCAACGCATCGTGACCGGTCGGGTGGCGGTTTGGATCAAAGAAGGCATCTGTCGTTTTGCGGCGGTATCGGCGACGGCAGGCTGGTTAGCGACGCGCTACGTTTGGCGACACCGCTAAACACTTGGCTCACAGGAAAGGCGGGATGAGGTGGAAGATTTCGAGACATTACGCCCATTGCTGTTCGCGATTGCCTATCGAATGTTGGGCAGCGTGGGGCAAGCGGAAGATATTGTGCAAGAAACCTATGTGCGCTATCAAGCCGTCCCGCCCGAAACCATCCAATCGCTAAAGGCATTCTTGACGACGATCACGACCCGCCTCGCCATTGATGCCTTAAAGTCTGCCCAAGCGCAGCGCGAGACCTATTTTGGGGAGTGGCTGCCAGAACCGCTCTTGACCGACACCAGCCACGAACCCGCCGCCCGTGCCGAACTGAACGAGTCGCTGTCCATCGCCCTTTTAGTGCTACTGGAAAAACTAAATCCAGTGGAGCGGGCGGTCTTCTTGCTGCGCGAAGTCTTCGATTATGAATACGCCACCATCAGTGCCATCGTCGGCAAAAGCGAAAGCGCGTGCCGACAATCGTTGCATCGGGCGCGCGCTGCCGTCCACCACGAAAAACCACGTTATCACAGCACTGCTGCCGAGCATCACCTCATCTTCTATCAATTCTTGCAAGCCTGTGTGGTCGGCGATATGCACGGGTTGGAGGCGGTCTTGGCGGCAGATGTCGTGGCACTATCGGACGGCGGCGGCAAAGCCAGCGCCGCGACCCGTCCAGTGTTGGGCGCAGCATTTGTGAGCGCTTTTGTGATGGGCTTGTTTAAGAAAGCCCCTGCCCCTGCCGCTTATGAAATTGTCGAACTCAACGGACGCACGAGCTTGATCATTCGCGAAGGCGGAACGGTGACCACCGCGCTCATGGCGGACATCCGCGCGGGCACGATTCACAGATTGTGGTTCGTGCGTAATCCTGATAAATTACATCCCCTCCACTAGTTGCGACCAACGTTGTATCCCGCGCTCCTTCCTCATCCTAAAAGTCTAACCCTGTCAAGAGCCGTAGGGATGACATCGGATTGTAATGATATATGCACGATTGCCGTCCGTTTGCTGCACGCCATTTATAGAAACCGAATTTTGTGTCAAAATGTGTGATATACATTTCTTTATACTCCCTGTGATGATTTAGCGAAGCGCGGAATTTATGATGATCAGTCTGGTGATGCGACGAGGACCCACCCCTGGCGAAGTTTATACTTTGGAAGGGGATGAGATCACAATTGGGCGCGGCAATCGTAATCAGATCATTATTCGCGATAATGAGGTCAGCCGTGACCACTGCCGTTTGGTGCGATGTGCCACTGCCTATGAAGTTCATGATTTGGGTGCCAGTAATGGCACCTTCGTCAATGGGCAACGGGTGATCGCGCCGCGCATGTTGGAACTCGGTTCTTTAATTGAACTGGGCGATTCGATCACCTTAGAATACGGCGTCGAACGAAGTGCGCTGGACGGCGTGCCCGATTATGTCGAGCGGTTGATGGCAAATGGACACATGCCGACGATTGAAGGCAGCGAAGAAAAACACACCGATCGCTTGGAGCGCTATTGTTTGATGATGCTGCAAGGACCGGCAGCCAATTATATTTATACGATGGAAGGCGAAAGCGTCTCGATTGGGCGCGATCTTTCCAATGATATCGTCATCCAAGACCCTGAAGTTAGCCGCTTTCATTTGCATTTCAATTGGACCAAGCGCGGCTATACGGTCGTGGATGTCGGATCGACCAATGGCACCTTCGTCAATGATGCCCCCGTGCGCGAAGCCCATTTGTTGAATGTCGATGATGTCATTCGCTTGGGGTCGTTTGTGCAAATGCAATTGCTGTTGGTGGAGTCGCCCGATATCGATATGATGGCGACGATGATGAAGCATCCAGCGGATTTCTTGTTCGTCAACGAGGACACCCCAAACAGCCCGTTCCCAGTGAAATCCATTGTCTCGTCGCCCCCTATAGTCAGTGATATCAGCGCGGGCAGTTTGCTGAACACGGTATTCATCGCCTATGCGCGTGAGGATTGGCAGCATATCGTCGCCCCGCTGATGATCAGTTTGCAAGATGCGGGCTTGGATGTATGGGCAGAACAATACTTGACGATGGGCAGCGATGCGTGGCGCAGCGCGATTCAACAAGCGCTGCAAGAAACGTGGCTAATGATCTTGGTGGTCTCGCCTCATGCCTTGTCGTCCAGTCCAGTACGCACCCTGTATCGCCATTTCCTAAAAGAACACAAGCCGATCACTTTGTTCTTGTACGATACGACGATGTCGCTGCCCGCTGATCTGGCCCGTCTGCGCAGCATTCCGTATGATCCGCTGAACGCTCAGCGCTCGTATCATAAGCTGATCTTTGAAGTGATGCAAAACCGACCCAACGGACGCCGCGCCTAGTGCAAAAACATGCCCCCGCCAGACAATAGGCAGCGGGGGACATGTTGTAAACTCATTTACCCGGGATAGCTGTCACCGGCATAGGCGATTTGGTGGTACGACTGCACGAGGTTGTCGCGTATCACCTAGGGTTTAGATGGACGCGCCGTTGTGCGTGCCTACGGCGCAACGGTGCCAGCGACCGAGACCAAAACAGTGGTGTCGGGATTTAAGGTATCCTCATTGGGGTCCAGTAGATAGCCGGTTGGGAAGAAGACCGAGAGCGGCATCCCTGCGGTATCAGGGCAGAGCAAATGGTTGGTATCGCCACCCCCCAAATCTGCTAAAGCGAAGGGCGTCACCGTTAGCGTGCTGCCATCGGCTTGCTGGAGGCTGACACGATACTGCGCGCGTTCGACTTCGCCCACCTCGTCGCCGTCAGCATTGCTGATGCCCCCTGCCCATGTCACCCGCACGATTTGGATAGTGACGGCGATGGGGCAACCATCGCCTTGTCGCCGCCCAGAAGCACGATCCAGCATCCACTCATTTTCGGGCACGCTTTCCGACACGATGAGCGATGGACCGGCGGCTAATGGGGTGACTTCCACACGGGCACCGAGGAAGCTCAACGAATTGGCATCGGCAGCATCGGGATTATCCCCCACCCCCGCGCTCGTCAAGATTTCGCCCACGACTTCGACAAGCACGGGTTCATCGGTGATGGCGGTGCCAAAGCCGCCGATCAACAAGACAGTGGGATTAGGCGCTTGTCAATCGTTCGTTAACATGAAGATTCGCACGCCGAATATCCACCCATTTGCCGCCAACGGTCATTTCTCCCTTTATTACCGACCATTTTTCAGCCTGAGCAGTTACAAAACCTCCATGGCTGTTTCAGTTCAAACGGGCGGACATACGGCGCTCCAGCTTTTAGAGTCAGGTAACGTTCCCCATGCGCCCAGTCCGCACCCTACGATTCGCGATGGGAAACCATGGAGGTCGGCGAACCTCAAAAGCCAGCTTGATCCCCGCGCTGGATGGGGTGCCCACAACGCGGTGTGTCGTAGGGTGCGGACTAGGCGCTGGTCGAGACCTTGCCAACCCCCTACGTTCCCGCGCCGTATGTCCGCCCTTTTGAACCGCACATCTCCCCCTGTATCGTTGCGAGCGAGTTTTGCACCAAAGTGAAATGCACCCGCTTGCTGCTGACCGCAACTTATGTGACAGGTGCAACAGTATGGGCATAAATTTAAGCGATCCGCGCGTGCGCAAGACACGACGCAGCTTACAAGAGGCGTTGACTCGGTTGATTTTGAAGCAGGGTCACGACAGTAGTTCGATCCAAGATATTGCTACCGAGTCAGATACGGCGCGCATCACTTTTTATCGCCATTATCGCGACAAAAAAGAATTGCTGGCGGATTGCCTCAATGGGTTATATGACGATCTTACCCTCAAAACGGAAGCGATTTCGCGTCAAGCTATCGAGCAGGGGCAGACGCCGATATCGGTGTTGTATGCTCATATTGAGCAGCAAGAGACGCTGTATCGCATTTTGTTTTCCAGCCGGGGGACGCAAACGGTGATGGGTGCATTTCACTTTAGTGCAAAATATGCTCGTCATGGTACCGGGGGAAATGTGGGGTTTCAAAGGGCGGATATTCGGCGCGGGGACAATGTGAGTTGATAACATTTGACAAGCGCCTAATCCGCCCCA
>JBBRTY010000302.1:0-5376 GCA_038248285.1 Aggregatilineales bacterium
ATGCGTAGTTCCGGCGGTCACCCGGGAAATAGCTCGGTCTGAAGACGATCTTCAGGCGGGTTCGAGAATCGCAACCGTCAGCACTTTGAGCGGAGGTGGCTTCCAAGAAGCCGCACCGCTTTAGCGGTCGCGGAGTGTCACCAAAGACACCGCCCGCTCCCAATACTAAAGTCGCCAAGCCCACAACCGTCGCAAGGATGTTTTCAGAAGGCTTACTGCTGTTTTGGGTGAGTTCTTGAATCATATCCGCGCCTTGACGCCCCACTAGTCCCTGAATTTGCTCATCTAGGCGACCTCGGATCGCATCTTGTCCGGCAACTAAGCCCGTAACGGCGATGACGACAATCAGGAAGGGGGCGATTGAGAAAATGGTGTAGTAGGACAGGGCAGCCGCTAAACGAGGCGCGCGATCCGCGTTCCAGGCTTGAAACGTGTTTTTTAGGAGCGTGAAAATCGTTTTGAGTATCTTCATCTCTCATCCATTGATTGTGATTTTAGTAGTTACTTGCCGTTTCTTTTACTTGCTAAAATCCCATGTGATGACTTCAAGGGGTGCCTCATCTAATGCCGTTTTAAATTCAGCTTCATTGTTGTAAGCCAATTGATTCAAACGACGGGACTCTAAAGAAAATTGCACCGCAGGTTGTTCAAAGATCCAAGGATCTAGCCCGATGCTTTTGTCCTCCCTTTGAAAGACCATAACGGACTGATCATCAGGCGTTGGACTGACCTCGAGGCGGCGGCTTTGAATAGGGAGCTGACGACGACACAAGATTAAAGAGAGCGTATCAGCAAATAACACCAGCGCATAACTCCTTGCTGCGGTTTCTTTGCTGATCTTGATTTGTTTTCGCCACTGATCTTGATTGTATTTTTGGGCATCAAGAAAACGATTTAGACCAGCATTTGTGCCGCGTAAAGGCTCATAAAGGCAACTGTTGTGCATCGAGATCATCAAAGCGATCCATAGCCCTTGACGATAGGCATTGGCGATCACTAAGGACGCTTGCTCCATACTGGTATCGAGATCGCCTTCCATAAAATCTAGCGGCGCTCCTTGATCCGTTAAATGCACGGATTTATCCCAGAATATTTCCTGATCGTCGTGTTGAGCGACGGCGATTAGGGTTTCTGTGGGGCGGTGGATATTTTCAGATTTTTTCCAACCCGACAAAATCATCGCCGCTAGATTCGCATGGGCGCGTTGATAGATAATTTCCCAACCCTCTTTAAGCGAGTTCACAATCATAAAGCGTCGCTTCCCATTTAAACCTTTGCTGAGACCTGTTCAGTCGCTACAAATGCGGGCAGGATAAAGCGCTCGTAAAAATTGAAGAAACCTTCTTGGTCGGGTCCGACTTGATGCACGTAGACATGATCGAATCCAGCGTCGACAAATTCCTGAATGCCTTTCAAATGGTCGTCGGGGTTGTTGCTACAGATGACGGCTTCAGCCACGGAATCTTCAGTAACCATTTGAGCGGCACGTTCAAAATGAGAAGGTGTCGGTAATTCTTGAGCAAGATCTCCCTTCATGGCGGCATTGGGCCAATTTCTGAAAGCCGTTGCGCGGGCTTTCGCGGTGGTTTCTGCCCAACAAACGGTCAGCTTGCCATACTTGGGACGGTCTTTAGATCCGTATTTCTCAAAAATTTGAACGATTTCTGCGTCTGGCGAAGTATTGATCAACCCATCGCCTAGTTTTCCCGCAAGTTCAGCGGACTCTGGTCCCGCAGCCGCGATCATAATTTGGGCAGGCACATCGGGAAGGGTATATAAACGCGCATTTTCGACGGTGTAGTATTTGCCGTAATGCGATTGCATTCCCCCTTGCCACAACAGTCGAATCACCTGAATCGCTTCTTCCAGCATTTCAGCGCGAATTGCGAAAGCGGGCCAGCGATCCCCTAGAATATGTTCATTGAGGTTTTCGCCAGTCCCCACACCCAGAAAAAATCGTCCCGGCATCATCGCGGCAATGGTTGCCGCAGCCTGAGCGATAATGGCGGGGTGGGTACGTATAATCGGGGCAGTGACCCCGGTGCCAATGTGCAGGGTTTTGGTGGCTTGGGCGATACCACCAAGTACGCCCCAAATGAAAGGACTCTGACCTTGCTCGCCCACCCATGGATGAAAGTGATCCGAAATGAGGGCATAGGTAAAACCGATTTCTTCAGCACGTTGAGCATGACGGACGATAGCGCTGGGATGATGTTCTTCGCTTGAAATAGCATAGCCAAGTCTGGTCATTTTATCCTCTTCTTAGGGTCTCCAACCTATTTTGGGGAACTCCGATATTGAGCATATGTTATTTTTGAACGATAACATCACCCAGGTGGCACATTTTTTTCTAGCCGAGTCGTCAGTGCTGCCTGAGCTGCAAAGTAACCGGACATCCCATGGACGCCACCCCCCGGCGGGGTAGCGGATGAACATATAAAGACACCTTTGATCGGCGTCGAGTAGGGTACCGCGCGCAAGACAGGGCGGGTAAATAATTGACGCAAATCTTGAACGCCACCATTAATGTCCCCACCGATGTAATTCGGATTATAAGCTTCCATCGCCATCGCATGACGTGTATGGCGTGCCAAGATACAGTCGCGGAAACCGGGTGCGAAACGTTCGATTTGCCCCTCGATTGCGGCAGTCATATCCTCGGTAGAGCCATGGGGAACATGGCAGTATGCCCATGCGATGTGCTTTCCCGCTGGCGCACGCGACCTATCAAAGAGCGTAGGCTGAGTGAGCAATATGAGCGGTTGCTGGGGATGGTGTCCGTGCCATATCTCGTATTCGCTGTGACGAATTTCTTCAAGGGTGCCACCGAGATGCACGGTGCCGGCGCGCGCGCACGCTTCTGCGCGCCATGGAATAGGGTCACTTAAGGCAAAGTCAATTTTGAATACCCCCGGACCGTAACGATACCCTTCAAGTTGGTTGCGATAGCGCACTGGTAACGCATCGCCCGCGATACGGAGCAACTGGCGAGGGGTGACATCAAACAGTTTTATTGGGGCAGAGGGCATATTCGCCAGCGTTTTAACTTCGTAATCGGTAACAATTTCGCCCCCAAGACTTGTGAAATAGGTTGCTAAAGCATTGGCAATATTTTGTGATCCCCCGCGCGCAAGAGGCCACCCCGACGAATGCCCTAGAATGCCCAACATTAAGGCGAAGGAAGCCGTTATAAGATGGTCTAATGGTTGGATAGCATGGGCAGATAACCCAGCAAATAACGCTTGAGCGCCCTCATTCTTGAACAGAATCTTTGCCAATAGATGGGCAGGAAATAAGGCGAATGCCCCAAATAGTATCATCGTGAATGGATAACGGGGGAACCTCAGCGGACCAAGAAATTCATACAAAATCTGCTCACAGCGATCCACCAGTGGCAGCATCAAGCGCTTATAAGTCGTTTCATCTACCCCTAACTGACGCGCGGTCGCTTCTATAGAGCGTTCTAATACGATGGCTGTGCCATCATCTAGCGGATGCGCCAGTTCGGAGGGGGGGAAGATCCACTCTAATCCGTAGTCGTTAAGCGGCACGCTGCGAAAGAAAGGTGAAGCGATGCCTAAGGCGTGAATAGTCGCACAAATATCATGATGGAAACCAGGTAAAGTGTCCTCGGAGGTACGCAAACCACCGCCTATGATTGGCTTGGCTTCTAAGATCAGCACCTTACGCCCTGCGCGTGCTAAAGTGATGGCAGCGGCAAATCCGTTTGGGCCCGACCCGACAATGACAGCATCATATTCAGACATGCAGTGTTTCCTTAGTGATTGCGTTTGAGAAGTTTTTGAATTGGTGCTGTAGTCAAATAAGCTAATAAGGTATGCAGTTGGGAATTATGACGAATATTGCCGATACGCGACCATTGCAGATGTGTATCTAGGCAGACTTTTTCCAAAGTTACGTCACCAGTCACATTAAAATGAGACGCCAGTGCCTTTAGCACATGATGCCAAATATTTTCTTGCATTTGCGCACCAAAAAGGCGAAATCCGATTTCAAAAATTGGATCACTTGAGCGAGCGACAGTCAAAATTTGGGCAAAAGTAGTTTTGTCCAAAGTATAAGCACTAAATTTTACCCACCCTGCTTCAGGGTGACCTTCAGGAGTCATCAATGTAAACGAGACATCATCGGCTTGCATCACTAACATTCCCGTGCCAATGGGCCCGCCGGGAGTGGTGGCATTAATCAGGATGATTTCGCCCATTTCAACGCCAATACGAGAGGTAAACACCCGATTTTCGGGCGGCTGAAAATCTGGCAAGTGTTCTTTCCATATGCTCACCACTTGCGCCGGTGTCAGGTCTCTGCCACTCAATGGAATGGTATAAGTCTTGCGCCACAACTGTCCAAAACCTTCGTCTGGGCTTTGGGTTTGCCGTCCTTCGACATTCAAACTGACCCCATCGATAGGTGTTTCGGAGACATGAAGACTCTCAGCCTGATCGGCAACTTTTTGAGTTTTATCGTCAGTAGGGGGGTTATGAGAAGCTGATTTCATAGACTTCCTAAATCAAATAGTTCCATCCAAACAAGGAACATTGACATGGATTAGGGCTTTGATATGCTAACGCCTTGCCATTTCGCAAGTAAACCTACTGTCTTATTATAAACTGGCGGCGTATGCGCACATCCCCCACCGTACCTATTTTATGGTGGGGTGAAAGCTTGCTTTGTTAGTGAATACGTCTGGCATAAAATGAAGGATTGTTGGTTTTGTGGGGGAGAGATACTCGGCGTGCCGACTTCCGTGTTTATGAAGATCGTGTAATGCGCCTAATCCCCCTACATCTGTTCGCTGGGGATACACGCTATTTTGTGGACCGCGCAAACGCTCAGCGTGCCCTCCCTACGCTATGAGGGCTTGGCGGTTCCATCCCCGGCGACTCGCCAATTGTTTCTCACTTTGTCGGGAAGCTGATCCGTCCTGAGGATGCCGCAGTGGTGGGCGAATCATTTTCAGCCAGCAGTTATAGCCACTCATCCAGATATAATTTGGCGGGCATCGCGCGGCTATTTTCAAAATTGCGCGCTGAACTCAACAATAATTTTGTATAATGTACAATGTGTCTGCGTGTGGCGGGCAGAGAAGCATTTAAGCGTAAGCATCCCCACGCCTAAAGGCGTGGTCTTTTAGCCCTAATGCTTACCCGACTCAGCCTCTCAAGAGGCTACGTTAGTGGCGAATACATAGGCACTTCGGGATGCTGCGCCAGTCCCGAACTCTGCGGTGAACGATTAAAGAGAATGCTTGGGAGCAAACAGTGTCGTTCGCGCCAAACCGTCGCATAACGTTGTCTAGGCGAACTTTAACCCGTGCAAGCGGGGCAGGTTTGACCGTTTTCCATAGGTAACTTA
>JBBRTY010000303.1:0-5369 GCA_038248285.1 Aggregatilineales bacterium
AGAGGGTAGTCGCGTCGCCCATAGGCGTATACTACAGTGGAATGGGCGATGCAGTAGGGAGCAGAACAGCATGACGACGAAAGCGTGTCCGAAGTGTGGCGCGGTGATGACGCTAAATACGGATCAAGGGATGTTTGCGTGTCCCAATGGGCACCGACTCCCTGAAACTTTGGACGAGGCGGCGGCACGTCTGCGGGAACGGGGTCAACCTAAGACGGTCTCGATATCATTTCGCGGCACGGTGGACTCGCGGGCGCGTTCCTTGTTTGAAAGCGGGCACCATTATTTATGGCAGGGGAATACGGCTGCCGCGCTGGATGCTTTCCAAGATGCGCTCGATATTCAGTCAGAATTTTCGGACGCGCGGCTGTGGCTGGCGCGCACGCTCACGGACGTTGCCGAAAAGCGCAAGCAGCTCGAATGGTTGCTCGCCAATGATCTAGGCAATATGGAAGCGATTCGCGATTTGATGGTGTTGGATGGCAAGCTGACGACCGAAGAAGCGGAGCGTAGCCGCACTAGTGCCGAACCGTTGATCCGGCGCGTCAACAGCGTGAAGGCGGAGACGCAAACCCTGAAATGTCCGGTGTGCGGCGGCAACTTGACGGTGGATGAGATCAACAATCGCGTCGTCTGCAAATTTTGCGGACACACTGCCCTTTTGGACTCCCCTAAAACAGCCGATGAGGGTGCCAGTTCTTTCAGCGAGGCGATGATCAAGCGGCGCGGTCAGGGGGGCAAATGGGTGATCGGCGAACGTTTGCAACACTGCAATCAATGTGGGGCGGAGCGGACGATCCCACAAGGGCGGTTGTCGAGCATGTGTCCATTTTGTGGGGCGGCGGCGGTGATTGTGCGCGATGCCGTCGATAGCTTTGAACGACCAGATGGGTTGATCCCGTTCCGTGTGGATGAGCAAACCGCCCAAAATGCCATCCGCGAACGACTGAAGGCGGTGGACGAGCGTTTGTATGCCGCTTTTGGCGACAACCGCGTTGTGCGGGCGGATATGGAAGGGGTGTACATGCCCTTTTGGGTCTTTGATGCCCTGATCGAAGTGTCGCAGACGATCAACGATCAGCGGACACCCCAAAGCCGCGAGGCGGTGCGCACGTTTCAGCCCTACCAGAATATCCGTTTTCAGGACGGCATGAATGGGATCGCGGTGCCGGCGGTCAAGTTTTCGACGCCTACGATGGGCAACGAACTAGGTGGGTATCACCTTGAAGAAGCAGCGGCATATGACCCCAAACTCTTGGCGAAATATCCCGCCGCCCTTTATGCTGTGGACTGGGATGATGCTTCGTTGGATGCCCGTTCGATAGCGTCCGCCCACATGCGCCAACGGCATATGGGCGCGCCACAACCGAATGTCGAGGTGACGGTCTTTTCGTTTGTGCAGCAAATGTCGTTTACACTCATGCTGATGCCTGTCTGGATGGCGACCTTGGTCGAGCGCGATGGGGATATCCGTCCGGCACTGGTGAACGGTCAGACGGGACGGGTAGCCGTTGGCAAAGTGACGCCGTTGGCAAAGTGACGCCGTTGGCAAAGTGACGCCGTTGGCAAAGTGACGCCGTTGGGCAAATCATCTAAAAAAGGAAAATAATCTTATGCGTCCGATGTCATACAACTTCAATTCGCGGCGGTCGATGGTGACGGCGCGGCGGGGCATGGTCGCCACCAGCAATCCCTTGGCGTCGCAAGCGGGACTGGCTATTTTGCGTGCTGGCGGTAATGCCGCTGATGCGGCAATCGCAGCGGCGGCGGTCTTAAACGTGACGGAGCCGGCGTCTACGGGGGTGGGCGGGGATATGTTCGCGCTTTTTTACGACGCCAAAACGCGCGCGGTGACGGCGCTCAATGGCAGCGGACGCGCGCCAGCGGCGCTGTCTGCCGACGATCTGCGAGCGCAAGGGCTGACCGAGATCGGGATTCATAGCCCCCATGCCGTAAGCGTGCCGGGGGCAGTCGCGGGGTGGGAAGATCTGCTGAAGCGGCACGGCACCATGCCGATGTCCGTCATTTTGGCGGATGCCATTCATTATGCTGAGGACGGCTACCCCGTGCATCCAGTGTTTGCGGGGGGCTGGGAACGTTCCGAAGGGATGTTGCGCGCCAGCCCCAGCGTGGGCGAATATCTGCCCAACGGACGCGCCCCGCGCACGGGCGAGATCGCCCGCATCGCCGATCTCGCCAAGACTTTGCGGGCAATCGGCGAAGGCGGAGCGGCGGCGTTTTACACGGGCGCAATCGCCGAGTCGATTGTGGCGACGCTGCAAGCGGTGGGTGGGGTGATGACGCTGGACGACCTCAAGAATCACACCTCGACATGGGACGCGCCGATTCAGTGCGATTATCACGGCGTCACCGTGATCGAATGCCCGCCCAACGGACAAGGGATCGCCGCACTGCAAGCGTTGAACATTTTGGCGGGGGTCGATTTGGCAGCGATGCCGTTTGATGCGCCGGAACGGTTGCATTGGATGGTTGAAGCGATGCGCTTGGCGTTTGCCGATGCCCGCCAGTATGTCGCCGATGCCGCCACCCATCTGGCTCCGGTGGCGGGTTTGTTGAGCGCTGCTTATGCGGACGAACGGCGCGCGTTGATTCGCCCCAACGCGGCAATGCAACCGCCCTCTTACGGGTTGCCGATGGGGGGATCGGACACGGTGTATTTGTCGGTGGTCGATGGGCAGGGCAATGCCTGTTCGTTCATCAACAGTTTGTATACTGGCTTTGGCACTGGGATCGTCGCGCGCGGCACTGGTGTGTTTCTGCAAAGCCGGGGGGCGCTATTCTCGCTCGAAGCAGGGCACCCCAATGAACTGGCACCGAACAAGCGCCCGTTTCATACCATCATCCCGGCGCTGGCGCTGAAGGGTGACGAATTATATGCCTCGTTTGGGGTGATGGGTGGCTTTATGCAGCCACAGGGGCATGTCCAGATGATCACAGCGCTGGTTGATGATGCCTGCAACCCGCAAGAGGCGCTGAATTTGCCGCGCTGGTCTTTGGACGCGGGCACAGGGGACAGCGTGTTGTTGCTCGAAGAGGGTATCCCCGTCGCGACGATGGCGCGCCTTGCCGAATTAGGACACACCGTGCGCCCCGTGAGTGGGCGAGGACGTGGGGTATTCGGCGATGGGCAGATTATCGTGCGCGATGCCGAGACGGGCGTCTTGTTCGGCGGCAGCGACCCGCGCAAGGATGGACAGACGGCAGCATTCTAAAGTGTTTCGTAAGATCGTTTTCATTTGACTCGTCAATGCTTGCAAATGTGTACTCGTGGGGATTTTGAACCAATATGACCGATTCTTATCTGACGTTGACCGACGCGACACTTGATGAAGTCCTGCAAGGCGATCAACCGGTGCTGATTTTGTTCACCAACGGCGATGGCTTGCGTGGGGATTTCAGAACGGCTTTTCAAAAGGCGGCTCAGGAACAACAGGGTGACGCCGTGTATGCGCGCCTTGATCCAGACAAAAACCCGCGTGCGGCTGAACGCTTTGGGGTCAGCGATAAACCAATATTGATCGGCATGTATTGCGGGGAAGAGGTCGTCCGCCGCCCCAAACCATGGGGCACAGATTTGCCACTTGCGGTCGAACGCATTCAAGCATTTGTGAAGGAGCGTGGACCGGTAGCGGTTTCGCAGAATACGCCTATATGCAAGGATGATAATGTGACTCACCCTGTGAACATCATCAGTACCCCTGTGAACGTGACTGATGCGACGTTTGAAGACGAAGTTTTGAACAGTGACCTGCCCGTTTTGGTCGATTTTTGGGCGGAATGGTGCGGTCCGTGTCGCATGGTCGGCCCCATCCTCGAAAAATTGGCGGGGGAGTTTGCCGGACAAATCAAGATCGTGAAGGTCGATGTCGATGCCAATCCTGGTCTGTCGCAAGCCTTCCGCGTCAGCAGCATCCCCAACTTGATGATCGTCAAGAATCGCACCATGATCTTCAATCAACCGGGGGCACTGCCCGAACCGGTGATGCGCGATTTGGTGCAACAGGCGATTAATGCGGTGATTCCGCCGCAACCGGCGGCACCCGCGATCGAATAATCACCCGTTAGTGGGCAGCCAAAGAACGTCGAGGACGCGGCAACCGTGCCCCCGACGTTTTGATTCATAGGGCAGAACCGAAAATCCCTGTTATACTCCCTGTTATCGCTTTATCACCGTCACCTTTCGTGGATCACAGCCCATGACCGACTCCATTTGCGTCTTTATCAGTTATAAACGTGAAGATCAGGCAGTTGCCGAGTCCTTGAGCGCGACGCTGCACCAATGGGGCTATGCGACATGGCTGGATGTCAAAGATATTCAAAGCGGCATTAGTGAATTTTCCGAGACGTGGAAAGAGGCGATTCACAAAGGGCTGAAACGGAGTCATGTTTTGATCGGCTTGATCACGCCCGACAGCCTGAGTAGCCGTAACGTGCGCCAAGAATGGGATTGGGCATATGAGAACAGCCGCCGCATTTTGTTGCTGCGTTTGCGCCCGTTCGATAAAGAAGATATGCCCCCTTCGTTTATCGCCACCGACTACATCGACTTGCAGAACAATGAAGCCACCGCTTTCGCGCGTTTGCAACGCGAACTGGAGGCGTTTGGGCGGGAACGTGACGGCGTGAAACAGACCGTCACCCCGCCGGAGTTGGATGCGAAACCAACGCCCCTCGTCATCCCGCCGTATTTGCTGGCGACGATCCCCCGCCAACGAGAGGGCGACCTGATCCGTTCCCGCAAGCTGAGCGATGTTGAGCAGATGCGCCAGCGCGTCTATCAATATTGGGTGCAGGGCGTCATGCAGACCGCGCTCAAAGAAGTGAAAGCGGCTGCGATCAAAATGGATATGCAGCCCGATGCCGTCGTGCGCGATACCCGTAAGAATGTCGGGGATATCACCCTGCCCAACGACAGCCGCCATGTCCGCCAAGTGTATGACACCTTTAAGTCCTTTCTCATCCTGGGTGCCCCCGGCGCGGGCAAGACGATCATGCTATTGCAACTGGCGGAAAGCCTGATCCTGAAGCCGCCGCCGACGATGCCCGATGCCATCCCGCTCGTCCTCAATTTGTCGTCGTGGGCGCTGACGCGCAAGCCCTTGCACGAATGGCTAGAGGACGAGACATGGCGCACCTATCGCGTGCGCGGCAACCGCGTGCGGGGGTGGTTGAGCAACAATCAACTGATTTTGCTGTTGGATGGCTTAGACGAGGTGAAAGAAGAACAGCGGGCGGCGGGCGTAGAAATGATCAACGCCTTCCGCACGAACAAAGCTTATGCCCTCGTGCCGCTGGTGGTGTGTAGCCGTATCCTCGATTATGAGCGCTTGGGGGAGATGAAACTGGCG
>JBBRTY010000304.1:0-5333 GCA_038248285.1 Aggregatilineales bacterium
CGCCCAAACGCCGGTGACCAACGCCCAGTGGCAGATCGCGGTGAAGGCGGGCGTGGTCGAGGTGCCCGACGCAGTCGGCGACGCCCGCAATTGGTACCAAGACGCCAAAATGGCGAACGCCCCGGTCGTCGGCATCGATTGGGGCGCGGCAAACACCTTCTCCGAGTGGCTAGGGGCGCGCTTGCCAAGCGAGCGCGAATGGGAATATGCGGCGCGCGGCGTCGAAAGCTGGGTCTATCCGTGGGGTAATACGTGGGTAGCGGACAACGCCGTCTTTCGTGACAACAGCGGCGGCAAGCCCAACGACGTGACCACCCGCCCCCAAGGCGCGTCATGGGTAGGGGCGCTGCACCTGAGCGGCAACGTGTGGGAATGGACGAGCTCGATTTTTCAGGCGTACCCGTATGTCCCGACCGATGGGCGCGAGAAATATATTATTAATAGAACAGATGTTAGATACGTGCTGCGTGGTGGTTCGTGGCGCCGCAATGAAGATTACACGCGCGCGGCGTCTCGCTCCTACAGCGCGCCCGCTAATCGTAACTACGCTATCGGTTTCCGCGTCGGTTTGGCTGTGGTCTCCTATTAATGATTTTGTGATCTCTGTAAGCTCTGATCTCTGAAGCTCTGAGTCTTTGTCCTTTGGAGGGGGTGGCGATGCTCTGCATCGCAAGGGGGAGACTTCCCCCTTGTTCTTTACCCATCCGCTTGCGGATCGATTTTTTTGAAATTGGCGTACCTGCGGGTCTAAAAATGACGACAATTCCCGTAAACAACGTGCAAATGGTGGGACGCGCAATGTAGAATCGGTTACAAAAAGGGTGACTACTCAGGTATAGAAACAGAAGAAAATAAACAGAGAGGCATGAAGACGTGAAGAAAAAAAGGAAAATACCCCTCGAAACGTGGATGTAGGGGTGGATTAGGCGCTTGTCAATCGTTAGTTAACATGAAGGTTCGCGCGCCGAATATCCACCCATTTGCCGCCAACGGTCATTTCTCCCTTTATTACCGACCGTTTTTCAGCCTGAGCAGTTACAATTCACCCCTATTTTCGGAGGAGTCCCATCTATGTCACGTCCATTGGTTCTTTTCATTGTGGTGTGCAGTGCCCTATTCGGCGCGGCGTGCAGCCAAATCCCTAGTAATATCGTCCCCACAACCGGCAATAGCGCCAATGACAATGCCGCTGTCCAGCGCTTTATCCCCAATATCCCCAACTATACTGCCGTGCAAGCCCAATCGGTGCAAGCCACGCTGTCATCCGTCTCTGGCGGTGCCTCGCTCTTGAGCGGCAATCCCGCACTGACGGCAGCCATCGCCCAAATCGATGGCATGGTCACCTGCTATCGCAATGTCGGTGCGGCGGATGCGCGTGTGTATTATCGCGTGGATGTCAGCCGCCTCGCTGCCGGGCAAATCCCCTCGGTGGGTGTGTTGGCGGTCATCAACCAAGACCGCTTGGTCAACAACTTCCTCGCCTGTGCGCTAGGTGCGCAACCCGTCGGTCCGCAAGCTGCGGGCGATGTGCCCATTTGTAGCAATGCCGGTTCGTTGGAAGTCGAAGGCGAGACCATCAGTTACCTGTATGCGGGTACCGATGAACAAATTTGCGCTTTGATGGCGATGCCTTTCCGCAATATTCAGTAGGATGATCGGGGCGACGAACGCCCGCTCTCCGGCACGCCCTATACCATAAGCGACAGGGCGTGCCGGAGCTGTTTTGCCGATCCGGTGTCAACGAGTTACGAATTTTAAATCCATGACTTTATTCACTTGGTGTATCGCTCTTCTGTTGCTGGTTGCACCTGCTTTGCTGATGCCCGCACAGGCACAAACTGATTTTTACATCCGCTCTCCCCGTTTGGGGATCACTCATATCACCCATCCTAGCATCACCGAGAGCAGTGGACGCTATCAAAATGCCTTGCTGATCGGGGCGGGATGGCATCGTTTCCCCGTGTACTGGAGCGATATTGAGCGCGAATCGGGCGAGCGGGTGTGGGATGCCTTTGACCGCATGGTGACCCTCGATGTGAATAGCGGTTTACGTACCGATTTGATCTTGCTGAATGTGCCTACCTATCGGCGCGACGGCAACACCATTCAAAATTTATACGCCCCCGTCTTTGCCGATGGCACCGACATCCCGAGCGCGGGCAAAGTACTCAATCCCGCCAATTATTGGGGCGATTTTGTGGCAGCGGCGGTGCGTCGGTATATGCCGGACGGGGTTTTGGCGCGGCAATTGGGCTGGGGAGCCGGCGTGGGTGTGCGCGTCTGGGAAGCATGGAACGAACCCGACTTGACCATGTTCTGGCAAGCCTCGGTGGCAGATTATGCGCGTTTGCTCAAAGTTACCTATCTGGTCGCCCATCACATTGATTCCCAAGCCCGGGTGATGTTAGCGGGATTGTCTTATGCTAATCCGGTACGCAATGATTGGCTGGCTAAAATTTTAGCGATTTACGCCACCGATCCCGACGCCCCAAACCACAATTGGTATATGGATATCGTCGCTTTGCATACTTATGTCAATGCTTACCTTAGCCCGTTCATCATCGAACACGCCCAAGCCACCCTTGCGCGCTATGACCTTGAACGTCCGATCTGGCTCAATGAGACCGGCGTGCCCGCATGGGATGATTACCCGGGCGAAACATGGACGGTGAACACGCCGGGGTTACGGCAATATCGGGTGACGATGCGCGAACAAGCCCAGTATATGACCCAAAGCACAACGATGGCATGGGCAGCGGGTGCCGATGTCATCTTTATTCACCAGTTGTATGATGATTGCGCCGCGTCGCCCGTAGGCACCACCTTCCCGCCGCATAATGGCAACTTATGCACGGGCGTCCCTCTCAATCAATGCACGGGGGAGGCGTTCGGCTTGTTCCGCAATGAACGCGGTGCCGAATGCTTTAACCAGCATCCCCAACCGGGCAGCGCCCGTCCCGCGGCGGCGGCATATTATCAACTGGCAAGCATCTTCGGCGAACGCGCTTTCGCGCTGGCGGGCACGCTTGACCTCAACGCTTGGGGGGAAGCGTTTGTATTTGATGCCGCGCCCCAGATCAGCGGTGCCGCCTTCGACCCAGCCCGCATCAGCTTACAAGATCAGATCACGGTGCCGGGTCGGGTCACGGAGCGCATCTGGGTGTTGTGGAATTGGGCGACGATCCCGCTCGTGCTGGAGATCCCGGCATTAGGCAATAATGCCCGTCTGCATACCCCTGACGATGAATTTCGTTTAGCGCCCGAAAATGGCGTGTATACTGTGACTTTACCCGTCGTCAATGCGGCGAATTATCCTTCGTTTAGCGAAACCGAACTCAATAATATTGACGGGGATGTTTATTTCTTGGTGGAGGAAGTGTCGAGGGGCATCTTGCCGGGGGAACCCGCGCTCACCATGCAAGGCGTGGGCGTCATCAGCGTCACGCGCGATTTGCCCGATGCGCCCACCGCCGTCCCGCTGCCAGCGGATGCGGTCGTTCCGTTTATTCCCACCCCCATACCCACGCTAGACCCGATGCAAGACACAACGCCCCCCATGACCTCGATGACTCCGTTGCCCGCGCGCAGCCCTGGTGTTTTTACGGTGGCATGGCAAGGTAATGATGACAGCGGGATCGCGGAGTATATCGTTTGGGTCAGCGTTGATGATGGCAATTGGTTGCCGTGGTTGCAAACCGCGGAAGTGACGGCGGAATATACGGGCGAAACCGGGAAACAGTACGAGTTTGCGGTGTGGGCAGTTGACCTTGCGGGCAACTGGTCACGCAATATCGATCTTCAACCTATGACTCTTACCCAAGTGGAGTAACTTTCATGCGTGGTCAATCAACAGCGACAATCTTTCTGGGTGGTTTATTTTTACTTCTCATTGCGGTCATCCTCTTTCAAGTCGTGACCAGCCGTCCGCGTAAAAGGAACCGCCGCCTCGTCCATAACCTGGACGGGGAAGTGGTGGCAATGGGCAATTTTGCGACCGACACCCCGTATAAATTAGAGGGCGAGGGCGTCCTGACGAGCAATATTGTGGAATTGACGGAAGGCAAATATGTCATGAATTATCACCTTGATGGCATGACGCGCATCACCTTGCTCAATGAAAAGAGCTTAGAAAAAAAAGGCGTCATCATTTCGATGGGGGCAGGCGTAAAAGAATTTAGCGTCCATGAGGATGCGCCGTATCGCTGGTTTATTGAACCCAACGAAAAAGATAAGGCATGGCGGATCGTCTACCGCCGTATTCTCAAATCGAAACGACGATAAGTTGAAAGGCTTCTCAACGTGACTCCATCCCCTGTGCCACAGGCACCCTCTAATTCATGGCGTTCGCTGCTCGTCGCCGGTCTCGGCTTTGTGATCGTGACCGTCGGCTTGGTGGTGGGTATCAATGCTATTGGTTTGGATCGGATTCGTAGCATGGTCGAAAGTGCGGGACCGTTCGCACCGCTGGTGTTTATCGCGGTCAAGACGTTGACCTTTGTGGTCGCCCCGCTCAGCAGTGGACCGATGCAACTTTCGGCAGGCATCCTCTTTGGGTTGGTGCCGGGGACACTGTACACCATCATCGGCGAAACCCTCGGCGGATCGATTAATTTTTTCCTGAGTCGGTCTTTCGGTCGTCCGGTGATCCAACGGTTTGTCGGGGCAGAAGGCATGGCGCGCGTCGATTCATTTGTGGATCAAATTGTGGATTGGAAAACGCTGATCTATGCGCGTCTGTTTTTATTCTCATTATATGATTTTATCAGTTACACGGTGGGGCTATCGCGTTTGCAGTACCGCACTTATGTGATCATCTCGTTCACAGTGGGGTTGTTTCCGGCGGCAATGGCATCCTTGTTGGGTAGCGCACTTGCCGAAAACAGCGGCAGCATTTTGTTGGTTTACGGGGTGATCGGCGTGGTCAGCATTGTGCCGTTGGTCTTTCAAAAACAGATTCGCCGTTTTTTTCGCTTGGAGATAAAACCACCAGCGGGCGAACAAAAGTTACCACAGTGAGGCTTCGGGCGCTTGCTCAAACAGCGGTTTAAGCTCCGTGAGCCATTGCCGCTGGCGCATCATCTCAGACCAAACCGTCGGATGCGGCGCACGTTGGATCGCGTGGATCAACAGTTTTAATGGCTCGGGATCGCCTGTCGTATCCCGAAGCGTAATGTACTTGCGCAAACGTGCCCTGTGACACTCCGCAACCGCTAAAGCGGCGCGGCTTCTTATGGAGTCGTGTCTCTGGCGAGACTTTCGGCTCCAAATAGCCACGTCACTGACAGCAAGCGATCACGATTCTCGCTTTCACGAGCTACTTGCCGGGTGTCCCC
>JBBRTY010000305.1:0-5275 GCA_038248285.1 Aggregatilineales bacterium
AGATCGTTGTAGGGGCGGATTAGGCGCTTGTCAAATGTTATCAACTCACATTGTCCCCGCGCCGAATATCCGCCCTTTGAAACCCCACATTTCCCCCGGTACCATGACGAGCATATTTTGCACTAAAGTGAAATGCACCCCCTACCCTACCCCCGTCTTGCCAAAATTACTCGCCAGCAACGAAAAATCGGTGATGTTGATGATGGTATCCCCGTTAAAGTCGGCGCGGGCGTCATATCCGGGTTGTCCGCTGGATTTGCCAAAGGCGACCGCCAAGATCGAGAAATCGGTGATGTTGACGAGGTTGTCGTTGTGGGCGTCGCCCATCAACAGCATCCCCACCGTGATCGTATTGGTGCCGGGGCTGAGCGTTAAGTCTTGCGCGGCGCTCAGGCTCAGATTGTGCTTCACGCGCAGACGATAGGTTCCGGCGGACAAATTCGGCACGGTGAAGCGCCCATTTTGCCCCGTCGTGACCGTGCTGTTGAAGACCACCACGTTATCGCTGATGCGCGTGAGCAGCACAGTCAGCGAGACTGCTTGCAAGGCGTGGGGGGGTGCCGGACGTCCTTCCAGCGTGATGCCGCCATCGAGCACGGCAGTTGTGACCGTCCCGGTGGGCGTAAAGGTGCGCGTCGGTGTGCGTGTTGGGGTCACGGTTGCTGTAAGCGTCGGGGTGAGGGTCATGGTCGCCGTGAAGGTGCGAGTCGGGGTGAGGGTCATGGTCGGCGTAAAAGTACGAGTCGGGGTCGCGGTCATTGTCGGGGGATTGCCGACCGTCATCGTATAGGTCACGTTGGTGTTGTTGGCAGGGTTGCTATCGCTCTCGGTCAGGGTGGCGTTGGCGACAATGCCATAGACGCCGGCTACGTTTCCATAGGGGACCATCGTGACCTCGACATAATTGCCGGCGGTCAGCAAGGCATTGGTGCAGGTCACGCGCCGTCCGCTGACCGCGCATGAGAAACCGCCATTGTGATATCACCCCCAGCCCCCGTTGTAAAACAAGCCGTCGGGGATATCCATCGTGAAGGTCACGTTCGACGCGCTTGCCCCACCGATATTTTCGACCCGCGCCTTATATTCTAGCACAGTATTGATAGGCACTGCTGATCCTTGTGGGCTGGTGATCACGATGCGGACGTCGGGCGGTGAAGGCGTCGGCGTGAGCGTGGCAGTTGGTTGCACCGTATTGCTGGGCAAGCACTCAAAATTGCCGAAGCTGGCGGCAGGTTTATATTGCACATTGACGGCGGTAATGCCGATATCGTCGCTGGTGCTGAGGGTGATCGGGCTGAAGTCGAAGCGCGTCTCGTTCCAACCGACAGGCAGCCGTCCGCGGATCGTGTGGGTGGTGTAGGCGAGGTTGGGGGGCAGCGTAAAGGTACACATCAGCGCATTGCCGAGCGTATCGGGATCGCGCAGACCGACGGATACCCTGTGGGTGGTGCTGGCGTTGAAGTTGGCGAGATTCACCGTGACCTCGAAGGGCATTCCGGCAAGCCCCCCTGCTTTGAAATCTTGAAAGATCGTGACTACTCAGGTATAAAAACAGAATAAAATAAATAGGCAGGCATGAAGACATGAAGAAAAACAGGAAAATACCCCTCAAAACGTGGATGTAGGGGTGGATTAGGCGCTTGTCAATCATTCATTAACATGAAAGTTCGCGCGCCGAATATCCACCCATTTGCCGCCACCGGTCATTTCTCCCTTTATTACCGACCGTTTTTCAGCCTGAGCAGTTACGACGCGCACATAATTAGGACACGAGGGGCTGCGCCACACCACGCCGTCGGCAGAGGCGCGCACATAGCCCCCCGACCCCGTCGCCATGCTCATATCCATCGCGGGGCGGGGGATGTTGATGCCCGGTCCTTGATGCGGACCGTTGACATACCATGTCTCCCCCGTCGCGAATGGCAAGCTGAGCGCGGCGGCACTGTTGCCCGACAACGGCGCGGCGACCCCCTCCAGATTGCCATAGAGCAGCATGGAGCGGGCATGGGTGGGCAACAGCGCGGCGGGGGACTGTGCCAGCCACTCATTAAATGCGGATGTGGTTTCGGGGGCAACCTTGTCTTGGGCGCGGGCGACGGCGATGCCAAAGGCAAAGTCCCCGTCGATCCGGATATCCGCCGGATCGACCGTGATCGCGCCGTACTCGTTGGCATTGATCTGGCTGAAGGCGGCGGCGCGCCCTTGCTCAAGGATCACCGCCATGTCGTCTTGGGGAAGCCCCTGCTGAGACAGCGCCACCAACCCCGACAACAGGCTGATGGCAGTCACCAAAATGAGAACCACAACGGCTGAAATTCTTTTCACGACATGCCCCCTAATTTCCTAGCCCGCTCCGAGCGTCCCAAAATTACTCGCCAGCAACGAAAAATCGGTAATGTTGACGACGTTATCGGTGTTAAAGTCGGCACGACTGTCATAGCCGACTGCGCCATTCACTTTGCCGAAAGCGACCGCCAAGATCGAGAAATCGGTGATATTGACCGTATTGTCATTGTTGGCGTCGCCGGTGGACAACACCCCCACCGTGATGGTTTGGACGCCGCCCGCATAGGTGAATTCTAGCGCCGACGCGAGTGTCTGCACATGCTTGACGCGCACGCGATAATTGCCCGGTGCCAAGTTGGCAAGCGCAAACTGCCCGTTCGTGTCGGTCATCACCGTGCCGCTATAAACGACCACGCTATCGCTGCTGCGGGTGATCGTCACCGCCAGCGGGACGGCTTGTCCAGCGCTGGGCGGGGTCGGTTGCCCTTCGATCACGACGTTCACTTGTAACGCCGCCACCCCGTTGATCGTCACCGCGCCATTGACGAGTCCCGTTAGTGCCGAATTCACACCACTGGTGACATCCGTCTGGCGGGGGCTGAGGGTGTTAAACGTGATCGGCGTGGTGCCGTTGATGAACTTGGCGCGGAAACGCACCGTCGCCAGAGTGAAGGTGCCCGACGCTTGCGCGCCCAAGGTGCCCGCCGCAAAATCGACGTGTCCGGCGCTGTTGTCAAAACTATTTTCTAAGCCGTTGGGCAGGGTCGTGCCAGCGCTAATGCTATCGACCGCCAAGCGCGACGGGTCAAAGTTGAGGTATGCCGCCGCCGCCGTGATGGGCAGGCTGTTGGTCTCCACTTGGATGACGACCTCAAACAAGGCATCATACCCGACCTGCTGAAGCGCGGGAGCCAAGCGCAAGACCACGCCTGTGGAATTGATGGTCGCGGTCGCGGTGGGCGTCTGCGACGGGGTGAAGGTCGGCGTGCGGGTGGGTGTGCGCGAAGGTGTAAAGGTGTACGTCCGCGAGGGGGTGCGCGTGAAGGTGGCTGTGCGCGTCGGGGTCGGCGTGCGTGAAGCGGTCGCGGTCGGCGTGAAGGTATAGGTGCGCGTTGGCGTCCGCGTGAGGGTGGCGCTGGGCGTGAAGGTGGGCGTGCGCGTCGGCGTGAAAGTCGTGGTAAAGGTCGGTGTCCGCGTCGGCGTAAAGATCGTGGTCGGTGTCCAACTTGCTGTTGGCGAGGGCGTAAAAGTCGCGGTTGGCGTCACACTTGCTGTCGGCGAGGCGGTCGGCGTCGGGGTCAAGGTCGGCGTCGGCGTCCATGTTTGGGTAGGCGTGGCGCTCGGCACGATCACACCGCCCAGCGCGATATATGCCGCCAGTAGGTCGATACGTGGAATGCTGCCCCCCGGTACGGTGATCGCCACGCCGTTCGTGCGCAGTGCCGTCACGATTTGTTCGGTCGTCGCGTTCGGAAAAGCGGCGCTTAACACCGCGATTGCGCCGGTCACATGAGGTGTCGCCATTGACGTGCCGCTTAGGGTGCCATAGGCGGTAGTGCTGCTGGCAAAGGCGGCATAAACCGTGCTGCCGGGGGCGAACAGTTCCACTAGGGACGGCAAGCTGTTGGAATAACTGGCGCGGACATCGGCGTCGGTGGTGGCGGCAATGGTGAGCGCATGGGAGATACATCCCGGGTAGCCAATGGTGGTGGTGCTGCCATTGTTGCCCGCTGCCACCACTGGAATGATGCCCGCCGCCCGCACATTTTGGAGCGCGGCGCTCATGGCAGGGGAGTAACCATCACAGGCGCTGGAATAATAGCCGCCCCCCAAGCTCAAATTGACGGCGACAATGTCGTAGGTGTTGCGCAAGCCATAGACATAATTGATGCCAGAAATGATATCGCTGTCATATGCCAACGGGCGCGTTTGCCCGCTCACTTGGCTGAAAACATTCACGCCGATGATCGCCGAGTCGCGCGCCACCCCTTGAATCGTCGCGTCGTCCCCCGCGGCGGTACTGGTGACATGCGTCCCATGACTGCAATCCGTCGCCCCGTTATAGATCGTCAAGCAGCGGGTGGGCGCGGCGGCACCCGTGCCCGTTTGCGAATAGCCGAAGTTGGGGCACAGCGGGGTCGAGCCAGCAGCACCCGAATAACAGGCTTCGGCGACCACCCGCCCCCCGAAAGAGGTATGCGTCGCGAGGACGCCGGTGTCGATGATGGCAACGGTTTTGCCCACCCCCGTGAAGCCGAACGCCCACAGATCATCCGCGTTGATAATCGGGATGGTTTGCGCAAGTTGGAGTTCTGAGGTGTGATTGGGCTGAATGCTGATCACTTGGGGGGATGCCAACAAAGCGGCATAGGCGGCGGCGTCTACTTCCAACGCCACAAACGGGATCACCCATTCATCGGATGAGGAAATGATCTGGGCATTGCCCGCGCTTGCCAGCGTACTGACGAGCGCAACGCGGGCACCGTCGATCACGGCTTGTTGTGCTGCTTGTGCCGCCAAATCATCGGGGTCGGCTTGGACACCGACAGGCGCTTCAAAACCGATGATCACGCTTATGGTGTCGGTCGCTGCGACCTGTGCCAGTAGCGCCGCTTCCCCATCGGAGAGCGGGCGGTCAGGCATGGGGAGGGTTTGCGCGCTGGCGCTGCCCACAGTAAAGCATAAACAGAGCGCAACCATCAAGATCATGCGCTGTAGGGTTGGTTTATAGATGAGGATCATGGATACCTACGCCTTTATTCAGTTTTCATTTCAGCGTAACTACACATCCCTCACTCAAAGCGAAGCGGCAATCCATCTCCCACAAGGGTCGAGGGACTTTCTA
The DNA here is from genome assembly GCA_038248285.1 of Aggregatilineales bacterium. GTDB lineage: Bacteria > Chloroflexota > Anaerolineae > Aggregatilineales > Phototrophicaceae > Flexifilum. The sequence continues at coordinate 5,132 of JBBRTY010000305.1, forward strand.
CCACATTTCTCCCCTTCTCCTCTTGTGGGAGAAGGGGTCGGGGGATGAGGGGTAGCTGTGTAGTTACATTTCAGCTATGAGCATAGCACGAAACGGCGTAGGGCACGCTTAAGTCACTCGGAAATTGGGGGCATGGGCGGGGAA
>JBBRTY010000306.1:0-5250 GCA_038248285.1 Aggregatilineales bacterium
CCCTCACCTAAAGCGAAGCGGCAAACCCTCTCCATAAGCGAAGCGGTGGGGCGAGGGACTTTCTACCGCGTTTCTCCCCTTCTCCAAAAGCGAAGCGGCTGGGAGAAGGGGTCGGGGGATGAGGGGTACCTGAGCAGTTACGTTTTTTGTTGATTATCTTTAGAATGCCTACATAACCAGCAGGGATTAGGCGTCGATTTCGTCGGCTTTCTTGCGTTCGATACGTTCTGGTTCGGTGATGGCGGGACCTTCGGCGGCAGCAATTTCTTCATCGGTCATGGCAGCACGCACGGCAACGATACGCAAAACCGAGTCGTCGGCGTTGTTGAGGACGGTCACACCGCTAGGGACTTGGAGATCGCTCACATGGATGACATCACCGACAGCCGTTAAGCCGCTGATATCGACGATGATGGTGTCCACCAAGTCGCTGGGTAGCGCCGACAGATGCAGCGAGGGCAGGTCAATCTGAAGCAAACCGACGCGCGAAGCGATGATCGGGCTTTCGCCCACCACATGAATCTGTACATCGGTTTCGATGGCGACGCTCTTATCGATTGCCAAGAAATCGACATGGAGGATCGTGCGGGTGATCACATCGCGCTGAACCGCCCGCGCCAACACGGTTTGCGTGCCACTGGGTAACGCGATATCGATCAAGTGGGTGCCCCCCGCCTTCAGAAGGGTCACTTCTAAGGCGCGATACGGGACTTGTAAGTTGATCGGGTCGATTTTGGTGCCATAGATCACCGCCGGGACGAGACCTTGCACACGAAGCTGACTGACTTTTTTACCAGTAATGGTGCGCGCTTGCGCATCCAACGTATATACGTCTGACAAGATGTAAAACTCCTCTATTCAAGCCTATAAGCTTGAGGGATAGTCGGTTGGTCGTCAAGAACGGGGTGTCTTGCGAACGAAAAGTCGGATAATTTTAGGGGAAAATAGTGCTTACGTCAATCCTGACGTGGGCTGTGCCATTGTTTTCTGATAGGTGATGAGGGGCACATCATCACTGAACACTTTTTCACCGATCTTCACATAGCCGAATTTTTCGTAAAAATGCTGGTTGCGGGTGGCATAGACAGGGGTGTCTAATGTCCAGAGGCGCGCGGGATAGGTGGCTTCGATGAACTGCATCGTTTGGCTTCCCACGCCCTTGTTGTGATAGTCGGGATCGATGTACAAAGTGGCGAGATGAAAATGTCCATCCCCGCAATCTTCCACAAGGAAGCCGCCGACGATTTGCCCCTCATGGATGATCTTGGTATACAGATGCTCTTGGATATCTTCGATCACAATGTCGAGAGAATCATACCCGGGCGGACCGCCGAGGGCGACATCCGGGTAGGTGTCGGCATCGCTGTGGAACGAGCGCACTTGCACATCCAGCAGCGCCGGGGCATCGGTCAGCAAGGGGCGTTCAAAGGTAACAATGGGCTTATTCATGATCTTGAACCGTGAATGAATTTGATTAGCGATTGATTTTGGCTGTTTTGGGCGTTGGTGTCAACGGTGTGATAGCGGCATCGGCGTGTCCTAATCAGGCGTTTTCCCTATGCTGTGAAAGCGCGATCTATCTTCAAGCCTGTGACCTCAGTTATGATGCTCTCGATTCTGCGTCCGTTGCGGTACACTAGCGTTGCCTAGCGCGCTAGGTGTGGTTGCCGCTGGACTTATAAACAAGGGAGAGACCCATGTCAACATCGATTGAAGCGGTAGGCTTATTGGATCAGGCATTGGATTCCGCAAAAAAGGCTGTCAAGGCGATTGACGGCTTGATCGTTGAACACGAATATCAAGATGTGGCGTCACTGGTAGCAAAGGCAGCCGCAGCGTTGCTCGAAGCCTCGTCGCAACTCGTCAAGTTGGACGATGAAGCGGCGGTTGAACTGCTCGAAAAAGCCGACGATTTCTTAGACTCGGTCTATTCGATCATTGATGGTGAGGTTGATGACGAAGACGAAGAATAACCTGCCCGCCTTTGCCGACATTGTGATTGTTGGGGCAGGGGCAGCGGGACTATTCGCGGGCATTTTCGCCGGTCGGGCACACCCCGGTCGGCGAATTGTCATTTTAGAGGGGGCAAAGATGCTGGGGGCGAAGATTTTGGTGGCGGGCGGCGGGCGCTGCAATGTCACCCATGATGCGGTCAGTGTGGATGCCTATGCGGGGTCATCGCGCAATGCCATCAAGAAGGTGCTGCTGCGTTTTGATGTCCCCGAAACCGTTGCTTTTTTCCGTGAGCTGGGCGTGACCCTCAAGCGCGAAGAGACCGGCAAATTGTTCCCGACGACGGACAGTGCCCGCACGGTTTTGGAGGCGCTGTTACGCGCTACTGAGCGCGCCCATGTCGAGATTGTCCACCCCTGCCGTGTGGAACAGATTGAGCGGGGCAGCGGCGCTTCTGACGATTTTCGGCTTACGGGCGAATGGGGCACAATGCAGGCGCGCCATGTCATCCTTGCGATGGGCGGCAAGAGCCTGCCCAAGTCAGGTTCGGATGGACTCGGCTATCGCTTTGCGCAAAGCTTCGGGCATAGCCTGACCGAGCACCTGTTTCCGGCATTGGTGCCGCTGATTTTGCCCGCCGAGCATTATGGACGTTCCCTGAGCGGGATCGCCGTTCGGGCGCGCTTAGAAGTGCGTACCGCCGCCGGCAAACGTCTCGCGGGGTATACCGACGCGCTGTTATGTACCCATTTTGGCTTATCGGGACCCGCCGCGCTCGATATCAGCCGACATTACACTGCCGCGCGTTTCAATGACCCTAGCACCCAGTTGATCGCAAATTGGGTGCCAGATGAGACCGCCGAATCGCTGGAGGCGCGTTTACTGACCGCCGGACGCGCTTCGATTGGGCGCACACTGGGCGACTTGCTGCCGGAGCGGTTGGCGCGGGCATTATGTGAGTCAGTGGGGCTAGACCCCGCTCTTGGCGCTGATCACCTGCCGCGTGAGAGTCGCCGCGCGTTAGTGACTGCCGTCACGAGCGGGCACCTGCCGATCATGGGGGATCGCGGCTTCACCTATGCCGAAGTCACCGCTGGGGGCGTGCCACTCAGCGAGATCAAACTCGAGACGATGGAGTCGCGGTTGTGCCCGCGCTTACATTTTTGTGGCGAGATTTGTGATGTGGACGGGCGGATCGGTGGCTATAATTTTCAGTGGGCGTGGTCAAGTGGCTATGTGGCAGGGGTATCGGTCGGGGGATAAAAGGGGCGGATGCGCAACGGCGCGTCCGCCCCTCTTTAACCCTATGGGAGTCTAGGCGCGGTCGAGATTAACGGCTTGACCGCGAATCTTGGCGCGTTTAAGCGTGCGCAAAATGGTTTCGACATGGGCGGCGGGCACATCGAGATAAGTCTCGTTGGTGCGGATATCTACCATGCCGATGGCGCTACCGGGGATGTTGGCTTTGCTGGCGACGTTGTAAACCACATCACCGGGGCGAATGCCATGCACCCGTCCGATATCCATCTTGAGACGAACCATGCCCGGTTCATTGCCGCGTTCGCTTTCGGTGCGGCTAGGGGAACGACGATCTCCCCGGTCACGTTGCGGACGCTCGCTGCTGGAGGACGAGGTTTCGCGGTCGCGGATGGCGGCAATTTCTTCAATCGGCGCTTCGCCTTGCTCGATGCGGATCATGTTCAACAGGGCGGCGGCGATGTCTTTGGAGTCATAGCCCAAGTTCATGAGGATGTCGAGGCGCGGGTCAAGGTCGCCGCTCGGTCGTTCGATTTGTTCGACGATGCGGGCGGTGAAGATACGGTCGCGTTCTTGCATCACGTCCTCACGGCTCGGCAGCTTGCCTTTGGTGATCGGCTTGCGCGTGAAGGATTCGATTTCCTTCAGCGATCCCCGTTCGCGCGGGGTGATCAAGGTGATGGCACTGCCACCCCGTCCTGCCCGCCCAGTACGCCCGACGCGGTGGACATATTCAACCGGCTTTTGTGGGATATCGAAGTTGATGACATGCGATAGGTCGGCAATGTCGATACCGCGCGCCACCACATCTGTCGCCACCAAGACATGGAGTTGCCCTTGCTTGAAGCGCTTGAGGATGCGTTCGCGCTCGGTTTGGGGCAGGTCGCCATGAATGGCAGCAGCGAGGAAACCACGCTCGATCAGCGTCTCGGCAAGTTCGGCACTACTGGCTTTGGTGCGGGTGAAGACGAGGGTGTTCTCGACATTTTCAAATTCTAGCAACCGACACAGCGCCGCCACTTTATCCGCCTGATAGACGGTGTAATAGCGTTGGGCGATGTTTTCCACGGTCATGGTGTTCGACTCAATCGTGATTTGCATCGGGTCACGCATGTAGCGGGCGGCGATTTCCTTGATGCCTCGGCTGAAGGTCGCCGAGAATAGGATCGTCTGGCGGTCGGTGGGGGTGGCGTGCAAGATCGCCTCGATGTCTTCGATGAAGCCCATCTTGAGCATTTCGTCGCCTTCGTCCAGCACAACGAAACGGATGTTGTGCAGTTTTAGGGAGCCTTGCTGAATGAGGTCGAGCGTACGTCCGGGGGTGCCGACGACGATCTGGATCGGTTTGCGCAAGCGTGAAATTTGGCGTTCATACGCTTGTCCGCCATAAACGGGCAGCACGCGCACGCCCATCTTGGAACCATAACGATGCACGGCGTCCGCGACTTGGGTTGCCAGTTCGCGGGTGGGGGTCAAGATCAAGACTTGGAGGGCATCGCCTTCGAGCTTGTTCAAAATCGGGAGACTGTAGGCTGCGGTTTTGCCCGTGCCTGTTTGCGCTTGCCCCAAAACGTCACGCCCAGCCATCAAGGGCGGGATCGATTGGATTTGGATGGGGGTTGGCTCGGTGTAGCCCAGTTCCGACAATGTTTCTATGAGCAGGGGGTTTAACCCCATTTCTTCAAACGAGTGTGTCATGATTTCCTAAGAGAGATTTGCTGATGAGGACCCACAAAAGAAAGACCGTGCGGATCAACGGCACGGTCATCGTGAGCGGGTAACGAGACTCAAACTAGTGACATTCACCTTGGGGGAGTATCGCCTGTCCGCTACGATTTGTTGCAGTTCATAAAGTGTACCAACAAAGGCGTGGGATTACAATTGCGGAGGCTAGTTTTACAGGGCTGTTGCAAAGTCGAAAGAGGACAAATTCAATGAATAGCAGATTTGATAATCCCCACCCCGTCTGACCTTCGGTCAGCGCCCCCTCCCCATTGGTCGCTTCGCTTATGGAGAGGGGGAGAAAAAAGCTCACAAGGG
>JBBRTY010000307.1:0-5238 GCA_038248285.1 Aggregatilineales bacterium
GCCCTGCCGATCATTTCGCGCTCAGCTTCGGTGAGCGGGGTATGCCGCTGATGATGTTGGGCGAGAAACAACTTGGCGATCTCGCTCTGTAAAAGCAAATGGAGCTTGTTCCATTCGATCTGATACGCCGTCAAAATGGGTATCAAGTCGTCAATATCGGAGCGACTGGCGACAAAAACTGCCAAGCGGTGATCGCCGTCAAAGTGCATCCGCCGCCGCCGTCCGGGAGAATACACCCGTTGCCATTCCGTGACCGGATAGCCCGCATCGACGAATGATTTTTCGAGCTGACCCAGCAAAATGAAATCAATCGCGGGCATCATTGCGGGCAAGCGCAAACTCGTATAGACCAACGCGGACACATCAGTTTTGTGGCTACGGGCTTGGTCATGCAGTGATGAATCCACCGCCATATGGGTTTCTACCAGCGATTCGATTTGGATCGTGTGGGTTGACCGCAGCAGGGAATAATACGTCCTCATATAGAGTTCGATTTCTTCACTACCCGTATTAGGCACTGTTCTATCCATGAGGAAATCCCTTTCGGATCATGTATCCTTCTGATTCTCTTTGACGTATTCGCGCATCTTCAGGTTCATCTTGCGCTGGCGTTTGCGGTTATCCTTCTTTTCTTGCAACATCTCTTGACGCTCTTTCGCCAACATGTTGTTGGTGACCCCGCGTATCCCTTGACGAGATTTTGGCTTGCGGCTGGCAAACGCCACCAACATCGTCACCGTCGACAACATCACCACAAACACAAAAGCGGTAAATGCCCCCCGCATTTGAATAGCCGTCATGCCCGCCCGTTGAAAGCGTGGAAAGGTAGCATCCACCCATTCGATCACCAAGGGCGCTGCCGCCCATGCCAAAACCCCTAAAGCGACGGCGAGCAGATAGCCCATAGCGGGGACAATCCACCGCCCCATCTCTTTTTGTTTTGCGACCTTCACTTGGCTGTCGTTCACGATGTCTCCTCTACTAATTCAGATGCTCGGCTTGGTTTTTGAAGCGCTTCGATAATGGCATAATACCCTGTACAACGGCATAAATTGCCGGAAATACTCTGTTCAATTTGCGCGTGCGTGGGGTCAGGCTGTTCTTCTAACAACTTCGCACCCGCCATGATGAAGCCGGGCGTACAATAGCCACATTGCACTGCCCCCGTTTCGATAAATGCCGCCTGTACCGGATGGAGCGTGTTCGCCGCGCCCGTCAGCCCTTCAACCGTGACAATTTCGGCACCCTGTGCGCGCGGCGCAGGCACCATGCATGCCATCACCGCCGCCCCATCCAAATGAACCGTACAGGCACCGCACTCACCCTCGGCACACCCTTCTTTGGTGCCCGACAGCTTGGCGTCTTCGCGCAGCCAACGCAGCAGCGTCTTGTCGCTGCCCGTCGTCGTCCGCACTAGCCGCCCGTTGATCGTCGTCTCAATCGGGCTATCCGCCTCGTGGGTGACGCGCCCGTTGGGGGCGGTCGTTTTTCCGTGCGCTGTCCCCCATAACATCGCTGGGGTTTGCGGGAATGATGCCGACTCGGTACCCGTCGCCAACGCCCGTAATGCCCGCCCGACCAGCACCCGAATCATCTCGACTCGATATTCGGCAGTGCCGCGCACATCGGCAATCGGCGAAGGTGCCGCCGCCGCCAAGCGCGCCGCCTCACGGATCACCTCCGGCGATAAAGACCGCCCCACCAACGAGGCAGCAGCGATATCCGCCGAAAAAATCGTCGGGGCAACACTGCCCAAGGTGATCGCCGCGCGTGTCATCAGGTCGCCGTCAAATGCCAACACCACCGCGCAATTGACCACCGAGATCGCCTGTGCGCGCCGCAATCCGAGCTTCAAAAACACCCCGCGCTCCCCCTGCGCCAACGCCGGAAAGGTGATCGCCGTCGCCAGTTCATCCGGTCGCATGACGGTGCGGCGCAACCCGCTGTAAAAGCCCGCCAGTGGGATCGTGCGTTCCCCATCTGCCGACGCCAACGTGATGCTGGCACCCAACGCCCATAACGGGGTGATGGTATCGTTAGCGGGTGATGCCGTGATCACATTGCCGACGACGGTCGCACGGTTGCGAATCTGCGGGGCACCCACTTCCCAACAGGCTTGCGCCAGCGGTAACGCGCGGCTGACCAACCGCGCATCCCCCACGACATCGTTATGTGTGGCAAGGGCACCCAGCCGAAAAGTGTCGCCATGCCAGCCGATACCGTCAAGTTCCCGCACGCGCGAAATATCGATCAGCACTTCGACCCCGCGCCGCGTCCCGCGATCCAATTCAATCAAAATATCAGTGCCACCCGCAATGATGCGCGCTTTATCGCGGTATTGTGCGAGCAGTTCTAGTGCATCCGCAGTGCGATCTACTGTGAAATAAGTCTGCCACATGGCGCTTTCCCTCTTATGCGAACGATGAGACTTTTTTGGGAGGCAGTTAAATTGAAACTATTCTAACGCATAATTCACCCTGATAGGCAAATGGAATGGGAAATTCGTGAACGAAGCGCGAGCAAAATTGCCAAAATATGCGCTTCACCTTATGCTTATCGTATGTTTCTTAGAGTTAAGCGATCCAAAATGCGCAAAATCAACTTGTCTCTCGTCCTCACCCTAACGTTTGCCATGTTCGCGATGGGTTACCTCGTGGCTGCCCAACGCAACCTGACCGCCGTTGCCGCGCAATCGGTGGCGATTAGTCCGTCACCGTCATTCACTCCGTTTTATGCAACCTCCACCCTGCCCCCCAACAATGACGCAGAAACGGTTATCGCGCCCAACGAAAACAGCACGCCACCCGCCCCCGCGACGGGTGATCCAGAAGACCCCGATGGGGACGGCAGCATCTATGCCCCAATGGATGCTGGGGTCGGAATCCTCGCCGCCACCGCTACCCGTACCCCCACCCCCATCAACGTCGGCAATTTCGTGTGGGACGACCTCGACCAAGATGGGCAGCAAGACGGCGGCGAACCGGGCTTAGCCAATGTCACCGTGCAATTGTGGAACAGCGCCAAAAGTCTATTGCTCGCCCAAACCACCACCAACGGGAGCGGGATATACGCTTTGATTGCCCCCCTACCGGGCGATTATCGCGTGCGCGTGCTCTTGCCAAACGACAATGATGCCTACTCTCCCAAAAATCTTGCCGGCGGTGATGATACCGACGACAGCGACATCAACCCCTATGGCAGCAGTTCCGGTTTCACCGACATCTATACCTTTGCGTCCAATTTAATCTCCATTACCACCATTGATGCGGGCATCATCAAATTTCGCACCGCCACCCCCACCCGCACGCCCACGCCCGTCAATATCGGCAATTTTGTGTGGGATGACCTCGACCAAGATGGACGGCAAGACGATGGCGAACCGGGCTTAGCCAATGTCACCGTACAATTGTGGAACAGCACCAAAAATCAATTACTCGATCAAACCACCACCAATGGCAGCGGCATCTACACCCTGCAATCCAGTGGACCTGGCGATTTTCGGATACGGGTGGTCTTGCCGGGTGCCAGTGATAGTTTCTCCCCAAAAAACCTCGCTGGGGGGGATGACACCAAGGACAGCGACATCAACCCATCCGGCGGAGATAGCGGCTTCACCGACATCTTTACCATCGCCAGCAATGTCATTTCTACGACAATCTACGATGCGGGCATCATCAAATTTCGCACCGCCACCCCCACCCGCACGCCCACGCCTGTCAATATTGGCAATTTTGTGTGGGATGACCTGAACGGTGATGGCGACCAAGACCCGGGCGAACCCGGTATTCCCGATGTGACGGTCCAAGCGTGGAACAGCACTAAAACCCTACTGATCGATCAAACGACTACCAACGCCAGCGGCATCTATACCGTCACCGTACCTACGCCGGGCGACTACCGCGTGCGGGTCATTTTGCCGTCTGTGGGCGATACCTTCACGGGCAAAAACCTCGCCGGTGGGGATGACACCAAAGACAGCGACATCAACCCATCCGGCGGAGATAGCGGCTTCACCGACATCTTTACCATCGCCAGTAATGTCATTTCTACGACAATCTACGATGCGGGCATCATCACCGTCGATCCCGTCACAGTTGGCAATCTAGTTTGGTATGATGCCAATGGCGATGGCTTGCAGACCAGTTCGGAAGCGGGCATCGCCGGACGCACCGTGCAGTTGTGGAACAGCGCCAGGACCACCTTAATCGCCTCGACCGTGACCGACGCCAGCGGCATTTATTCGCTCACCGCCCCCAACATTGGCGACTACCGAGTTCGTGTCGTCCTGTACAGTGGGGAAAGCTATTCCCCGGCGAATCAAATCGACGACAATCCGTTTTCCATTGATGATGCTTTCGATAGCGACATCATCGATAATATTTTCAGCGCCTCGTATGGCTTTACCGCCATCCTCAGCTTGACCGCCAATACCACTTGGGTGGACGCGGGATTAGACGTTGCGCGCGCTTCGATTGTGGGCACGATGGCGCTGGAAGGGCACCCCGCCGCGCCTAGCACGCTCCTCAGTGTGCCGCTGAGCGTGCGGGTGCAACGATCCGGCGTGATCACCAACTACGTTGCGACCAGCAATGACAGTGGTGTCTTTATCATCCCCGGAGTCAGCATCGGCACCGTTGATATTTTGGTCAAGCACAGCCATACCCTCGCCGAATTGCGGACAGGGGTGATCGGCAGCGGTAACAATAGCTTTAATTTTGGCACGCTGCGGCAGGGCGATGCTAACAACGATAATTTCATCAATGTCACCGATTTCTCGATACTGGCGACTGCCTTCAATACGCTGGAGGGGCAACCCAATTACAACGCCAATGCCGACTTCAACGATGACGGCATCATCAATATCACCGATTTCTCGTTGCTGGCGACCAACTTCGGGCAATCGGGGGATAGCTTCTAGGATCGATCAACGGCTTATATAACCCTGCCCCCCGACCCTAGGATGAACGTATGAAATGGTAATCGATATTCGCAAAGGGTCCCAACATTACACAATAGGTCTATCTTCGGTAGGGGCATGAACTATGATTCTGTTGCAAAAGTCGGGCAACCCCATTGGGTCTTGGGCGTCAAGTTAAGGGTTTATTCTCTTGTTTTGCCTCAATCCCCACCCCCTAGCCCCAGGGTCAACGCACGAGAGGATACTCGATATTCACAAAGGGTCACAAAAACACACAATGGGTTTATCCTCGGTAGGGGCATGATATATCATGCCCTTAC
>JBBRTY010000308.1:0-5221 GCA_038248285.1 Aggregatilineales bacterium
GTAACTGCTCAGGCTGAAAAACGGTCAGTAATAAAGGGGGAAATGACCGTTGGCGGCAAATGGGTGGATATTCGGCGCGCGAACCTTCATGTTAACGAACGATTGACAAGCGCCTAATCCACCCCTACATCCACGTTTCGAGGGGTATTTTCCTGTTTTTCTTCACGTTTTCATGCCTCCCTATTTATTTTATTCTGTTTCTATGCCTGAGTAGTCACTATGCAGACAGTGTGATCAATACTTTAACAATTATCTCAATGGATTCATCGAAAATCATCCTTATGGGGTACTAACCACCCGCACCCCACAGGATCGCGCTCTGCTTTCCGGTAGGCGGCTGCTGCGGGCAACCAGCCGTGCAGTGATCGGTGAGCTTAAAAAATTGCCTCCACGAATGACGCGCTCTGTACCTTCAATCGCACCGATGGGGTCTTGTTGTGGTTCTGTACTATAGGGGCCAAACCATGTATTCGTCCATTCACAGACATTGCCGACCATATCATATAACCCCGCCCAACTGCGATCTGTCGGACGCGAAGCGACCGTGTTGGGGGTAGTTGGCGCGGTGCCCCCGCGCGAAATCTCGTTGATGATGCTGTATCCTAATTGATAATTCATTCCCCAAGCGTAGAGGCGTTCCTCGCTACCACGTGCCGCGTATTCCCATTCTGCTTCAGTAGGCAGACGACCATTCCGCCAGCGGGTATAGGCATCTGCTTCATACCAGCTTAGATTGAGGCGGGGTTGTCGGGGATTGTTGAAATCACCCCCGCGATCTTCTGAACCGGCAAAACCCGTACTTTGCAGCCATGCCCAACCTGCATCTGACCACCACTGTGGGTCACTGTAAGCATTGGCACTGCTAAATTGTGCAAATGCCTCGTTGGTCACTTCGGTGGTATCGATCCAAAAGGCGATCAGACACACTTCATGAGCGGGTAACTCCGCGTCATCTGCATTGTCGTCGTTTGCAGAATTACTGCCCATTGTAAAACAACCTGCGGGCACAAGGCTTTGCTCAATGCCACGATTATCGAGCCGATTGCTTTGGGATGAGAGCGTGGCACCCCCATTGACACTGGTACTTTCGCCAATAGGTACAAGAGGAGGAGACATGATATTTGTCATTGCAAGGATCACGATGAATAACAGCGCAAAAACGGCACCAGCGCCAAAAATTAACCATGAGGGGCGACGGCGTGTGGTTTGGACTGCTGGCGCAGTCATGGTAGCGACTTTATCTGAAGAGATCGTCCGAATAACTGGAAATTCCATTGTGCTGAGGTCATCCAACGGATTATCTACTTGTACACTGCCTTCGCCTTGTGTTTCCAACATGGCAGTATGAATTTTGAGATTTTCACCGATAGACTTGCCGGAGATATTGCCCGCATATAGGCTCGCTTCTGGTGCTATCCCTTGCAGGGCATCCTTGAGGATAGTAAAAAATTCTCCTGCCGAGTTGTAACGGTCATCACGATTTTTCGCCAATGACCGATTTAGAGCCGCATTCACTGTGCTGGGCAATTCTGCGCGGATGGCTTCGACAGGGCGGGGGGATGAATGCAAATGTTGGAACATCATGCTGGTGGTGGTTTCGGCTTTATAGGGCAGTTCACCCGTCAACATCTCGTAAAGCATGACGCCAAAGGCGTAAATATCGGATCGACGATCCAGCAGGATGCCTTCCCACTGTTCGGGGGACATATAGGCGGGCGTGCCGATAATCACACCAGTACGGGTCATGCTGATATTTTCGTTGAGCAAACGCGCGATCCCGAAATCGCAAAGATAGGCGTTGCCCGACTCATCCAATAAGACGTTTTGCGGTTTTAAGTCACGATGGATGATGCTCCGCTCATGGGCATAATCCAAGGCTGCGGCGATTTGACCGGCAATTTGGTCAAATCTATCGAGCGGCAACAAGCCTTGTTTTAGCTGTTGAGTCAAGCTACCGCCGGATAAATAATCCATCACCAGCGAAACGGTGTCATCCTCAGCGATGTACTCGATCAAGCGCAAAATATTGGAATGGCTGAGTTTGGCGACGGTGCGTGCCTCAATTTCCAAACGTTGGGCAAAATCGTCATTTCCAAATAACTCTGGACGCATCACTTTGACGGCGACATCCCGATTGAAGGCATTCGTTTGTTGGGCACGGTAGACGACTGCGGAATTGCCTTCGCCAATACGCTCAATGAGGAGGTATTGACCGATCTTTTGCCCGGTGAGATCATTTTTCGCCATATATTTGTCCGCGTGATGATTTCAATGAATAGAAAACACAATCCATTAGATTATTGCGCCTTGTGCGCGGCAACGCAACGCCTGTTTGTATCAATCTGATGATGTGATGATATAATCAGCGGTCAAGCAGGGTATCCAAAACACCCTAAATTGCCACTAGAATGACACGAACGGACGGGAAACGTAAGCGATGGCGAACGAGGATACAAACACTGCACATAGCACAGAAAGCGTTGATTCGGGCATGACGAATGGCGCTGAAGGCATCAGCAGTAAATCAAATTTCATCACCGAGATCATTGATGCGCATAATGAGACCGGACGTTTTGGCGGGCGGGTGCATACGCGCTTTCCACCAGAACCCAATGGTTATCTCCATATTGGTCACTCCAAATCGATATTTTTGAATTTTGCACTGGCAGATCAATATGGTGGCAAGACCAATTTGCGCTTTGATGATACCAACCCGACCAAAGAGGAACAAGAATATATTGACGCCATCATTCGTGATGTGCGTTGGTTAGGCTTTGAATGGGAAAACCTGTTTTACGCCTCGGACTATTTCGACCAGTTATATGACTGGGCAGTGCAACTGATCCAGAAAGGGGTTGCTTATGTCGATCATCTGACCCCTGACGAGATTCGCGTTTATCGCGGCACCTTGGTCGAGTCGGGTAAAAACAGCCCGTATCGGGATCGCACCGTTGAAGAAAATCTCGATTTGTTCGCACGTATGAAGGCGGGGGAATTCAAAGAAGGCGAGTGCGTGCTGCGCGCTAAAATTGATATGAAGTCGCCCAATGTTAACCTGCGTGATCCGGTCATGTATCGGATTCTTCATGCTGCACACCCACGCACGGGCGATAAATGGTGCATTTATCCCATGTATGACTGGGCGCATGGGCAGAGCGACAGCCTTGAAGGGATTACGCACTCGATTTGTACGCTGGAGTTTGAAGATCACCGCCCCTTGTATGATTGGTATATCGAACAACTGGGCATTTTCCATCCTCAGCAAATTGAGTTCGCCCGTTTTAACATGACGTATGCGGTCTTGAGCAAGCGTCGCCTCATTCGCTTGGTACAGGAAAAGCATGTCAACGGATGGGATGACCCGCGTATGCCGACGATATCGGGTTTGCGGCGGCGGGGTGTCACATCTAAAGCGATTCGTGATTTGGCGGTGCAGACGGGAGTCTCCAAAGCCAATGGGGTGGTTGACGTGCAGATGCTCGAATACTTTGTGCGGCAGGACTTGAATAAGATTGCGCCTCGGGTGATGGCGGTCTTGCACCCGATCAAAGTGGTGATCACCAACTACCCAGAAGGGCAAGTGGAGTGGTTCGACGCCATGATTAATCCTGAGTTCCCCGATGCCGGCACACGCAAGGTGCCATTTTCGCGCGAATTGTATTTAGAGGCTGAGGACTTTATGGAAATCCCCGCCAACAAATTCTTCCGCTTGTCCCCCGGTAGAGAGGTTCGTTTGCGCGCTGCCTATTTCATCAAGTGTGATGAGGTGATTAAAGATGCGGACGGCAATATCACCGAATTACACTGTACGTATGACCCTGAAACACGGGGGGGGGATGCCAAAGACGGACGCAAAGTGAAGGCGACATTGCATTGGGTAAGTGTTGCTCATGCGCTGATGTGCGAAGTCCGATTATATGATCAATTGTTGACCGTCGCCGAGGCGAGCGATATGGCGGAAGATAAGGACTTCATTGATTATCTTAACCCAGATTCTCTAGAGACCCTGACGACAGTGTATATCGAACCGAGCGTACAAGGGGCAGCACCAGAAACACAATATCAATTTGAACGTGTCGGTTACTTCACTGTTGATGCCGATTCCATTTCGGACAACCTGGTTTTCAACCGTACCGTATCCTTGAAGGATGATTGGGCGAAGGCGCAGAAAAAGGACTTCGCAGGTTAGCCTAACATCTTGAAAATTCCGCCTTGAATCTATCCCAATTCCTGCTAAACTATTTCGCAGAGGGTTAGTTCAATGGTAGAACAGTGGCCTTTGGAGCCATCAATCTTGGTTCGAATCCAGGCCCCTCTGCAAGTTGTGTCCAAGCCGAATATTGCTCTACGAGACTGACGGGGAAAATTTCCCCGTCAGTTTTGTTTTCCAGACTATCATGGGACCTCAAACCTTCATTACAGTGTTGATTATGATTGCGAGGGGGATCACTTTCGTCTCATTTGGGGTCACTATCTTGGAAAAGCTTCAACTGCTTGTTCAATACGATGGGTCAAGCATGGGGCAATGTCCTGCGTTCGCTTGTCGCGGTTACATCAGTTGCTATGACCGCCACGGCACTTTTGCGCGGGCTAATGTGTGAACCATAATGCTGTGCGTAAACCTGTGTGAACTCGGCTCCAAACAATAGGATTTGCGCCGAGTAGAAAATCCAAAGCAGGATGACAATGATCGATCCCGCAGCGCCATAGGCTGAAAACACACTGCTATTGCCCAAATATAACCCGATCACCGTTTTTCCAACCGAAAATAACAGCGAAGTAAAAGCTGCCCCAATCCAAACATCGCGCCATTTAATATTGACATCAGGCAAGATTTTATAAATGAGCGCGAACAGGAGGGTAATGACCATGAATGAGAGGGCAAAATTGAGAATCTGCAACACTAAGTCTGCACCAGGGAGTAAGCCCAGAAAAAAGGTGTGGACTGAGGATAGCAATGAACTCAATAACAAAGAAATCAGCAGTAAAAAACCTACCCCCAGCACCATCGAAAAAGGGAGAAAACGATCTCTTATTGTGGTGAGGATGCCTCTTCCGGGTTTGGGTTGTACGCCCCAAACCGTATTGAGCGCGTCTTGCAATTGACAGGGTTAGGGCTTTAGCCCGCCGCAAGCCTCCCCGCTTCAGCGGGTGAGGTTAGGCGCTGTGCCAGCAAGCTGGCATTTCAACACGCTGGCATTCCAGCAAGCAGACTTACCAA
>JBBRTY010000309.1:0-5198 GCA_038248285.1 Aggregatilineales bacterium
ATCGTGAACCGCCCATCGTGAGAATCTGTTGCAAAAAGGTTTGAATCGGCGGGCAACCACATTGGGTTGCCCCTACGAGACCCGGTGTTGTAGGGGCAACCCCATTGGGTTGCCCGGTTGCCCGTGTTTTTCAACAAATTGCCGTTGCGCGCCCCTACGATCTGTTTTGCACCCTCAGGAACCGATTGCGATAGCCAGCGTTCACCAAGCCTCACCCCTTCGATCCGGTATTGGCGATCCCTTGCATAAATTGGCGTTGCGTGAAAAAGTACAAGATCAAGATCGGCACCAACATCATCACCGCCGCCGCCATCTGCAAATGCAGCTCGGTGGGGGCGTCACTGTTCACGAACTTAGTCAGCCCCACCGCCACCGGACGCCATTCATCCGTTTGCACCACCAGCAGGGGCCACAACAACGAATTCCACGAGCCAATGAACCCAAAGGTGATGCTGGTCATGATCGGCGCGGTCGAGAGCGGGATGACGACCGACCACAAGAAACGCAGGTGCCCCGCCCCATCGATGCGGGCGGCGTCCCACAAATCTTCGGGGATTTGCGCGAAGAACTGGCGCAGCAAAAAGATCGTGAATGCCGACGCCATGAACGGGATCGTCAGCGCGGGCCAATTGTTGATCCACCCAAAGCCGAACAGATTCTCGCTCAGGCGTCCAAACCAAATGACCGTCAAATAGTTGGGGATCAGCGTCGCCACGTCGGGGATCATCAATGTGGCGATCATGACGCCGAACAAGACATTGCGCCCGACAAATTTCATCCGGGCGAAGGCATACGCCGCTGGAATACAGATCAACAGTTGCCCCACCAGCGTGATGCCGGTGATGCGCACGCTGTTCCACATGAACTGGGCAAAATTTGCCCGTTCCCACGCCAGCACATAATTATTGAACTGGGGGGCGCTCGGCAAAAAGTACCCAAAACTGACCTCGCTCAAGGTCATCAACGAGGCGCTTAACATCCACAACAACGGAAACACTGCCTGCACCAAGCCGACGATCAAGACGGCATAAATGGCAATTTTGCCCCATTGAATCGGTTTTTTGGGGTGATCATCAGCGACAGGGGCGCTGACCCCGCGCGCCCGGAGGGTGGTCTCAGCCATAAAACACCTGTCTACCGGCAATCCGGTTCTGGAAAATCGTAAGGAGAAGGATCACGCCGAACAACACAAACGACATCGCCGAGCCATAGCCCATGTTCGGGTCGCCACTTTGCACCGTCTCGAAGATGTAGACACCGAGCGTATCGACTGAGCTTTGGGCGGCGGGGGATCGTAAAATCCAAATCTGAGTGAACGCCTGAAACGTGCCGATGATGGCGATCAGCGACAAGAAAAAAGTGGTCGGCGACAACAGCGGCAGCGTGATGCGGCGAAACATTTGCCACGAGTTGGCACCATCAATGCGCGCCGCTTCATAGACATCGTTGGGGACATTGCCCAACCCCGCCAAAAAGATCGCCGTGTCATAGCCGATATACGTCCATGTCGTGTAGATCATGATCACGATCAGCGCCAAACTGGGACCCGCCAAACTATCCGGCACGGCTGGAAAGATCAATTGCAGGATTCCGGTCGGTTCCAGCAGCCATTTTTGTGGCGGCAACCCCAAAGTCGTCAATACCTGATTCATCAACGACAACGAGCGATGCCCAAAGATGATGTTAAAGACCATGCTGGTCGCCACAAACGGCATGACATAAGGGATGAAGTAGACCACGCGAAACAAGGACTTGGCGCGAATCTTCTGAAACAGCAGATACGCCAGCAAGAGTCCGATCCCCAGTTGAAACGGCACCGTGCCCAACACGAACAACACGGTGATCCCAAAGCCACTCATGACATTGCGATCCGCGTTGGTGAGCGCGGTCGGCAGTTGGGTGATCAGCAAATAGCCCCCCACCATCAGCAAAATTGCCGCGCCGATCTGAAACACGAAACGGCGGTCACTGACGGTTTGCCGTCCGGCGCGCGTCCACACGACATAGGCGGCACCCAACATGCCGACGCCCGCGCTGATCAGGATGATTTGCGACCAGATCGGGAGGCTGTCGCCCGCCGCCCGCGCGGTTTCGATGCCGATGCCGATAGTATCCAGCGTCAGGCTCAGCACGAGCGCCCCACACCCGCCTACAAAAATCACCGCTGTCCCCCATAACAAATAGGAATCCCACTTTTCGCCGCCGATGACGCGCTGCCATAGGTTGCTGAGGACGAGGCAACCGATCAACAGGGCGAGGAAAGTATTGCCCATCACGGCGGCTTCGGGGACTTGAAAACTGGCGAATAACGCTTGAATGAAAATGCCCGGCACGCGCTCTTGACCGCGTATCTGTTGCGGGATATTGATGATGATCGGCAAGAGGATGCCCATCCAATTGACGAAAGTGAGCAACGCCGCCGCCGTCACCCCGCCCGGCACAAGGTACGCGAGCGCTTTCCCGCGTTGCGCCCCCGTCCGCCACAGTTGAAGGAGCAAGCTGGTGGCATAGACGAGCGCGCCGATTGCCAGCCAGAAAAACAGGATGTAGGCGAAGTCACCAAGGGCGCGCAGGTAATGATCCATGCCTAAATAGTCATCGGGAAACCGTCGCCAGCGGTACAGACTGACGAAAAAAGCGAACCCGACTGGGAAAATACCGAAAATAAAGATCAGGATCATCGCGGGCGACAGCAGCCCATAGGCGACCAAGTTTTCGCGCAGGAGGCGAGTCCGGCGGCTGGTCGTTTTTTTGTCGGTGCTGGTCAGCACAGCCATAGGTTTAGGTTCCCTCACACAGGGTCGGGGGGCGGATGCTTCACATTCTAATGGATTAGCGGCGCGATCCAAAGCACGGGCGGATAGTCTTCACACGATCTTAAACGTTTTTAAGGATCGGGGAGGCTCTGTTGTTCATTTTCGGGTAACTACTCAGGTACCCCTCACCCCGTCCGAGCGCGCTCGGCACCCCCTCTCCCAGCCGCTTCGCTTTTACAGGAGAGGGGGAAAAAAGCGGTAGAAAGTCCCTCTCCCCGCCGCTTCGCTTATGGAGAGGGTTTGCCGCTTCGCTTTGGGTGAGGGCTGAGCAGTTACATTTTCGGAAGATTTGCCGTCAAAAAGTTTGGCACAATCTTAAACTACAACTTGTTTGTGTCCGCTATAATCACATATCGGGGCGAGTCGTAATCGCCCTGCCGTTCCTCAAACAAGGAGATATTCAGTATGCGTAAAGCCCTTCTTTTCGTGTTGGTTCTCATGCTCAGCGTCGGCGTCCTCAACGCCCAAGATATGGACATCGAAACCGTTGACCCCAGCGGCGTGACCGTTGTGTACTGGCACCAATTCGGCGGCGCACAGTTGGACGCCATGACCCAACTCGTGACCACCTTCAACGAAACCAATGAATACGGCATCACCGTCGAACCCATCGCGCAAGGGAACTATGGCGATATCGCCAACTTGATGAACGCCGGTATCATCAGCGGCGAACTCCCCAACTTGGTCGCCGGCTTTGGAAACAACGCCGCCAGCTACTTTGCCGATGGCGCAGCCGTTGACTTGACCCCCTTCTTCGACAGCGCGGCATGGGGCTTGGGCGATATGGCTGACGATTTCCGGAGCGACTTGCTCTCCTTCAACACCTTGCCCACTGGCGAACTGGTCGCCTTCCCGCACCAAACCTCGGCGCAAGTGCTGGCGTATAACCAAACCTTGTTGACCGAATTGGGCTTTGATGCGCCCCCCGCCGACCTCGCTGCTTTCCGCGAACAAGCGTGCGCCGCCGCTGCCTATACCGGCGCGAACGGTGAAGATGTTCAGGGTTTCCCCATCACCACCGACCCCTCGCTGTTCGAGTCGTTCGTTTCGAGCCAAGGCGGTCAGATTTTCGATGGCGAAGCGTACCTGTTCGATAGCGAAATCGTCACCACCGTCTTCCAATTGTATGCTGACCTGTACGCCGAAGGCTGTGGCTATATCCCCGCCGAGCGTTTCGCCGAACAAGCCGACTTCGCGCGTGGGCTAAACCCCTTCTTCGCCACCAGCACCGCCGGTTTCACCTTTGTGGTTCAGGGTTTTGTCGATAGCGGTTATGTCGCCGATTGGTCGGTCACGACCTTCCCGCACGCCGAAGGCACCGAAACCCTTCAGGTCTTCATCCCCAGCATCATCCTCGTCGGCGGCACCCCCGAAGAACAAGTCGCGTCGTGGCTGTTCCTCAAGTCGTTGGTGAGCGCCGAAGCGGGTGCGTTGTGGAGCAGCAGCACCGGTTACTTCAGCGCTTCGCGCGCGGGTGCCGCCAGCTTAACCGACGCCGACGCCTTTGGCGCGCCGCAAATCTTCCCATACTTTGAAGCTGCCAGCGCCAAGCTCAATGACGCGACCGTCGCCATTTACAGCGGTCCCTCGATTGCTGCCCAAAACGCCGTGCGTGGTTTCATCAGCGAAGCCATCGCCGCCGTGACCAGCAATGGCGTTGCGGTCGAAGAAGCCGTCGCCACCCTGCAAGCACAAGCAACCGAAGCCCTCGCCGGGTCGTAATTCCCCGCGTCTGCGAGTCGATTGCTAAAATAGACGTTGCCGCCCTCAATACGAGGGTGGCAACGTCATCCGTAGCGACTTTCCAGAACGCCAGAGGCGAACAAGACCGCTAAATCGACCTCTTCACTCCGTTTTCTGGTTCTTCAATCGTAACTACACACCCCTCACCTAAAGCGAAGCGGCAAACCCTCTCCATAAGCGAAGCGGCGGGGCGAGGGACTTTCTACTGCGTTTCTCCCCTTCTCCAAAAGCGAAGCGGCTGGGAGAAGGGGTCGGGGGATGAGGGGTAGCTGTGTAGTTACCTTCAATCATGAAGACTCGCCCTTCAGAAGGCAGATAAGCCAGTAGCGTGAGCGCCAACAAACGTAGCGTCCCATCCGACAACAACCACGCCGGGACCCGCAAGCCACCATGATATTGAAGGCTTAAATAGCGGGCGTTGTCCTCGCCCCTTTCCTCGACAAGGATATCCTCGACATCTTCGAGAATCGGTGACTACTCAGGTATAGAAACAGAATAAAATAAATAGAGAGGCATGAAGACGTGAAGAAAAAAAGGAAAATATCCCTCGAAACGTGGATGTAGGGGTGGATTAGGCGCTTGTCAATCGTTCGTTAACATGAAGGTCCGCGCGCCGAATATCCACCCATTTGCCGCCAA
>JBBRTY010000310.1:0-5122 GCA_038248285.1 Aggregatilineales bacterium
GAGTCGGTTCCAAGCCCTCTGGGGCGGCTAAGCCCATGACCGACACCCCGACAAAGGCGGCGAAAAGAACGACGGGCAAAAAACGACGCATAAGGCGATTCTCCATAAGCGAACGGCGTGGCTAGCCAAGCGCGGTGTTATGGCATGGCTAATCTGCCCCACCTTACTCGACAATAGCCCGCCTCAAACCTACGGGCACCCTACGATGAGAACCCGATCTCGTCCCTACCCCTGTGTTTTTCCCTACCCTCGAATCCCGCGCACAAATTCCGCCGTAAAACCTTCCAGCGAGGGCAGCACCGCGTCCGCCAGCGCCAACACATCGGCGGGTAGCGGAAACGCCGGACTGGGCACCGCGACGGCGATCATGCCCGCCGCGTGCAGCGACCGTAAGCCGTTGGCGCTGTCCTCAATGCCCAAACAATGGGCGGGATTGACCCCCAAACGCCGCGCCGCCTCGAAGTAAATATCAGGCGCGGGCTTGCCATGCGCCATATCGTCGCCATACACCACCGTCTGAAACACCTTGTCCAGCCCCGTGAGCATCATCACATTTTGAATCACATGGGTGGGCGACCCCGACGCCAGCGCCACCGGAGCCAATGCCGCCGCCGTATGCACTGCTTGGAGCGCGCCGGGCAATTCGGGGAAACGGGCGGCGATCCGGTCGTTGACCCCCGCGATCACCTCGTCCATGATGTCGTCTAGCACCATGTCTAGCTGGAGCCGTTGTTCCATCACTCGTGCCCATTCGATGGTGCTGCGCCCCATAGCGTGGCGCTGATCTTCCATCGTCCAAATGAGCATCCGGCGCGCGGCAAAGGTCACGCGCGATTCAAACCAGTACACTTCACTGTCCAGCAACACG
Source organism: Aggregatilineales bacterium (assembly GCA_038248285.1). Lineage (GTDB taxonomy): Bacteria > Chloroflexota > Anaerolineae > Aggregatilineales > Phototrophicaceae > Flexifilum. Next base: position 869 of record JBBRTY010000310.1, read on the forward strand.
CCGTCCATGTCAAAAATAATCGCCTCAAGCGGCATAAAGTTTCCTTTTAGGATTAGGGACTAGGGGGGTTTAAGGTTCTTCGCCAATGTCACGACAGATCACGCGGTTCATCACCGGCGAATGCACGATGATCGAAGTTGTCGTCATGGCATAGGGCTTGATCTGCTGGAAGAAGTGATCAAGAGCGCTCACACTGGGCATCGCCAGTTTGACCACATAACAATCTTCGCCCAACACATGATGACATTCCAATACATAAGGCATCGCCTTGATCAGTTCGCCCACATGCGCAAAATGGCTGCCCGTCGATAGCCGAACGAGGGCGCTGATAGGCGCACCCACATGCTTCAGGTCAATTTCGGCGTGATAGCCTTTGATGACCCCCGCTTCTTCTAAACGCTTCACCCGTTCCATCACTGCTGGAGGGGTCAGCCCGACGCGCCGACCGAGTTCGGCATAGCTAAGGCGGGCATCGATCTGAAGCTCGTGTAGCAACCGCCAACCCGTGTCATCTAGGAGTTTCTCGTGGGTTTCGATATGTTGGGTCATGCTGTCCATTTACTTTCGATTCATCAATGGATGGTGTTCAAATGGCTTTGCTTGGTACTGTAACGCAAACCAGAATAATCATATCATTGATTGTGATGAGTGGAGTGATTCGAGGAGATAACCCGATGTCCACAGAATTCCCAGTGTTCGTTTTTGTCGGTTCGGCAGAGCGGCGCGCACATCTCGAAACGATAGCGGCAACCCGTGACTGGTCGATTTTTGAAGCTGCGCATGATCCCATGTTTGGCACCCTCGCGCAGGTGATCTCATTTTTCCCCGATGCCGTGATCATCGAGGATACCCCCGCCCTGAGCGCGGTGGCGCATGAAGTCTATAGGCACATTACGTCGGTGGATTATGAGCCGATTTTGATTTTGAGCGATTCACCGAATACTTGGCAGATCGCTGGCGGCGCGCGGGCAATGGTCTTGCCGACCGATACCTCTCGCTATGAAATTGCCGACGCGGTGCGCGCCCTGCTCGCCGATGCCGAACCCATTTTTGGCTAAATGCTCGTTAGGGGGCGGGATACCATGCTCGCCCCCAAGACCTTCACCCTTTTTGATACAACGACACCACTGCTCCCGCTGGATCGCGCACCACACAATAGCGATCCGCTCCTGCTTGGCGCACCGTGCCGATGGTGCTGCCCCCCAAACGATGGCACGCTTCCAAACTTTGATCGAGGTTTTCCACAAGGATATAAATCATCCATTGAGGCGGCAAATGGGCATTTTCGCCGCGCGTATGGCAAATCCCCGATACAGGCTCACCACTACCCGGCGCACTCATCATAAAATCGGAGTACTCCCCCATACTGAGATCGGCAGATTTCCAACCCACGACCTGCTTATAAAAGTCGCGGACTTCCTCAGCATTGGGCACGGTCAAATCGACCCACATGATTCCGCCCAGTACACCTTGAATGCTATCGCTCATCAGATTGCCCTTTTGTAATTTATAGAACGAATGTTTATAATTATCGCGGGAATGTTTTTTGATTGTCAACCTACGCTTTAGCAGTGCAGGAAATTCAGCCCGTTCACCAATGAATAATCCTCCAGCTTTGTCACTATTGCACAAAAATTTCCAACTGCACACTGGGCTTGACCTAAGCTAAAATTCTATTTGTACCGTTTCTCACAAACTATAGGACGGAAAATGCGCAGCGACAAACACAAGACTCTGGTGATTCCGGGTCCCGTTGAAGTACGCCCCGAAATTCTCGACGCCCAAACTGAGTGGATGATCGGACATCGTTCGACCGCCTTCGCCGATTTATTTGCCCGCTTGCAAGACAAATTGAAGCAGACGTTCTTGACGCAAAACCGCGTCTTCTTGCTCGGCTCCTCGGGCACTGGCATGTGGGAAGGCGCATCGCGCAACTGTATCCGCGATGATAAGAAGGCACTTCACCTCGTCGGCGGCGCGTTCAGCGAACGCTGGGCGGAGATCAGCAAAGCCAATGGCAAGCAAATCGATGTGATCACCGTCGATTGGGGCAAGGCACATACCCCTGATATGGTCGAAGCCGCGCTCAAAGCCGCGCCCGAACCCTATGACGCCATTTGCCTCGTCCACAACGAAACTAGCACCGGCGTCACCAACCCCGTCAAAGATATTGCCGCCGTCGTGCGCCAGCTAAGCCCCGACACTCTCATTTTAGTCGATTCGGTCAGCGGCTTCTTGGGTGCCGAGATCCGCACCGACGAGTGGGGTCTCGATTTCGTCTTGACCAGTTCGCAGAAGGCGTTCGCGCTGCCGCCCGGCTTGGCATTCGCCGCCGCCAGCGACCGCATCTTGGAACGCGCCAAGCAGATTCAATTTCGCGGCTACTACTTCGACTTCATCGAGATCGAAGCCAGCGGCAAGAAGAACAACACGCCTTCGACCCCGCCCGTGTCTTTGATGTTCGCGGCGGATGTCCAATTGGACGCCATCCTTGCCGAAGGGCTGGAGAATCGCTGGGCACGCCACACCCAAATGCGCGACCTCACCGAAGCATGGGCGGATAGCCGCGACCTCGGCATGTTCTCGCAAGAGGGCTATCGTTCTCCGACCGTCTCGACCGTCGCCAACAGCCTTAACTTTGATGTCGATGCGATGGCGAAGTTCATGAGCGGCAAGGGCTTCTCGATGGACAAGGGTTATGGGCAAATCAAAGGCAAGACGTTTCGCATCGCCCACATGGGGGATATGCCAGTGGCGACGCTGGAAACCGTTTTGAGTGGACTCGATGAGTTTTTGGAGAGCGCTAAATGACCTATAACGTCCTGATTTCTGACAGTGTTCACCCGTCCGCGCTCGCCGTCTTTGATGGCATTGCCGAGATCAACGTCATTTCGCAAGGGCAAATGACGCGCGCCCAATTGTTGGAAGCGCTGCCGTCCGCCGACGCCTTGATCATCCGCAGCGCCAGCAAGATCGACGCCGAAGCGTTGGCAGTGGCGACCAACCTCAAAAGCATCGCCCGTGCGGGCGTGGGGGTCGATAATGTCGATATCCCCGACGCGACGGCACGCGGCATCATCATCATGAACACCCCCGACGGCAACACCATCAGCACCGCCGAACATACCTTTGGCTTGATGCTGGCGTTGGCGCGTCACATCCCCCAAGCGCACGCTTCGTTGAGCGCCGGCAAGTGGGATCGCAAGTCGTTCATGGGTGTGGAACTGCGTTCCAAGACGTTAGGCATTGTCGGACTAGGGCGCATCGGTCGGGCAGTCGCCAAACGCGCGCTCGCCTTCGATATGAGCGTGATCGCCTTTGACCCCTATATCGCGGCGGACGTGGCAGCCGATTTAGGCGTGGAACTGGTCAGCCTTGATGGGTTGTACGAGCGCAGTGATTTCATCACCCTGCACGCCTTGCTCACTGACGAAACGCGCGAGATGGTGCGTGCCGAAACCATCGCCAAGATGAAGAAGGGCGTGCGCATTGTCGATGCCGCGCGCGGTGCGTTGATCAACGAGAGCGATTTAGCGGATGCGATCAAGAGCGGGCATGTGGCGGGTGCGGCGCTGGATGTGTTCCAGCAAGAGCCGCCCCAAGAGAACAACCCGCTGGTCGGCTTGCCCGGCGTGGTGCATACCCCTCACTTGGCAGCCAGCACCGATGATGCGCAGATCGTCGTCTCGGTCGAGGCAGCACAATTGACGCGCGACGCGCTGCTCAAGGGCGAATACAAGAATGTCGTCAATCCGGCGGCGTTGAAGTAGACATGATCCACTGGGGACGATTGGCGACCCAACAGCCGCCGCGTCCCCTTACCCACCGCTTTCCCCACGCCCTCAGCAGCAACTCAGAAATTGCTTCCATATTTATAGCTATCGACTCATGCTTACAGAAGTAGGGCTTTAGCCTGCGAAAGCTACGCCGCTTCAGCGGCTGTAGATGAAGTGCCTTACGGCTTTAGCCGCCGTCTGAGCGTCTCAGCGGGGTGCATTTCAAGTGAGTGTAAATTCTCCGGGAATTTCCGAGTTGAATTCAAAAGATGAACATCGACAAAAAACTTAAAAGACTGTAGACTCGAAAGTATGAGCTACCGAACTGTTGAATTCCGTAGCCTATACGTCCCAAACCTGCCCGGTTTGTGGAGCGCGGCACAAGTGCCGACGACGATCAAGGTTCAGCGACCCGTGAAGGTTTTTCCAAAACGGACCGCCGTTAGTTCCGGGGGACACCCGGCAAGTAGCTCGTGAA
>JBBRTY010000311.1:0-5119 GCA_038248285.1 Aggregatilineales bacterium
ACCCCTATCGTCTCATCAACGTAAATGTAGGGGCGGATTAGGCGCTCGTGGAAAAATCCCCAACCCCAAGAGTCGCCGCGCCGAATATCCGCCCGTTTACTGTTATGAAATCATAGCGATGCACCAAAGTGAAATGCACCCACATTGACCCGCCCGAACTGCTGTTCGCAGGTGGCAGCTAGCGCTTCCAAGCTGGCGCGATCCGTCACGTCAGCGGTGAGCAAGGTCACGCCGTCGCCCAGTGCTGACGCCACCGGTTCTAGGCGGTTCAGCGTCCTTGCGACCAAGAGCGCGCGCACGGGGTCAAGCAGGTGGGGATTGATGCCAACTGCCGCCATCAATGCCGCCGAGATCGCATCTTCGTCAGGATCAGTCTCGAAACTGGCGTGGACATAGGCGCGCAGCCACTGTTCCGGCGTCGGGTCAGGGATGGACAAGTGCGCCGCTAAACGCTGTTCAAAGTGGTCGATGAAATGCTGGATCATGCCGACGATCAATGCCTCTTTGGAGGGAAAATGGTACAGCAATCCGCCCTTGCTCACCCCTGCCGCCGCTGCCACCGCCTCTAACGTCAAATTTTGCGCCCCATGCTCAATAACCAGCAGGGACGCCGCTTGAATTAAGGTCTGTTTGGTTTGCATAGATTTTGTCGTCATACAAATACTATACCGTCTGGACGGTGTAGTTTTCAAGGGATGAAAAATAGTAAAATGGTGTATCCCAAAAAGCGCGAATCGAGTAAAGTTAAGGGACGATTGTATGCGCCCTTGAAAAACGCGGATGTCCCTACGATGTGGCATTTTGGAGGGCTGCGCAACGGGCACGTCCACATCATCCCAAGACTCTGCGCCATCCCACGAAAGCATAAAGCCATGTCTAATGTATCCACTTCCGCTTCAGTGGCGCGGGCGCTACTGGCAATTGACTCGCTGAACATCACACCAGACGCCCCCGTCACCTTCAAATCGGGCATCCACGCCCCAGTGTATATCGATAATCGGCGTCTGATCTTCTTCCCCGCCCAATGGCATGTGATCATTGAGGCGTGCTTGTCGTGGTTGCACAGCGGCTACTTCACCGCCGATGTGATCGCCGGTGTCGAGACTTCCGGCATCCCCCACAGCAGTGCCTTCGCGTTCAATGCCCGCTTGCCCTCGGTATTCGTGCGCAAACAGGCGAAAGGGCATGGGCTAAAACAGCGGGTTGAAGGCGGAAATGTCGAAAATCAGCGGGTGCTGCTGGTCGAAGATATGGTCTCGACTGGTGAAAGCAGCCTGTCTGCCATCGATGCCCTGCGCGACTCCGGCGCGGTCGTCACCGATTGCCTTGCCATCATCACCTATGGGTTCCCAGACACCTTCGCCCGTTTCGATGCTGCCGGGGTGCGTTTACACACACTGACCACCTTCACGACCTTGCTGGAGGAAGCCACTCGCGCGGGCAAGCTATCCCCCGACCATGAAACGATCATCCGCACTTGGTGGGCGAATCCCCACGAATGGCGGGCATCATGACGCCCACCTTATCCCCCGCCCTTGCCAAATATCACACCCGCGCCGACTCGGTCGGCTCCCTCTTGTGCATCGGGCTAGACAGCGCCCTAGAGCGACTCCCCGCCCGTTTTCATAGCGATCCGCATCCGCAATTTGCCTTCAACCGCTGGATCATCGAGCAGACCTATGAATACGCCAGCGCTTATAAGCCCAATATGGCGTTTTATGAAGCGCGGGGCGCGGCAGGGTGGCATGATCTAGCATTGACGATGGCGTATCTGCGCGAGACGCACCCGGCGATATTCACTATCTGCGACGCCAAGCGTGCCGATATCGACAACACCAATCAGGGGTATGTGACGGCGATCTTGGATCAACTTGGCTTCGATGCCATCACCCTACATCCGTATTTGGGAGGGGAGGCGTTGCGCCCATTTTTGGCACGCGCTGATAAAGTCTCGATTATTCTGTGCCGTACCAGCAACGAGGGCGCGCAAGAATTGCAAGACCTTGAGGTCGGCGGTCAAAAATTGTGGGAGCTGGTGGCGGCGCGTGTCCGCGATCGCTGGAATCCGAATCATAATTGTATGCTGGTGATCGGCGCGACCGTCCCTGCTGATTTGGCGCGCGCCCGCGCCTTATGCCCCGACATGACGTTTCTCGTGCCGGGGGTAGGGGCACAGGGCGGCACCATCACCGCCGTGATGCGCGCCGGGGCGGATGCGCACGGCGGCGGGTTGATCATCAATGCCAGCCGCGCGATCCTGTTCGCGGACGATCCGGCGGTGGCAGCGCAGGCTTTGCGAGATGAGATCCGGGCGGCACAGGCGGCGGGGGCACCCTGATGACCAGTGACGGTGCCCCCCGCCCCGCTAAATCACGGGCGTTCGCCGCGCGCGATCTGTTCTTCGATGGCGTACAACACAGCAGGCACATCCGCCAGCGCCCCCACGACATGATGGGCACCCGCCCCTTTTAATTTGGCGATGATCGGGTCAAGGCGCGCCGCCACGGTGTCGTCATCGTGCGCCGCCACCTCTTCGACGGTCATGCCCAGTTCGCTACCTGTGCGCGCCAAGCCAATCGTCCACATGCCCGCGTTCACGCCTTCGCCGATATCGGGCACCGTGTCGCCGATCTTGACGATGCTGGACATGGGGTAGACGCCCAACTGTTGTGCGTTCGCCAATGCCATCCACGGCGCGGGTCGTCCGGCGGGGACTTCATCCGAACAGACCAGCGCGTCGGGGGTATAGCCTTGCGCAGCGGCAAGCGGCAGGATCGGCTCCATCATGGCGCGGGTATAGCCCGTACTACTGCCGATCTTGAGTCCGTGCGCCCGAAATTGTTCAATCGCCCCCAACACGCCGGGGATCAGCGCCGCGTGGCGGGTCACGGCTTCGATTTGCAGCGGGATGGCGGCGGCGAACAAAGCGTCAATATCCGCCTCGGTCACGTCGCGCCCATGGACTGCGCGCCATTGGGCGGCGACGGTGGGCATATGGGCGACTTCTTGAATATGATCGCGCTTGTACTTGCCCATCGGTAGGCGCGCCTCCATCATCGTGACGGCGACGCCTTGCGCGGCGAAAACATCCACGAACACGGCAACAGGGGCGAAACACCCGTGATCAATCGTCGTGCCCGCCCAATCGAGGATCACAGCTTGCAAGAGGTGTGTGTTTGGCATATCGAGTCCTTAAAAGGCAGGGATTAGGAATTACGGTTTGGTGGGTTGCCCCAATACGCGCTCGTAAACGGCAGCCGTCTCCAATGCCGTTTTGCGCCAACTAAATTGCGTCGCCCGCCCCAAGCCACGATTGATCATCGTCTTGCGGAGCGGCTCTTGCCCCACCAGCGCCAACATCGCCCCGCCCATCTTGCGCCCGCTGTCGGGTGCCACCAAATAGGCGGCATCGCCGACGATCTCTTGCATGACGGGGATGTCGCTGGCGATCACAGGGGTGCCAGACGCCAACGCCTCGATCACAGGCAACCCAAAGCCCTCGTACAAGCTCGGATAGACAAAGACGCGGGCGAGGCGCAACAGCGACGGCTTATCGGCTTCATCGACATAGCCAATCCACTGCGGCTCGATGTTGAGGGTGGCGGCATATTGGCGCATGTCGGGGAACAACGGCGTGCCCCAATCCGGCTCGCGTCCGGCGATCACCAACGGATAGGCGTCGCCTTCGGCTTGGGCGACATACGAATAGCCGAGCAACGCTAGATTTACCTGTTTGCGTCGGTCAAAGCCGCCCATGTACAAGATAAAATCGTCCGGCAGCTTGTATTTAGCGCGCACTGCCGCGTCGCGTTCGGCACCTATACGCGGGTGATAGCGCTCATCGGCGGCGAGGTGAGTCGTGGTGATGGCGCTGTCGGCGATGCCGAGGTGCTTCACGATATCGGCTTTGGCGGCGTCACTGATGGTGATGGTGTGCGATGACCCGCGCGCGGCGGTGCTTTGCAGTTCGGTATACAGGCGCGGCAAAAAGCCCGCCGCGTATTCGGGTAGCGCCAGCGGGATGACATCCAAGACGGTCGTCACCAGCGGGATGAGCGATGCCAGCGGCGCGCCCCAGTAGGGCACATGGGCGAGGTCGGCTTTTGCCCATGCCGCCGCCGCCGGAAACAGCCGTTGCTCAAACCATACTTTACCGAGGTTGGAGCGCGATCCGCCCGCCCGGATCACGGTCACGCCGGCGGGCACGTCGGCACCGTCCACACCCGCTGGCAAGATCAGGCTGATCCGCAAGTCGGGCTTCAGGCGGCGCAAACTGCCCACCAAATGGCGCAGATATTGCCCACTGCCTGTATTGGGCTGATCCCAAAACCAGCCATTCATAGCGATGTGCATCAGGCGTCATCACCTTGTGTATGATCGGCACGGGCGGCACAGTCGGCACACAAGCCGTACAGTTCCAGCAAGTGCCCGGTGATGTGCATATTGAGGCGCTGCTCTAATTCGTTCGTCAGCGTCGCCAAGCCGCACTCTTCAAATTCGATCACGCGGCTGCAATGGGTGCAGATGACATGATGATGATGTCCATCGGGCATGAGGACATAGGTGGGCGTGGTACTGCTGTTGATATACGTTGGGCGGATGATCGACAAACGGGTGAACAAATCGAGCGTGCGAAAGATGCTGGCACGCCCGATGGCGCTGTCCAAGATGCCCACCTGTTCGATCAGTTCAGTGGAGGTAATATGCCCGCCGCCGGCTTCTAACGCCGATAGCACGGTCAGCCGAGCATTGGTGAGTTTATAGCCATGATCGCGCAGGCGTTGGGCGCGTTGGCTGATAGATATCTGAGTCATGATGCGGCACTTTCAATAAACTGTCGCTGCTTATTTTAGCATTAAAACGGGGGCATACCGAAGACGTGACACTCCATAACCGCTAAAGCGGCGCGGCTTCTTGTGGAGTCGTGTCTCTGGCGAGTCTTTCGGCTCCAAATAGCCACGTCACTGACAGCAAGCGGTCACGATTCTCGCTTTCACGAGCTACTTGCCGGGTGTCCCCCGGAACTAACGGCGGTCCGTTTTGGAAAAACCTTCACGGGTCGCTGAACCTTGATCGTCGTCGGCAGATCGGGGCTGTTCATCATCGCTCCGGTCATGCC
>JBBRTY010000312.1:0-5109 GCA_038248285.1 Aggregatilineales bacterium
GCGGATTCCGTCCTCGGTGTGGGCATCCGTCCCCCGACGTGGACGAACAACCTCAATGTCGCTTCCGAAAGCGCGGTGATCGATCTGTGGTATGACAACGAACAACTCGCCAATGCCGTCTTTGGTCCCGAACTGCGACCCATCACATGGATCGGCGTGACGGTGCCTAATGTCGAGATCATCGCCCGCAATGTACGCCACGATCTCGAACTGGCAGCGGATGAGTTTTTGGGGATCGGTGAGCGCCCGCAGGAATGGCGAGGCGCGGCACCGATCTTGCGCTGTGACCGGACGCTCCAAAACACGCTCACGGTGATGGATCGCTTCTATAATATCCAATCCAACACTGTCGAATCCGCCTTCAACTATTGTTTTAGCGTCGAAGCCGAAATTGAAGATCAACTGATCAACATCGTCTTTGGCACCCCTGACGAAAACGGCAATCTGCCCAATCCTTTTGATCTGTTGGGTGCCGCACGCGGGGATTTGGAACGCTTAGCCGATGAATTGCTCGGTTTGCAGACCCGTCCCGCTGGTTGGAATGGCGAACGTGACCCCAACGACCCCACGTTTAACGGCAACTTGCGCTTGGATATCGAGCTGTTGGCGGATGATCGCATCGGCGTGGGCAATCGTCCGGCGGGCTACATCGGTTTGAACGCGGGCAATCCCTCGACCACCTATCTCAATGCCCGTTACGATATCGAACTGCTGGCGGATGTCACCTTGGGCACCAATACCCGCCCAAGTGGTTGGCAAGGCGTCAATGCAGTTGAACGCTGCGACCCGACCGTGCGTAGCTTGACCTTCATCGCGCAGGACGCGCTGAATTTTTCGATTGCCGAATTTGATCCGGCATCACTCAATTTCTGCGCCGATGTCGCCAACGCCGTCAACAGTCTCGTAGAAAACCCGCCCGTGCTGGATGTCGCCGCCGAAGAAATCTTGTATACCGCCGAATCAACCTATGCCTTCAGCTATCTGGATGTGGCAGCCACAGAATATATGGGCATCTTGCCCCCCGGCATCCGCTTCCGCGCGCTGTACCGCAACTTTAACGAGTCGAACATGATGTTCGTGCAGGGCCCCGATTTCGCGCTGTATCTGGATCGCCGCTTCACCACCCTGCCCGAAACCACCTTCCGAGGCTTGCCCGCGCTCAACAACAGCAACCCGCTCTCGTTCTGCGATGCTTTTTGGTGTAACGGACCTGGACCAACGCCCACCCCCACCGGATCGGGACCCCTCCTGTCGATCCTCGTGCAGACGACCGCCGTCGCCCCACCCAACGCGGGGGATATCGCCGCCAACAAACAACTCATCGCGTGGAACAATGTGCGCGTGACGTATGTCTTTGACAACTTGCAATCACGGCTCGCCCAAGTCACGCTGGAGTTGTGCAACGAAGCCGCCCGCCCCGAATCAGCGTGCGAGCCAGCGACATCGGTCTTTGACAGCAACACCAATACGCAGAAACAAGTGATCTCACAATTCAATGGCTTAAACGTATACGAGTTCCGGTATGGGTACTCGACCAATCTGCTGATCGAAAGTAGCTCTTATTATTCACAAGATGTGTGGGTCAGCGACCCGACCATCCGTTAGAACAGAACCCTCTGCCTTGCATGACCGACCTGACGTTCGTCAAACTGGTTCCCAATGTCCACCTGCCCGATGATGCGTAGGTGGACGAATTCATGGTGATGGCACGGCACGCTTAACCCGCGTTGCATTCCCCCAACGCCGACCCCGCCAACGCCGTGCCATCTAACAGGTACAGCGATAAGAAACCAGCGCTGACCAGCAATCGGTTGCCCGCCTCGATCCGCACCATGCGGGCGGGCGGGCTGCCGTTGCGCACCCCACCGGCGTACAACTGCCGCTGCGTCATCACGGTGCCATCGGCGGCATTTAACACCCGAAACATCCCGTCCATGTCCAGCGCATACAAGACACAGCCTTGATCTGCCCGCAGCACGGGCGGTAACGGTGCCCCCGCCAACGGATAGGTCGTGCGCCAGCGCAACGCCCCCGCCGGGCTGACCGATAACAGCGTTGAGTCGGTATTGTTCAAAAAGATATAAGCATTGCCGGCGGCGTCGCTGGTGATCTTGGCATTGCGCCCCGGTGCCGGGCTGATCGCCGTGATCTGCGTCATTTGATCCCGTCCATCCGCGCCGCCGGGGGTGAAACTCATCAAGTCCGACCCCGCCAAGATCAACCAACCCGCGTTCGTCGGCGTGACCGCTGGCACCCCCGTGAACCGCCCCTCGCTCATCACCCGCCCAGTGCCATCCAGCGCCCGCCACTGAATCTCGCCCTCGTCGGTGCGCACGGTCAACGCCACTTGTGAAGCGCCCACGCTAAAATCGAGCGCACGGTTATCACGAGTGCCCACCCCCGCAAACGACCACAACAGCGCGCCGTCGGGACTGTGCGCCGCTACTCCCCCGCCAACCGTCGCGAACAGAATCATCTCGCCTAGCATCACAAACGGCGTATCCACCAAGCCCGCCACCTGCCAGACCGCCAGATACCGCCCTGTTTGCAAGGTGACCGCTTGCCCACCGCGCGCATAGGCGATCACGCGCCCGCCCGAAAGTCCGCTGATCCCTGTGATCACCCCCGGCATGGTCACGCTCCAGCGCAAGACGCCATCCGCGCCATACGACTCGACGGTTGACCCATTGGCGATCACCACCTCGTTGGTATCCAGCAGCACAGGCGGCAGCGCCGGCGTGTTGGCGAAGCTGAGCGAAGTCAGATAGCCGCCGTCTAAGCGCAATCGCCATAACAGGGTGAAGTCCAACGGGTGGAACCAGCCTTCGCGCAAGGGATTATTGGTTGTGTACCCGGGACCGCCATCATCGGGCAAAAAATTGCGAATCTCATAATGGAGGTGGGGCAGCCCGCGTGAGGGCCAGCCGATAGCACCGACCGGATCGCCGCGTTCGACGCAGACGCCCACGGGGGGGAACTTGAGGGTGTCGGTTTGTTCCATGTGCCCGTACAAGGTATAGGCAATGGTGTTATCGGGGAAGACATGGCGCACGATGACGACGCCTTTTTCGGTGTCCCAGCCTTCGGGGTCGCTGTAGGTGATTTCCCCGCGCGCGGCGGCATCAACGGTTTCGCCCCACCGGTTGAAGCCAATGTCAATGCCGACATGATTCCCACCGAAGCGGTTGCGGAACAGCGCAAAATCATCGTAGCGCGTTCCCAAGCTGTCGCTAATGTCAATCGGATAATCAATGCCATCGACAACGCCACAGGGGGCGCTGATGGTTTGGGCTGAGATCGGGCGGGGAAAGAAAATAGACAGCCCCAAGAAGAACACCGCCAGCCCCATACCCCCGAACAGCGTCGGGGTTCGTTTGATTGCACCCACGTTGCAGCCTCATCATCGCAGTTTACGAAGTTGGTTGGAAAAACCCCTTATCCCGCCGACCGCACCGCCGATATGGGGTTTGAATCAGTGGAAGATGAACGGTCGCGATCCCGGCTGCGCGTTTCTTCCTCTTGCGGTACTTCTCGGGGGGGTGTCACTTTAGCGATATACACCTTGCGGATACGTCGATTATCTACCGATTCGATGCGCACCAGCAACCCCGACTCTTCTAAGGTCTCGCCGACTTCAGGCACATGTCCGAGTGTGCTATAAATGTACCCGCCAATCGAGTCGATCTCATCATCCGGCAGATCGATCTCCATGAGGTTATTCAGGTCGCCCAAGTTCATGCTGCCATCCACGATATAGATGCCGGGCGCGATCATCACGTATTCTTCTTCTTCACTGGAGTCGTATTCGTCTTTGATGTCGCCGACGATCTCCTCTAGCAAGTCCTCTAGGGTGACGATCCCTGCTGTGCCGCCATATTCATCAACGACGATGGCAATGTGCGTCTTGCGGGTTTGCATCTCTTTGAACAAGACATCAGCGCGTTTGGTCTCTGGCACAAAAACCGCCGGGCGCATCAAGTCCGCGAGGGCTTTTTCGGGCGGGTGCCCCACACCACTATCCACATACAGGCGCAACAAATCTTTGGCATAGAGCAAGCCCTTGATGTTGTCGATCTCGTCTTCGTATACCGGAATGCGTGAATGACCGCTATCGAGGAATTTGCGCATGGCGGTTTCCAGAGTCGCGTGGAGGGGGACACCGGTGATATCGGAACGGGGCACCATGACCTCGCGCACCAACGTTTCCCCAAATTGCAGCACCGAGTAGATCATCTCCTTCTCGTCATCCTCAATCGCGCCGCTCTGCTGGCTGACATCCACCAACGTCATGATCTCCTCTTCGGTGGCGGATTTGCTCATCTTTTCCGCACCCGTCAGATCCGTCATCCCGTTGCTAAGCCACAACAGAGGCGTGACGATAGGACTGAGCAGAAAAGTCAACCCGCGTATGGGGGCGGTCATCAGACCCACGAGCAGATCGGCATGAGCTTGCCCAAGCGCATCGGCGAACAGATCGCCCAAGATCAGGGTCGCGAGTCCGGTACTGCCTAAGACTGCGACGATGGTCAAGGTGGGCGCATCAGCAGGTGCCAGCAAGATCGCAATTTGACTATAGGCGGTGGTGACAATGAGAATCCGCGTCACCGTGAGGCAGACCTGAAAAGTGAGATGTAGGCGCGGCAGATCATCCAAAAGTTTGAGGATATTTTTCGCTTGTCGATCCCCCTGCTCAGAACGCTCACGCGCTGCCATTCGTCGGTAATTGGAGAAAGCGGTCACAGTCATCTGGAAGATGCCGTGCAGCGTAATCCAACCGATAAGGAGTGCCACACTAGAACCAACGCCGTCTGCCAAGTTGTCCTTTCCTTGCTAGAACCCATGACCAGAAAACAAAAATACCGGGGACACCTCGCGACAGGATCGCGGGGTTTCAACCCGGTAAAATGTTCAGATCACGTTTCCCCCACGGATTAAGCGGTTAGGGGGAGGTTGGTCTGGGTTATCCGTCATCATTTGGTTTTTTAGTCTCGAAATTCTGCATTGAGTGTATCACAAGTCCGGGACATGTGTAAAGTTTGAGACGTGTTAAAACTTTCAATGATCCACTACAGGCGTATTCGTGTATCCTGTTAAGAGGATTAATGACCA
>JBBRTY010000313.1:0-5098 GCA_038248285.1 Aggregatilineales bacterium
ATTTGGGTTGCAAACGATGCCGATGGGGATAATGGGGGGGGATATTCGGCGCGGGGACAATTTGGGTTGCAAACGATCCCGATGGGGATAATGGGGGGGGGATCGGCGCGGGAACGTCTCTGTTTATGGACGATCCCCAAGCGCCTAATCCCCCACTACAAACGATCTGCGTTGGCGGGTGCCCCCCACGCCCTCGCCGCATTCATGCTGTCGATGCGCATCATGCTGTCGCAGCCCGCTATCGTCGCCGCACCAGTCGATCCGCCCGCAGCAGCCACAACGCCACCAAAACAATCGCCGTGATCGTGATGAGCGCGCCGATCTTGAACAGCGGCGGGTCATAGCGAAACACGATCTGGCGCGGCACTGTGCCGGGCGGCAGCGTCACGCCGATCAGCCCACCGACCGACTCCAGTGGCGCGGGTTGCCCGTCGAGCGTCACCGCCCAGCCCGGATATGCCAATTCTTGCAGCACGACGACGAGCGGTTCCTCCGCTAGGGGTTGCACCGCCAAAAACACATGATCGGTCAAATGGGCATAGTTGGGCAGTGTAATGACTTGACTCGCCTTCAAACCGCGTGTTTGGTTGGACGGCAACCCCTCTGGCGGCGGCGTATAGTTTTCCAAGAACGCGCGTGGGGCGGCAAAGGCATAGGGTAGCGCCTCGTCATAATGCAGTAAAAAAGTTGTGGTGGCGCTGCTGTGGGGCACCGTAAAGACGGGGCGATAGTCCCGCGCCTCCCAAAATTCGCGCTCCCCTTCATGGACCACGAGGGCGTATTCGGCATAATTGAAGCGCAGCGAATCGGGATATAACGTTGACGGCACGGGGAGATATTCGCCATCGGCATTGATGAAGGTATAGTGGATGCGATAATCCAAGTAGGGTTTGAAATAGCGATAATCCCTGCCGATCACGAAAATTTCGCGCGTGCCGTGTTGCTGTCGCAACGACCGCATGATGTCGTCCTCGACCGGACCTGTTTTCCCCAAGGGATAGAAATGCCTAGCGGAAAAGTTGTTGCTTGCGACCTCCACACTCGCCAACACCGCCAGCATAATCAGCGCCCCCCCGCCGAGCAACCGCAGCACCGGGCGCGTCCCCATCGGCGGATCAAGGATGAGCGCCCGCCACAAGCCATCAAACCGCAACGCGATGACGATGGCAAGAAACAGCGTGACCACCGTTAACAGGCGCGAAACGACGCGCCACTGAGCGATCAGTGGCAGATGGTCATATGCCCATTCCATGAGCGGGTTGGTGTCGGTACCCCAAAAGAAAAAGAATACCCCCAACAGCAATGCGCTGACCAACAGTCGTCCTGCCAAACGCGGGAGCGCGGGGCGGTTCCACGCCCACACAAAAGGCGGTAGGACGACGAACAACACGACCATAAACCAGATTGGGGAGACATACAGGACGTAATTCTCGCTCCATGTATAGGGCTGGTAGGTGGTGTCAGACGTGAACAATTGCGAGATGACGGTGATCGCCGTTTCATAGTAAGAGTTGGGATTCTCATCGGGATGCCCAAAATAATGGCGCTGGAGGATAAGCGGGAGGAAAATAACGGCGGACAGTGCGATAGTCAGCCCCAACGCCCCGGCATACCGCCCGATCAGCCCGATATCCACCCGCACAGAGCGTCCCACGCGCTTGAGGGCTTAGGCTAACCCCAACATGCCCACAAACATGAGCGCGGGCAGCATGTAATAAATCGAACCGCCCAAGTACAAGAGCGTCAGGGCAACCGCCAACAGTACCACCGGTGTACGGTGATACCGAAAACGCGCGACAGCGATGACCCCGGCGATGACCCACGGCAGATATGCTTGCGTGGTCGCCAACTGAAAAAAACCCATCGCCGCAACGCTGGGCATATTGCCTTTCGCCAGCATCAAGATGGCAAGCATGAGGCGCGCTGGCGTCGCAAAACCTAAGACCCAGCCGATTGCCCACCCGCCTAGCCCGGCGATCACAATATGGGTGATGATGCTGTAGCGCACCCCGATCTCCGCACCAAAGATCAGGCTAGGGAACAGGCTGAACGGGTTGAGCGTGGACATTTGGAGGCTCTCGAGGGCAGGTTCCCCTCGTTCCAGCAACGGCTGCCACAGCGGGATGCGTCCCTGTGTACGCACCCCTGTAACGGCATGATAGGCAAAACTGGTGTTCCACTCCGATTCAAAACCGCCGAGTACCAGCGTCGCGTCAAACGGGGTATAGCGTTGGGCGGCGAAGACCGCGACCCCGATCACCAAGAGCCATTCCACAGCCAAGGAACGCCAAGGGGTTGAGGGGGTGGGGTTCATACGTCTCCAAATTATCTTGAGGTTATTTAGCGGGCACAAACGATGCCCATTATAACCACCGATCCCGTCTTAACAAGGCACGGGCAGCGTCTAGGCTTTTCCCCGCCCACCGTCTCCAAATCCGTTTTACCCCGCCGGCGTGACCACCAGCACAGGCGCAGTCGGCTCAGGCGTGTTCGCCGTCGCCAAGGGTGCCCCGGTAACGGCTGCCGTTGGGGGCAGCACAGCTGGCGGGGGCACTACTACGGCGATATCGGTGAATAAGTCAGCCACGACAAAAGTCGCCTCACAAGTCAGCGCCGTCCGTTCGCCCCACCCTTGCGCGCCGCCCGTCAAGGGCACCCGTAGCCATTGACCGCTGATATCTTGGGCGTCCACCGTCACCGACGGCGCGCCTTGCTGGATGGTGCCGATCACCTGTCCGGTAGGGCTAGGCAGCGACCGCAACAACACGTCCGCCGTGAGGGCGCTGCATTTGGGCGTATTCATCTCGATCACGAACATTTGCTGCAAGACCGACTCGTCCCCTTCGGCATAAAGCGTCACCGTCAGCGGCGCAAAAGCGATGCCCGCCGCTGTGATCGTGCCCGCCGCGCCAAAACTGGTATCGGTGGTGGCGGTAGTAAAATCCCCCAGTCCTTCGACGCGGCTGATCGTCGCCCCCGGCACGCTCCAACTGATCACGAACGTTTGGGTGACAAATTGCATCAGCGGGCGCGGAGAATACGTGAAACTTTCGACCGACAAGGGCAAGTAAATCGTGAGCGGTACAACGACACGGGCTTCTTCACGCCTGCCGGATGCCATCAACGCCACCTCGACCATGCCGAAAAATTCAGACGTGTCTAGGGTCAGGGTGCCGGTGGGCGTGATCGCCCGTTCGACCTCGACCCCATCCACCAGCACGGTGATGCTATCGGCGTTGGTCGTGTCCCATGTCGCTTGCACGGGATCACCCTGTGCGACGCGCTCGGCGCTGAGGACGAATTGAGTGATCGTGGGCGGCGACGACGACGGCAGCAAGACAATCGCCAACAGCACCAATAGGATCGCCGTGATTGCCACGCCTAAGCCCCCCACCGCGAATGCCGCCCAGCCGGGCAGCACGGGGCGTTCCTCTAAAGTAGCGCGCACGGGCACGAAAAAGCTCGCCATATCGCTAGAACGCGCCACCAGATCGAACGAGTGCTGACGGGGATCGCCAAAAAAGATCAACCGCCGGGGTTGTGCCGTCACGCGCGCGCTGACATGTTGACCGGGCGCGATCACAAATTGATTCGGCTCGACGGTGATCCGCAAACTATCGCTGTTATCGCGCACGATCAACCGGATGGGCAGCGGCGCACTGCCTTGATTGTGAAGATGCGCCACCAACGGCGCGCCGACCTTGCCTTCGCTAGGTTCCAGCGTCAAGCCGAAACCGCCAAAGGGGAGCAGTTGCAAGATCACGACGCCCGATAATTTGAGCGTCGCATCATCCACCGCGCTGATCGTCAGGGTGACGTTGTACGCCCCCGGCGCGCTATCGCTTTGACGGCGCGGCTTAAAATTGACGACAATGATGCCATTGCCAGCGGGAGCAATCTCGATTTCACGCCGATCCAGCCGTGCCCACCCTTCGGGCAGCCCGCCGACCTCGACCTTGAAGCGCCGTGCGACCGTCCCGGTGTTGGTGATGGTGACAGTGGCGCTGATGTGCGCCCCCGGCGGGATGGCGTGTTCTGGCTCTTCGATCTCGACATAAAATGGGAGTTCGGTGCGTTCCAGACGGCGGGTGACATCCTCAAGGATGATGATCGGGCGGGTGGGCGAGTCGTCCAGCGTTTGAAAGATCATGCGCAGATCGCCGATGCCGATCTCTTCGCCACCGTACAAAACATGGGGGGTATTGCTCTCTAGCCGTATGCCATCGACATAGGTGCCATTGACCGATTCGAGATCGGTCAACACGACCTCGTGATTTTCAAAGGTGATGCTGGCATGGTAGCGCGATAACGAATCGCTATCGATGGTGATCGAACTACCGGGGGATCGCCCAATCGAGATTCGATCTTCATCCAACGGGTAGGTCTTGAACTGCCCGTCAGGCAGAAAAATATCCAACCGCCCGTAAGTCATAAGTCTCGCTCCTCAGCCAAATATTGCATTAGGTATTGTAACGCTATTTGGAGGATTCGCGCAAAAGCAGTGGGTGATCGGCGGGGTGGGGGGACACAGCGACAGGGGATCGGGTCGCTATGCCCCCCTACTCGCTAACGAATCGTGAAGGGCGTGACCGTCGCGCCACCGTAGACGGACGCCCCACCGAAGGTGATATTGCCCGCGCACGGTCCCCGCCAGATCGGAGAGCGCCTCACGGCAGGGTGGGAGTCGGGGTGCCGGTGGGAAGCACTATGGGCGGGGAATCAATGACAGTGATGGCTAGATTGGCTGAGTCAATGATGACCCCACCCACCGCCAACTGCGTCCCGGTGGGATTATAGGCGACGGCAGACGTCAAGGTGCTATTGACGAGTCGTCCGGTTCCGGTGGTCGAATCCCATACGCGGAATCCATCTTCACCGCCACTGACCACTTCACCCCCATTGGGACTCCAATCGACATCATAGACCACGCCGCTGTGCCCGGTGAGCGAACGGATGGTGCATTTCACTTTGGTGCATCGCTATGATTTCATAACAGGTAAACGGGCGGATATTCGGCGCGGCGACTCTTGGGGTTGGGGATTTTTCCACGAGCGCCTAATCCGCCCCTACATTTACGTTGATGAGACGATAGGGGTTG
>JBBRTY010000314.1:0-5096 GCA_038248285.1 Aggregatilineales bacterium
GTGGGGCAGTTGATAGGCATCAGTGCGGGGGTGATAGCCACGCACGATCTCCGCCAACGCGATGGTGACGGCGGCGGAACTGTCGGCGGGGGTCAAATTGATGGGTTGCGCGGTGATCACAGCGATACGATCATCGGCATGGGGGCGCAGCGGCAAGGTGCCATCGTCCTTCACCTGCGTGATCGCATGTTCGGCGATCTCGCGGGCGACGGCTTGATGTGCGGCACTGCCCAAGACGCTGAAGTCGGGGAGTGTTTGGGGCACGCGCGCTTGGGCAGTGGCGATGCGTGCCAACGCCGCTGGATCGGCAAGATGGGCACTGCGCGCCATCAACCCCGCTTGATCGTCCAAGTGACCGAGCAGCACCAAGTCGTTGCCCGCCCACAGGGCTTGTTGGACGACGGTTTCGGCACCGCGCACCGAGACAGCGTGCATGTCCATCGCATCGGTCACGGTCAAGCCGGTAAACCCCAGTTCCCCGCGCAGTAAGTCGGTCATGACGCGGCGCGAGATCGTCGCCGGGTTGTCGGCGTCCATCGCGGTCATGATGACATGGGCGGACATAATCGCCCCGACCCCCGCTTGAATCGCCTCGCGGAAGGGTGCCAGTTCAAAGGCGTCAAGCCGTGCGCGCCCATGCGTCAAAGTGGGTGCCACGAAATGGGTATCCTGTTGGATATCGCCACTGCCGGGGAAGTGTTTGGCGGCGGCGATCACGTCTAAAGATTGAATCCCTTTGATGAGCGCCGCGCCCAACCTGCCCACCAGCGACGGCTCATCCCCAAAGGCGCGAATGCCGATGGCGGGATTGAACGGATTGCTGTTGACATCCAGCACGGGCGCAAAGTTGAAATTGCCCCCCATCGCCAGCAGCTCGCGCGCCAATACCTGCCCAGCGGCATACGCTAGTTCGGGCGAGCGCGTCGCGCCGAGCGCCATATTGCCCGGCATTTCGGTCATGCCGCGCGCGATTGCCATCAACTGCCCCCCTTCTTGGTCGAGTCCGATGAGCGGCGGCGCTTGTCCCCCCGCACGGGCGGCAGCGTATAGTTCATCGCACAGGGCGCGCATGGCGTCGGGCGTGGTGGCATTCTTGAATCCGAATAGACAAAACGAAGCGGTCGCGCCGCTTCGCACGGCATCAACCACCCATGCTGGGGCGGTCGCGCCTTCAAAGCTCACCATCAATTGACGCATCATTAGACTCCAAGCACAGGGATTAGGGTTTAGGGACTAGGGTTTAGAAAAAAATGGTAACTGCTCAGGCTGAAAAACGGTCGGTAATAAAGGGAGAAATGACCGTTGGCGGCAAATGGGTGGATATTCGGCGCGCGAACTTTCATGTTAACGAACGATTGACAAGCGCCTAATCCACCCCTACATCCACGTTTCGAGGGGTATTTTCCTTTTTTTCTTCACGTCTTCATGCCTCTCTGTTTATTTTATTCTGTTTCTATACCTGAGTAGTTCGCCAATGTCATATTAAAAACCTGTTCTAATTTTTGACCGGATCAGCGCGCAAAAACGCGATTCTCTGTATAGTGACGACCAACGGGGCGTCCGTTTGGGGGCATAAATGCGCGGACGCGCCGTTGCGCGTCCCTACAATTAGGGTTTTTTTAGAACGTGCGTTTAATATGACATTGGCGTAGTAGTCACAAAAAATGAACGATAAATACTGAATACTAGCCACTTATTCGTGCGTCTGGACAAAAATGTGATAACTTAGAGGTATCCATCATCGTGCTGGTGGTTGACCGCCCCGCCGATTTAAGTTAGTAAATTAACTTTACTTACCCCATCGTTGCGATTAAAATAACATGAAAGTGAGGAGGTGTCAAGTTGGTTCAAAGCGCGGCACATCATAAAGAAACGACTCCGGTCTATGCCCTTGGGATCGATGTAGGTGGGACAAAAATTGATGCGGTCTTGATCGACGGGGATGGCCGTATCCATGCCGAAGCGGTGCTGCCGACTGGCGCGCTTGATGGGACGGACGCCGTGATCGACCGGATCGCACAGTTGATTTGGCAACTTCTACGGGAGGCGGGCGACCGTCGGGTGATCGGCATCGGCATCGGCACCCCCGGTCAAGTGGATGCCCAGTTGGGAGTGGCGCGGGCAGCCATCAATTTAGGTTGGGCGGATGTGCCCGTCTTGGCAAAAGTACGCGAGCGTCTGCCGGACTTGCCCCCATTGGCGCTGGCGAATGATGTCAACGCGCTGGCATTGGGCGAATACCGTTTTGGGGCGGCACAAGGTGCGCGTAATTTGGTCTATCTGGCGTTGGGGACGGGCTTGGGCGGTGCCAGCATCGTGGAGGGGCGCGTGACCGAGGGCGCAAACGGTTTTGCGATGGAAGTTGGGCATATGGCGCTAAACCCCAACGGGCGCGAATGTGTGTGTGGGCTGCGCGGTTGTCCAGAGATTTATGCCAGTGGGGTGGGCTTGATGGCAGGGGTCGATGAATACATCCGCGATTATCCAGAGACGGTCTTGCGGTCGCAAGCGACGGTCAGCACGCCCGCCATCCTGAATGCCGCCCGTGACGGCGATCCGCTGGCGATGCGCCTCTTCAATGAAGCTGCCGAGATGCTCGGTCAGGTGATGGTGGTGTGCGCCGCCACGCTCAATCCCGATGTGTTCGCGATTGGCGGCGGGTTGGGCAAAGCCGCCGCTGATTTGTTGCTGCCAGTGGCGGAGACCTATTTTGCGACGCATCTGTTATATCCGGCGGTGGAACGCACCCGCATCGTGACGGCATCGGTGGAACGGGCATCTATCGGCGCGGCTAGTTTGGTCATGGGCGGATAGGCGGTGAGGGCGACGCCCCTTACAGGCGTCGCCCTCACCAAAATCCCCAAAATTCAACCAAATTATCCCATTCTGATACGTTTCCGATACGCTCCACAAAGTATGATCGTTTGTGGAAAGATTTTTCGATTCTTATTTATTGAAAGAGGTTCCCCTATGAAGCGGTCTTTGCTGGTATTGGTTCTGTTGTGTCTTGCCTTGAGCATGATCGTGGCTCCGGTCGGGGCACAAGATCGCCCCGATCTGTTGATCTGGGCAGACTCCACGCGCGCCCCAGCGCTACAAGGCTTGGTTGAACAATTCTCGACGGATTACGGCGTCACTGCGGTCGTCCAAGAAATCGGCATGGGCGATATTCGCTCTAACCTCACCGTCGCGGGTCCCGCTGGTGAAGGTCCCGACATTTTGATCGCCGCGCATGACTGGCTGGGCGAACTGCTTCAAAACGCGGCGATTGTGCCGGTCGAACTCGGCGATCTGGCAGAACAATTCTCGCCCAACGCCCTCGACTTGTTCACTGTCGACGGGGTGGTCTATGCCATGCCTTACGCGGTCGAAAACTTGGCGTTCTTTCGCAATTCAGATCTCGTGCCCAACGCCCCCACCACATGGGACGAAGTGGCATCGATCTCGGCGGAATTGGTCAGCAGTGGTGCCTCCCAATACGGGTTCGTCATCCCCAACGCCGAAAGTTATGGCTTCTTCCCGATCATGACTGCTTTCGGCGGCTATGTCTTCGGACGCAATGCCAACGGTTCCTACAACCCGGGTGACATCGGTATCGATAGCGAAGGCACCATTGCCGCTGCCGAATGGGTGCGCGCGTTGGTGGATGGCGGTCAATTGACCGGCGATATCACCGGTGACGTGCAACTGGCTTTGTTTGAACAAGGCGACGCCGCCATGATGATGACCGGTCCATGGTCGGTCAACCGTTTGAATACGTCGGGTGTCCCCTATGCCATCAGCGACATTCCGGCGGGTCCTGCTGGTCCGGCGCGCCCCTTCATCGGCGGTCAAGGCTTGATGATCAGCGCGTTTAGCGAAAATCAACTGTTGGCACAAGCCTTCCTGACCGAATTTATGGCGACCGAAAGCGCCATGTTGGCGCTCTACGATGCCGACCCGCGTCCGCCAGCATTCTTGCCCGCCTTGGCACAAGTGACCGATCCCACCATGGCGTTGTTCCAACAAGCAGGCGTGAATGGCGACTCCATGCCGTCCATCCCCGAAATGGCGTCGGTGTGGGGGTCGTGGGGCAATGCGTTGACCTTCGTCGTCAACGGCGAACTGACCGCGACGGAATCGTATGGCGAAGCGGCTGCCCAAATCCGCGAACTGATCGGTGAGATGGCGAATGCCGGTAACATCGTCGGTTTGGCGGGCACCTTGCAAACCGAACTCGGCTGCCCCAGTGATTGGGCACCAGAATGCGAAAACAGCTTCATGTTCGACAATGGCGACGGCACCTATTCGTTGACAACCACCGCTCTTCCGGCGGGCGACTACGAAGTCAAAGTCGCGTTGGCGATGACATGGGAAGAAAATTATGGTGCCGATGGCGAACGTGACGGTGCCAACATCACCTTCAACGTCCCTGCCGATGGCACGCTCATGGTCTTCACCTACGATGGCGCGTCGCATGTTTTGACCGTTGGCGAAGGCTCGGTTGCGGTCGTCGGTACGGTGCAAGCGCTGCTCGGTTGCCCCGGCGACTGGCAACCCGAATGTGAAGCCAGCCAATTGACTGCCAATGGGGATGGCACCTATGCGCTGACGACCACCGACTTAACGGCGGGCGATTACGAAGCCAAAGTCGCGCTCAATGACGGGTGGGGGATCAATTATGGCGTCGATGGCGCGTTTAATGGCGATAACCTTCAATTTAATGTCCCCGCTGATGGGACCCAAGTTGTCTTCTCCTTCGATGGCACCACCCATATGCTGACCATCACGGTCGGCAGCTAGTCGATGACGACGCTCGCGGGTCAGGCTGAGAATGTGGGTGGGTTCTCAGCCCGATCCCTTAACTGGACATCCGCCTTACAGTTCGTGCTGCTGCTGCTCGTCGATGGTCTCGGCGGTTGGTTAGCGCTTTCAATCGGAGGGGATGGCAACTGGTTCTTTGCAATCGCCATCCTCTTTACAGAAGTAGGGCTTTAGCCCGCGAAAGCTACGCCGCTTCAGCGGCTGTAGATGAAGCGCCTTACGGCTTTAGCCGTCGTCTCAGCGTCTCAGCGGGGTGCATTTCAAGTGAGTGTAAATTCTCCGGGAATTTCCGA
>JBBRTY010000315.1:0-5042 GCA_038248285.1 Aggregatilineales bacterium
ATCGAGCGTGCCGTCGCCCAAGGCGTGGACTTGCTCGTCTTTCCAGAACTTTCGCTGACCGGGTATCAAGTGTAAGACCTCGTGCCCGAAGTCACCATCCGTGCCAGCACCTTGTTGTAAAAGCAATAGTTATTTGTGAAAGATAACTCAAAATTCCAGACATGATCGCGCTGCAAGGCTTCATCGCCGATATTCGCCATACGCCCCAATTGTTAAGTCCTCTGACACGCTATGATGGGATCACTGAATTTAACATCAACAGTAGCAAAAGCTATGGACTCATCCAGTTCCCTGAATCTCAAGATACGCTCGCATTCTCAAAATGGGTTTCGCCCAAACGGACGCGCAGTTATCCATTTGCGCGTATTTACAATATTTACGGGCAAAATAGTAAATGCGTAACCATCATCCCAATTATCAAAGATGAAGGGCTGGCAGGGGATAATGACCGCATCAACGCGATCACCTTTTCATGGATGAGCCTGATGAATGTGTATATCATTCTGGCGTGGTATGACGATGGCGTCGTGAGCCGACGTGCGGGTAAAATCACCAAACAGCGTTTTGACAACGATTATATCCGCGCAAAAATTGAGGAAATTCGTTCTTATCGCGCGTCGGCGCTGCATTGGAATACCACTCATTTCAAACGTGATTTTGTCGCTATTTATCAACAAGCAATCGAAAGTTATGAGCGTTTGGGGCACCGTATAGGTATCACCATGCACAACAGTGCTGATCATGTGCGCGCCCTTGCACGATTTACCCCCGGTGGTATGTTCAATATTGACGCCTTCAAAGCAGCATCGCTGAATGCTTCGGAACTGGCGGCACGGCGGGAGGTTAAGGTCAATCATCGCTTGGAAATCTTGACACAAGGCGCAAAAGGCTTATTTGTTATCTCTAACTATTTGGGTGGTGAATATTATTTAACTGCCGATGAACTTTTTTTCGAAGACGATACCCTCGTCATTCAAGAATCGAAAAATAACAGCAGAGGTAAACTACCTAAATTGGCGGATATCCAAGATGGGTTATTCAAACTGATTTTATTCACCAATTTGGAACGGTTACTGATCGATGGGCAACCCATCCAATTTCGAGTACGGTTAAAACTCACCGGCAACCTCAAAGGGATACTGATATTGCCAAGTGAAGATGAGCTATTGGATGCTTTTATTCATGCCAATGCACTAGGCACATCTTGGCACGCATTGGTCAAACGTTTGAACGCAGAAACCCAGTACAATAAAGGTCTCACCGTCATGATCACGGGGCACCTATGAAAACCGAGTATCGAAGCCCCCTACGCTATCCGGGCGGCAAATCGCGCGCCATCGACCGTATTCTGCCGCAAATTCCGGCATCCATTGCGGAATATCGCGAACCGTTCATCGGCGGTGGATCCGTCTATTTTGGGGTGCGTTCATTGTTCAAATCACGCCTCCGTTATGTGATCAATGATCTTTACGCCGATGTTATACATTTTTGGCGTTTCGTCCGTGATGATCTTGACTCGCTCGTTGCGACAGTAACTTCGTTTCGGGACTACTACGCCGATGATGGGCGAGCGCTCTATCTGTTTTTGAAGGATGAGCAAAATATGCGCTCTGATTTTGATCGGGCGGTGCGCTTCTTCATCATGAACCGGGTCACATTTTCGGGGGTGATGGATGCGGGTGGGTATTCGCAACAGGCGTTTGAAAAACGCTTTACGGTCTCGTCGATTGACCGTTTGGCAAACTTGACGGGCACGCTCACGAATACCGATATCGTTCAAGGTGATTATGAGCCGATCTTGCACCGTGAAGGCGATAATGTCTTCATCTTTTTGGATCCGCCCTATTTCAGCGCGACCGAGTCGCGCTTGTATGGGGTGCGAGGAGAATTGCACACCGGTTTTGATCACATCCGCTTTGCCGAAGTGATGCGTACTTGCCCGCATCGGTGGTTGATGACCTATGATGACTCCCCGTTGATCCGTGATCTGTTCAGTTTTGCCAACATTGTTGAGTGGGAACTGCAATATGGCATGAACAATTTTAAGCAGTCGGTGGCAGCGGTCGGCAAAGAACTGTTCATCCGCAACTATTGAATGAGAAAGAAGACTCCCCTATGCGCCTCACCGTAGGACTCGCGCAAATTTATCCCAAGTTAGCCGATGTGCGCGCCAACTTGGACAAACATCTGGACTATATCGAGCGTGCCGTCGCCCAAGGCGTGGACTTGCTCGTCTTTCCAGAACTTTCGCTGACTGGGTATCAGGTGCAAGACCTCGTGCCCGAAGTCGCCATCCGTGCCAGCGCCAGCGACCCCACCTTCGCGCGCCTGCTGGACGCCAGCCGCCGCCTCGACCTGATGGTCGGCTTTGTGCATCAAGACCAGCGCAACCGTTTTTACATCGCGGCGGCATACCTCAGCGGAGGCGAAGTACAGCACATCCACCATAAGATTTATCTGCCCACCTATGGCATGTTTGACGAAAGCCGCTATTTTGACCAAGGGGAACAGATTCGCGCCTTCGACACCCGTTTTGGGCGCGTGGGCATGTTGATCTGTGAGGATTTTTGGCATATGTCGCCCGCTTATTTGTTGTGGCTGGATGGCGCGGACATGCTGTTGTTTCAAAGCAGCAGCCCCAGTCGCGGCTTAGACGGCGGTGACCGGCTGTCCGGCTCGCGCTGGGTGGAACTAGTCAATCAGGCGTATGGCAGCATGTTCACCAATTATGTGATCCACTGCAACCGCGTGGGCTATGAAGATGGCAAGAATTTTTGGGGCGGCTCGTCCATCGTCAACCCGGATGGCGACTTATTGCTGCACGGCACCTATTTTGACGAGACTCTGCTCGTCCAGACCATCGACTTGAACCAATTGCACCGTACCCGCAGCCGTCTGCCGCTGCTGCGTGATGAACGCCCAGAACTGGTGTACCGCGAACTGGATCGCATTTTGAACAAGGAGCGCGACTCATGACCGCCCCGATTCCCCTCTCCAACAGTAGCCCCAACGGCAAGCCCGACCTATCCGAACGGTTGAACATCAATACCGAGATCGCGCGCAAGATGTTGACCGGTTTCATCCAAGATGAAATCAGCAAGGTGCGCATGAAGCGCGCCGTGCTGGGCTTGAGCGGCGGCATAGATTCGGCACTATCCGCGTATCTGTCGGCGGAGGCATTGGGTGCCGATAATGTCTTGGTGGTGCGGATGCCCTACAAAACGTCGTCCGCCGACAGCTTGTCCGACGCCGAAAAAGTGATCGACGCGCTGGGCTTGCCCTCGCTGACGGTCGAGATCACCCCGATGGCGGATGCGCTCTTCGGGCAGTTCCCCGACATGACCAACACGCGCAAAGGCAACATCATGGCGCGCTTGCGCATGACCATCCTCTACGATCAATCGGTGGCGTGGGGCGGCTTGGTGATGGGCACCAGCAACAAGACCGAGATGCTGCTCGGCTATTCGACCATTTATGGCGATAGCGGCGTGGCACTGCACCCCATCGGCGACCTGTACAAAACCCAAGTGCGCCAACTTTCGGCGACGCTCGGCATCCCCGACTCGATCCTGACCAAAGCGCCCTCCGCCGACCTATGGACGGGGCAAACGGACGAGGGCGAACTGGGCTTCACGTATGCCGATGTCGATCAAGTGCTCTACCTGTTGGTCGATGAACGCTACACGGTCGAAGAAGTGATCGAAGAGGGTTTCGCCCGTCCATTCGTGGAAGATGTGTGGCGGCGGGTCAAGATCAACCATTACAAGCGCACCATGCCCAATATCGCCAAGCTCAGCCGGCGCACCATCGGGCACGATTTCTTATATCTACGCGACTATGTGTGAGGTGGCAAGATTTTATGGCAATTGATTATGGGATCGCTTATGACTGCCCGCCCAAACGCTTGATGGGGGCGGAGGGCATCCTTGAACGGGTCAAATCGCGCGCCCATGCCGAAACGGTGATCGCGCTCTATCGCGAAGGCGGGGATCAGCGCCCGCCCACCGAAATGGAGTTTGAGATGACGCGCACCAACCTCGAAGGGGTCGAGGAGTCGCGCGTCATCAATGTGCAGGGGTTGCTCGATTTTGCGGCACAGCTCAACCCGCTGGCGCGCCACTGTGAGGGCTGCCCCGCCAATGTGACGGGCAAGCCGTTCGGGTGTTATGGCGCGGTGCAGTATCCGATCAGCGCCGCCGCCGAACGCTGGCTGTTGGACAGCTTGCCCGGCATTGCCGAGCCGTTAATCTGGCTGCTGTTGCGGCAAGGGGTACAGGAGCTGGGCTACGATGGGGCGTCGGTCGCGCCTTTGCGTGCCGACCCCACCTATTTTGAGGAACACCGCCTACCGGGGCGCGACCTGACAGAATTCATCTTCACGGGCAATCAGATGTTCGAGATGCTATTTTTGGTGGGGGCGATCCAGCCCTCGCACGCGGGCATGCTGTTGTTGCTCTTGGGGGCGATCCGCCGCGAGATCGAAGCCGATCAGATCGTGCGCATCATGACGCACCAATTGACCGACGACGAGATCGCGCGTGATTACCCGTTTTTGCTGACGGCGGATCGCTCTGAATTCGGGGATGCCACCATCCGGCAGATCACGGCATTCTTGCGGGCGCTCTATGCCGCATGGCGGCTGAATGTGCCGGTGGGGCTGGATGTGTGAGGGGGCGAGGGGCGGCGCAGTCACACATCGGGATGATCGCCGCGCTTCGTCTCAGGTTGGTCGGGCGGGGGCGCGTCGCCCCCGGCGCGTTGGCGTTTGAAGGTCTCTAATGCTTGGCGGAAGATTGGCAACTCGTGGTGTTCGACGGCAATGGCTAACTCGAGTGCGCGTTCGCCATACGCCACCGCCTGATCGAAATCCCCCAAACGCGACCACGCCAAGCCGATGCTGGTGAGCGTCTCCGCCTCGCCGCGGCGGTCGCCGACCGACCGCCGCAAGGGCAGCGCCTCGTCATAGAATGCCAATGCCGTGCGCGGCTCCCCCAAGTCCGCCCACGTTGCGCCGATGTCGCTGAGGAGCGCCGCCGCCACCC
>JBBRTY010000316.1:0-4997 GCA_038248285.1 Aggregatilineales bacterium
GCGCAGATACCCCGCCCACCCATCGGGCACGCTGGCACCGATTTTTTGCGGGATGGCACCCGGCACTTGGCGCAAGGTGATGTATTTTGACCCCCATGTCCAGCGCGGATCGTTCATCAGGGTGTAGGTCCACAACGATAAAGTGTTGCCCGCCAACAGATCGGTCTCGTGGCTACCGCGCGCGGGGAGTGGGAAAATGCACGCGCCGTTCGCCGCCATCACCGACAACGCCCACGACGCAAAGGGAATCGCCCATGCGCCGGTGTTGGTCATCTGATGCACCACGCGGATATGCGGCTGCCCCTCGGTCATCGTCAGCGTGATCTGTTTTTGGATACCGTTGGCGACTTCGAGCGGCTGAATAAAACGTGCCCCCCCCGCGAAGGTTTCGACCGTCACCGGCGCGTTATCAGGGGTGTAGGTGCGCACTCGATCTTCGGGCGAGTGCCACAAGCGATGCCCACCATAAATGTTCCAGTGGCTATCGCCAACCCGCCCCAATTGCTCTGGGGATTCATAAAAAGCATTCGCGCCGCCGGGGAAGCCGAGCCGGATCACGCGCGGACCGACATCCGCCGTAACGACGGCTTCGATCAAGCCATTGCTGAGGGTGATGCAATTTTGCCAACCGCCATAAGGCGTGGTCGTGATTTGTACTGTCATGGTGAAGCATCCTTTTGGGTGAACCCTAAATGCCATTTTTATACCGTGCATGGGGCGGACAATTGGGGATTGTCCGCCAACACTATGCTATTTATGCCAGTAAGTCGCCCAACCCAGATACTTGCTGAAGGCTTCGTTGACCGCGCCCGCGACTTTGGTTTGATTGATGCTGACGTGATGCTCGTAGCCGTGATCGCAAATGTGCGCCAACAATTCTTGGAAGCGCGCCACCTGCACGACGCCATAACCGCCAAAGGTGTCGATGGGGTCATTGGTGAACTTGCCCTCGCCGACATAGGCGCGGATGGTGCCGTTGAAGTCATCGGTAGTGATACGCAGATAGCTGAAGGGTTTGTCGCTGATGCGCCCGTAGATGGTGCCGTAGGTGTTTTCTATACCGACACTGCCCGCGATGATCTCTTGAAATTCCATCACCGGGATTTCATCAATGAACACATCTTTGGGCAAGTTGGAGCAATGGAAGACGACGCCTTTGTCGGGATCATCGGCATAATTGTTATTCCAATCGACCAGCGCCGAGGGTTTGCCGCTCGCCAATTGCAGCGCCAACATCGCCAGCGCGCCCACGATATCGGTCTCGCACGCGGACGGATTCAGCTTATTGCTGCTCATGCTCATCAGCGTACAGGGCACGACGCCGAAATATTCTTCCATGCTGGTCCAACACTGGATCGCCGTCGCGTCGAGGGCGTTGGCGTCCATCCAGCCATCCAGCACGACGCCGAATTTCGCCATGCGGAACAGCGACAGTTCGGGCACGTTACGGGTGTTGGCATAGCCGCGAATCGCCGCCAGCTTTTCGACCACGACCGCATCGTCATCTTTGAGGCGGTCAATGCGCCCAAAGACTTCGCTCAAGTCTAGGGTTTCGACGCTGATGCCGGAGCGTTCGAGCAGCTTTTCGCTAAAGCGCACGGTCTTAAAGGCTTCGGGACGCGCCCCCATCATGCCGATACGGGCGGTTTTCATGCCCCGCACCACGCGGCATGTGGCGGCGAATTTATCCAAGTCCGCACGGAACGCTGCCCCACGAGGATCCATCGTATGCCCGCTGGTCAATGTGAACTTGATGCCATACTGGTGGAGGTTGTTGCACGCGCTCATCTTGCCGCAAAAGCTATCGCGACGGTTCTGGATATCCATCTTGGTGGCGTCATCGGGGAAGGCGTGGATCAACACCGGCACGTTAAGGTCTGCCCAGCGCAGTGCCTCGGCAATCGGGCGTTCCTCACCAAAATTGGGCAACGTCAACAGCACGCCGTCGATCTCGTCGCGGTGTTCGCGGAAGAGATCCGCGCACATCCGCGCCTCGGCATGGTTGGAGATGCTGCCGACGGTGGTATCGGCTTCGGGGGTGATGATGGCGCGGATGCCCGCTTCTGCCAACACCTCAAGGATGACGGCGCGCCCATCGCGGGCGAGATGATCGGGGAAAAATCCGCGATTGCCGACGATGACCGCCAAGGTCACCGGACGGGCATTCAAACGAGACGCCGGGGTGATGGTGGGTGATGTCATGACCATGTTAGTTCCTTTGGAATAAACAGTCTAATTACAAGGAAAAAGTTTGTGGCGTCAACTTTGTGAACGTTCACATCATGATTAAAGCGCAAAAGACGGGGTCTGTCAAATTCGTTTTAGGGGTTAGGCACTTTTCCATTGGGCGGCGCACGCCTCAGCGCGTCCGCCCAACCCCCCGCCCTTCCCCTACTCCCGCCGCATCAGCAACGAGGGTAGCGCGATCCCGACCGCCAATGCCGCCAAGACCAAACCCGTGACCGCAAAATTAATGACCGTTGCGATCAAGACGGTCATCCCTTCCGAGGCTTGGGCACCCGTCGGCAACACGCCCAAATTGATGATCCCGATCATGGCGCGAAAGGCAAACACCCCCGGCACCATCGGGATCGCCCCGGCGACGCTGAACAGTCCAGCGGGAGACCGTAAGCGCCGCGCAAACAGCTCCCCCAAAAAGCCGACCATGATCGCGCCGAACAGGGTCGCGCTGGTCAGGCTGAGTCCCGATAGCATCAGCAGGGCGCGGAGGGCGTGTCCGGCGGCTCCGGTGATGGCACAGTAGGGCAAAAAGCGGCGCGGCACGTTGAACAGTACCGCAAAGCCGAGCGCCGCCACCCCCGACCACAAAGCATCTGCCGCCAGCAAATAGACGGGTTCGACGCTGGCGCGCGGTCCGCTGTCGAGGCTGCGCACGCCCGTGACCTGAAGCGCCACCATCAAGCCGAGGGCGATACACAACGAAATCACAAAACCGATGATCCCACGCCCGCTGCCCATGACGACATAGCCCCGCAAAATATCACGCGCCGCGTTGATGAGCGGCACCCCCGGCACCAACAGCAGTACCGACGCCGCCAATGCGGTTTCGGGACGCGGCAGCACGCCGATGAGCGCGCTCATGCCGGGGATCACGCCCGCCACGAATGCCGTCACGATGATCACCAACAGGGGGTTAAACAACTGTCGCACGAGAGTTTGGCGCACGAACATCGCCGTGGATGCCGCCAGCAACGTCACACCAAACGTGATCCAGTCGCCACCGAACAAGCGGCTGAAGGCGGCACAGGCGAAACCGACCATAATCATCACGACCCAGCGATTGTAATGGTGGGTCGATCCAGCGATGTGCATGAGTTCGCCCCGCACCCCCGCCGGATCGATGTGTCCGGCACTGACGCGGCGGCTCAGATCGTTAATGGCGGCGATCACTGCCATGTTGACGCCCAAATGCGCCACCCGCCGGATGCGTGTGCGAAACTCGTCGCCGCTGGCGGTGGTGACCATCAAGCCTTCGGGCAGCACGACAATATCCAAGTTATCCGCCCCTAGTGCCGTCCCCATCAACCGCACGGTGCGTTCTACTCGGACGGACTGCGCGCCACTTTGCAGGAGCAGTTGTCCCGCCCATAAGGCGAGATCGATCACATCGCGCAGGGTCTCGCGGTCAAGGGCAAGCGGCAGCACGTCAGTGGTCTCGATTTTCGCGGTCATAAGCAGGTGTATCTCCTCAGACAAATCTGTATCCGTTATACCTCACTTTGGGTGGGAACACAGGGTGATCAACAGCACTGAATTGGTGGCGGAAAAGCAGTTTATGCCCCTCATGTCCAAAAAATACGTCCCCAAGGGTGGACATAAACGTAATTGCTGACGACACCAAAAAACGGATGCCCATTGGTCATCGCTACAATTAGGCGTAAAATGGCGATCAGTACACTCAAGGATTTTACGTGGATACCATCCTTAGCATCAACCTGATCACCGCTGAAAATCATTTGACACGCGCCCTTCAAATACGAGATTGTTTATGATCCCCAACAGCGACTCTCCACAAGACTACTTCCGGCTCATCCTCACGACGGTCGTCAGCGGCGCATATACAGCGGCGGGCTACCTGCTGGACGAAAATCCCACCCAATGGGCGGGGGGCATGTTCCGCTATAGCAAACAACTGGACAGCGGCGACTATGCGGGCATGTACACCGCCATCGATTATCAACATTTGCATTACAGTGAGGGCGACTTCGGGCGCTTTCGGGTGACGCTCGCGCGCAGCGATCAAGCATCGGGCAAGTTGAGCCGTCATCCCCACTCGGTGCGGCGCTTGCTCAGTGCGCTCGTGGTCGAGGACTTCGGCGTCCAAGTGCTGCGCAGCCCCGATCATTGGTGGGAATATCGTAATGTCACCGAAATGGGGGACGCCCTTGGCGAGGCGGGGCATCTAGTGATCGGCTTTGGGCTGCCTTGGCTATCGGGGGATTTGATGGTGGAATAAGGGCAGGGGTTAGGGATTGAGGGCGACCCTGAATGCGGTCGCCCTTTTGTTGTTTGAATAAAATTGCCGTCATCGTCACTGCTCAGGGACCCGTCATCACATCCGACCTGCGGTCGGGCGAGTGAGGGCTGGGTAGATACCGCATGGGTGCATTTCACTTTGGTGCATCGCTATGATTTCATAACAGGTAAACGGGCGGATATTCGGCGCGGCGACTTTTGGGGTTGGGGATTTTTCCACGAGCGCCTAATCCGCCCCTACATTTACGTTGATGAGACGATAGGGGTTGGGAACAAAAAACAAACCCGCCCTATTGTGGTTAGGTGCCCGCAACGGAGATCGTTGTAGGGGCGGATTAGGTGCTTGTCAAATGTTATCAACTCACATTGTCCCCGCGCCGATTATCCGCCCTTTGAAACCCCACATTTCCCCCGGTACCATGACGAGCATATTTTGCACTAAAGTGAAATGCACCCTCAGGGGTGGGGGTGAGGGGCTGACTAGGGGGCGCTATGCTATA
>JBBRTY010000317.1:0-4991 GCA_038248285.1 Aggregatilineales bacterium
CGCGAACCTTCATGTTAACAAACGATTGACATGCGCCTAATCCACCCCTACATCCACGTTTCGAGGGATATTTTCCCTTTTTTCTTCACGTTTTCATGCCTCTCTGTTTATTTTATTCTGTTTCTATACCTGAGTAGTCACGATTTAGGGTTTAGGGACGCGCACCATCATCCCTGAAATCACGAAATACGGTCGGCAAAAACAACGATGCGTTGGGTGTTGACTTGGTAAGGATAGCACGAGATCAGGGTCGCCGTCGCCCCCTGACGATCATCGATCACATAGACATCATTGGGCGCGACCAAGCGCGTTTCTGTGACGCGATAGGTGAACACTGTTGATTGAGTTTGAATCTGGAAGGTGTCGCCCGCAACCAATCTATCGAGGTAACGGAACAACTGCCCATAGACATCGTTGTGCGCCGCAAAAACGACATTGCCCGTCTCGTCACTGGGCTGGACGCCATTGGGAAGTTGCCCGACGCCTTGCCGTAAGGCATCGACATCCACACCTTGCACAATAGCGCCATTGAGTTCAAGTTTGGGGACGATCAACGAGAGCGCCGTTTCGCTGGTGCGCGGCGGGCGGCTGATCACCGGCTGCACCCATTCCGAATTCACACGGGCATGGAGATGAGTCGGCACCTCGTTGAAGTTGAATTGTGGTTCCGAACCCGCCACGTAGATGTGACCACCGGGCAATACCACTTGATCGAGCCGCAAGGTGGGCGTGGGCGCAAGCGTGGGGATGGTCAAGCGTCGTTGTTCGTCGGCAACCTGCTGCGCTTCTGCGGTTTCGCGTTCTAGGGTCGTGATCGCGCTGAGCAGATTGACGGCGATAAACCCGATCAACACCACCGCTGCTACCTCGACCAGCAGCAACAAACGGTCCATCCAGCGGCGGGTCGCGCGCGGGTTGGCTGGGCGCGGCGCGGGCAGGGCGGCATCATCTTCAAAACCGATTGCCCCGGCGTCGTCAAAGTGCGGCACCCCCGCCCCATCGGCAAAGGTGATGCGCGGCGCGGGCGTCGGGCGGCTGGTCTTGGCTTTGGGGGCATTTGAAGTGGAGGCGTCCTCGCCGCGGGGGGAGGATTCGACCCGCGCTGGAACTTCAACGCGCGTTGGAGGTTCAACGCGCGTCATAGCCGCCAATGCCGCCGCCACAGGGTCATGAACACCGCCATTGGGTGGGGATGTGGGCATAGGCACTGGTGGCACCTCCACCGAATCGATCACCCGACCAGAACGGCGCATCCGCTCCAGTTGGGTTTGGCGTTCTTCGCGCCGTTTGATGGCGAGGACGCGCTCCAGCTCTTCAATACTCAGTTCATCAACAGGGCGTTTATCGCGCATAGGATAGGTAGATTACTCTTGGACGACAGGGGTAACGACCGCAAATACCTCGCGCTCGAAAAACCAGCGGAAGGGCGGCACACGAAACACGAAGGTGCGCAGATTATCGATCACGGCGCTTTCGCCACCCTGTTGGGGTGGGCTTTCTAGCCAGACCTTGCCGCGAAAGCCATTGGCGCGCAGGGTACGGCTCATACTCCACATCGATTGTTCGTTGACATGGACATGCTCGTTGACCGACACGAGGAAATTGCGCGGATTCTTGGGATATTTATCCCCTTGTCCCATGATCGTGCGGACGCGGCGGACGACGGGATAGGCATAGCGGTCATACCAAATGTTGGGCGCGGTATGGATGACGAAGTGTCCCTTTGGTTTTAAGACCCGCCGGACTTCGGCAAGCGCTTGATCCAGTTCCCATGGATGGAGGTGTTCGACTACATCAAACATCAACACGCGGTCAAAATGATGAGTCGGGAAGGGCAGTTTTTTGGCATCCGCCTGAAACACCGCCGTATGACCGGGGGCAACCCCGTTGATCGGCTCGATCACCTGCTGCGAGAGATGCACCGCCACCGCCGCATAATCAATGCCATAGGCATCTGCGCCTAACTGTGCCGTATGGCGCAAAATCTCGCCCCGTCCACAGCCGACATCAAGCACTTTCATGCCCGGCTGGATCGTGGCAAGCGCAAAGGCGGAGGTCAACCGCCGCGAAAGGTGCAGCCCTTCGCTTTGGTTAAACTCATCATAGCCTTCACAGGCGGTGCGAAAATATGATTCGTCGTACAGGTCGGACGAGATCGGCGCTTGACGTTCATCGAGTGTTTGCATCGGGCACAACTAATCTTCTTCAACGGATGAGGGGGAATGCTGGATGGCGGGCACTCTATAGACTGCCCGCCATCCTTTTCTAGGGGTCATTATACCGCACCCGCGCCCCACCGCAACCGATCAATCGTCGTTGAAGTCGAGGGTATCCGCGTCTGTTTCCTTTTTGCTCTCCAACCGTTGCAGTTCATGCTCCACGCGCTCGATCATCAACTGCGTGATCGTCAGCGGTTGGGGCGGGCGGGGCGAGGTCGATAACACCGTTAAACCGTTCAAAAATGACTCTAACGGTCCGCGCACCCCGATCCTCGGCAAGACTTCATCAAAGGTGTTTAATGCCTGACCCGAACGGGCACACGCCAACAAGCCATTGATCAGGTCAAAATATGCCCAATAATCGGTCGGGTGATTGTCGATGCGCTTCTCCGCCAAAACGACGGTCTTATCAAAATAGGGCACCGCTTTTTCGACATCGCCGCGCCGAAAATAGAGCATCGCGAGGTTGTTGAGCGGGTAGGAACGATCCGGCGTGATCGCCGCCGCTTTTTCATAACAACGAATGGCATCATCAATGCGCCCCGACTGGCGATAAAGCGCGCCCAACATGCCGTACACCGATTCGCCATTGATATCGCGCACGAAGTCATCCACGCGCAGCGCCTTCAAGAAGCGCCGTTCCGCAGCAGAATAATACTCGTTGCGAGAATTGATCTGTGCCTCGTTATCGCCCTGCAAGCGCAGCACATAGGCGAGCGCGGCTTCGGCAGGTGGGTAAATATTCCCCTTTTCGTCTTCGTCCTCCGTCTTGCGCAGATGAAATTCCGCCTTGGTCAGGTCGCGCTGCATGATGAACAATTCGCCCAAGTAATAATTAACGGCGCGATTATCCGAGTCGAGCTTGCAGGCTTCTTCAAAAGTGCGCTTCGCCGCTTGCCAGTTACTCTCTTCCATCTGTTGCTCGCCCAGTTGTACCAGCGTCAGGGCGCGGATGGCGCGGTCGCCCCGATTGCGCACCGCCAAGATTTCGCCTTCGATTTTGGCTTGCATCGCCTCTGCCGATTCACGCTGGCGGTCAAAGGCATCTAAGCCCGTCCGCAGACGGATTTCAAAATCACGTTCCAGCCGTTGCAACTCGTCGCGGGTGGCGAGCATGGTGGTTTCCATGTCCTTGCGCGACTCTTCAATGCGTGTGCGTTCTCCTTCCACATCGCGGCGCAGTTCACGAATCGAGGTAAAGCCGAAGATCGCACCAGCCGCAAGGATGAGCGTCGCGACGCCTGCCAAGACTTCAAAGAAATTTAAGACCAGCCCGACATTATCAATCAAGTCGTCTGAGCGTCTCAAAGCCTGACCCGCCGCCGCGACCACCTCATCAGGACTCGGGGTTGCGGTTGTCCCCGCACTGTCCCCGCCCTGTGCCGCCTCAGCGGTCGGGGCACTAGTTGGCGGCGCATCGGTCTGCGCCAACATGCTGGTTGTCCTGCTTAGACACAACAGCGAGACGACGAGGAGGGTGAGCGTGAGTTTGAAACGACGGGTCATGATGCTCCTTTGGCGGGGTCATTTTTGCTGTCCAACCTATTGAATTCTTCTTGCACCTGTGTGATTAAATCATTCACAATGATGATCGGTTCTGGCGGGCGGGGCGACCGCGCCAACACTTGCAACCCGTTCAAAAACGACTCTAAAGGTCCCCGAACGCCGATTCTCGGCAAAATATCGTTGAAGGTCTTGATCGCCTCATCCGGGCGGGCACAGGCAAGATGTCCATTGATCAGGTCGAAATATGCCCAATAATCGGTCGGATGGTTATCAATCCGTTGTTTCGACAACCGGATCGCCTCATCAAAATAAGGGGTTGCCGTTTCGACATCCCCTTTTCCATAGTAAATCATTGCCAAGTTGTTAAAGGGATACGAACGCGAAGGCGTCAGTTTTGCGGCTTCTTTATAATGGTGAATCGCTTCCTCACGATGCCCCCATTGGCGATGGAGCGCGCCCAACATGCCATGAACTGACTCGCCATTGATGTCTTTGACATGGGGGTCTTGTTCTAACGCGCGTGAATAATAATCCACCGCGCGCCCATAGAATTTATTGCGTTCGTTCACATTGCCCATGCTTTTATACACTTTATCGCCCGTCAAGCGATAGACATATGCCAATGCCGCAGTCGCTGGTGGGAATAAGATGCCACTTAACACCTCGTCCGATAATTCATCGCTGACGAACGGGACAACTTCTGAATCCGTCTCGGAACTGTAGTTCATGTGGGCGTTTTCGAGATGGGTGGCAGCTTGTTTTAAGTCACGTTGCATGATGTACAGTTCACCCAAGTAATAGTTGGTGGCGCGGTTGGTGGAATCCAGCGCAAACGCTTCTTGGAAGGTGCGCAAAGCGGCTTCAGGATTTCCCTCGCGCATTTGTTGTTCCCCCAACTGTACCAGCGTCATCGCGCGGATAGCGCGGTCATTTTGCCGGCGGATTTCCGCAAATTGTTGCGGCGCTTTTTTAGCTTCGCTCAATACCTCCGCAAATTCGTTTTGCTGGGCTACAAGCGGCAAGCGATCTTTTTCAAGTTCTAGTTTTAGCTCAGTCCGCAAATCAGATTTCAAGTTCAGTAGCGATCTCAAGCCGAAGAAACCGCCAACACCGACGACGAGTGCCAGTGACACTCCGCAACCGCTAAAGCGGCGCGGCTTCTTGTGGAGCCGTGTCTCTGGCGAGCCTTTCGGCTCCAAATAGCCGCGACACTGACAGCAAGCGATCACGATTCTCGCTTTCACGAGCTACTTGCCGGGTGTCCCC
>JBBRTY010000318.1:0-4974 GCA_038248285.1 Aggregatilineales bacterium
CCTATCGTCTCATCAACGTAAATGTAGGGGCGGATTAGGCGCTCGTGGAAAAATCCCCAACCCCAAGAGTCGCCGCGCCGAATATCCGCCCGTTTACCTGTTATGAAATCATAGCGATGCACCCAAGTGAAATGCACCCCCTGCGCCCCTATCGCTCACCAATTGTTTACACGCCGCTAACGCCCCGCGTGATATGATATGGGACGTTTTACAATATGAGCTGTAACATCTGGAGGCGACAATGGCTTTAGCGTTGGCTCAATGGCGACCGTATCCCGTGCGTTCTGTCTGGCATAATCCGGCGGTGGTCGGCGACTTGCTGACCGTCCCCGACTTCTACAGTTCTCAGTTCGACAACACGCGGGATCTGCATGTCCTGCTGCCCGCCAGCTATCACCACCACCCTGACCGGCGTTATCCTGTCGTCTATATGCAGGACGGACAAAATTTATTTGATCATGGCACCGCTTTTGGCGGTCAAGATTGGCGCGTGGACGAAACCATGCGGCATCTTGCCGACGAACACGTCGAAGCCATCATCGTGGCGCTGGATCATACCGGCGAGCGGCGTGTGTCGGAATACAACCCGTTTCCGTCCTTTTGGAACGGACAAGGACAGCGCTATGTCCAGTTTTTGCAAGAGACGGTCAAGCCGCTCATCGATCAGGACTTCCGCACACGCCCAGATCGGGCGCATACGGGCATCATGGGGTCGTCGCTCGGCGGCTTGATCAGCCTATACGCCTTTTTCGCCGCGCGCGATACCTTCGGCTTTGCCGGGGCGATGAGTCCGGCGTTTTGGGTGGGGGGCGGTGCCATCTACAACACGGTGGAGCAAGCGCCCACCCTGCCGGGCAAACTCTATTTGGACAACGGCACCCTAGAACACAGCGCCCACAAAATGCACGATCTATTGATCAAAAAAGGCTATCAGCCCGATGTCACGGTCAAGCATGTGGTCGAGGTCAACGCGGGGCATACCGAAAGCGCTTGGGCACGCCGCTTACCGGACGCCTTACGCTTTTTGCTCAAAAACTGATCCCCATCAATAACACCATGGTCAAGGTCATCGCCGCGCCCAACAAGCCCCCAGCGATGACCTGTTGCACGGTGTGACGCCGCAACACCACCCGCGCCGCGCCCACAATCGGGATCAGCGGGGTTGCCACCAGTGCCGGGGCGAAGCCATAAAGCGCCCCCACCACGATCACCGCCGTCATAATGCTCATCGCGTGCAAACTGATCTGCCACCACAAGGTGATGACCAAGATCATGAACACCTGAAGGGTCGTGATCAGCGCGAACTGCGTCAATAGCAGCGGCGACCCCAACACCGACAAGAGCGCCCATGCCAATGCCGAACACCCTACGGTGATCAAAAACGGCAATATCCGTTGTTGGCGCACGCGCACATGAATATCCGTGATTTTGCCGCGCAACACCTGTACCACGATATAGACAGCGGGCAAGATGCACACAAAGACAATGTAAATGATTGCCCACGGCACCGCCAGCGACACCGAACCGGCAGCACGCACGGCGATGGGGATCGATAAAACACCCCAAACAACCGGCGGGCTGAACACGTCCGAAAGTACGCGCGCGATAACCTGCCGAGAAAGTGAAATTTTTTCCATAAGACCTGATCTGCTGAATGATATCAGTTTTAGTGTATCACACGCAGAAACACCTCTAGCGCATCGCCGCCGATAAGGTGTCGCACGCCGGACAACTGCCGCCCGGACGCCGAATCGCATAGCCCGCCATCGGGTCTTCAAACGTGTAAACATCAAAATCAATGTTCCACACGATGAAAATCGCCACCCGCCCGGTAGAACGCGCCACCCCCACCGCCTCGCCCAACCATTGCGCTTGCTGCGCCACCGTCGTACTGCCCGCCCATCCAAAATTAGGCGGCAGCGACCCATACCCCTGGGGCGACAGATAGCCGACCTCGGTTAAACACACCGGACGGCTGTTGAACTCAAACGGCACGCGGCTGATCACCCCACGTAGGTAGTAGGTCGGATAATTGCCACGCGGATCGCCGCTCATCTGGGTGGGCGAGACGATACCGTCATTGTGATGCAACCCCACGCAATCGACATAATTTTGCGCCCCGGCAAATGCCATCTGCTTGAGGAAAATATCATCGTTACAACCGCCCTCCCCGCACCCCGCCGGACCAAAAAAGCCAGTTGGCGCGGGCGCAGCGCTGATCACAATCGTGGTCGGGTGCGCCGCTTTGATGGCGAGATAAGCCGCTTGCAGCAGTTGGGTGTAATTGCCCCCGTGAATGAAACCTCTGGGCCATTCGCGGTCGATGTTCGGTTCGTTCCACACTTCGATAGCGTCGGCTCCGGCGGCGGCGGCACCCGCCGCAAACGCGGCAAAGGCGGCGTTGTAATTGGGGATGCTGGCGACCTGCCCCCGTTCGCCGACGATGCCCAACAGCAAGCGAAAGCCAGCACGGTGCGCGCTGGCGATCAATGGGGCGACCGACGAGGCGGTTTCGCCGTGATAGTAGCGATGCTGCACCTTAATCCAGGTCATACCCGCGCTTCGGGCAATGCCAAAGGCGTCGGCGTTCATGTTCATGACATGCCCCCCTAACCCAAAGCCCGACACTTGTGCCATGGGCGGGCGCGTCGGCTCTTGCCATGTGACCGCCAAGCGCTCGGCGGTCATCCAGATCACAAGGTATAGCCCATATACCCAACCGGTCGTGCCATCAAACAAGCGGACTTCATACCACTCGTTATTCCATGCGCGCCCAATCAAAAACAGGCTGTCCCCACCTGCCACCGCCCGCACAATTTCGGCACTCAGCGCTGGCTCACGCAGCACATTGATCACTTGATTGGTATAGGTGATCGAGGCGTCGCCAATGGGGGCGACGGTCGGCACCGCGCTCGACGTGACTTCGGGCGTGGCGGTGACGACGGGGGTCGGCGAGTTGGTCGCGGTATTGGTCGGTTGGGGGCTAAGGCGCGGCGTCGGGAAGCTGCCCGCGCCGATGGTTTGTAATGGGCGCTCGGTCGCCACGATCTCCAGCGTTGGCGTTGCGGGCGGTGTTGAGGTGTTCGTGACAGTCGGCGGGAGCGCGGTTTGGGTCGGTGGGCGGCGGGTGTTGGTCGCAGTCGGGGGCGGGGGGGTGGCAGTGCTGCGGATCGTCGCGGTTGGGGGGATGGTGGTCATGATGTGAGTGGCGGTCGCGGTCGCGAGTTGTGCCAGCGTCGGGATCGGTAGCGGCGTGGGGGCGCTACATGCCGTCATCAGCACGCCCAGCATTACCACCAGCGCCCCACGAGACAAGGCGGAAACATATCGAAAGTTCACGTTTAGAAGCGACCTCATCTAGGACGACGTGGGACTGTGGGGTCTGGAGGGCATGAGCGATCATGCCCCACCAAAAGTGATCCGCGTTTACGGAATCACACGCCCCTGCAACATTTCATTGACCGACTTGACCAAGCGCCGCAATTCGCCATTTAGGTCTTCGGTGATATCCTCTTGGATGGCGGCTTCACGGAATAAATCACGCGCCTCGCGCAGAAAATCTTGCCCTTTGCGAATGCGGCTGATGCCCGCCCGCATTTGGGTGCGCACATCGCGACTGGCGGGGCTGGTGTAATGCTTGGGGAAGTCCCACCCATGCAGGCACGCCACCGCGTGCAAGCCATCAATGAAGGCGTCGATGTTGCCGACATCATGGGCGGCACCGCGTTGCAGCAAATCTTGGAGCGCCCCACTCAAGCTCGGTTCGACGCCAAAATCGAGGGCGGTCACATCTTGATAGCGCGTTTCGACCTCGCTCATGGAGCCAGGTTGGGGGCGGATGGCGGTCTTTTGCGGAGATAGCCCCGTGAACAGCGGGTATAAGATGCCCACGCATAAATTGTGGATATCGCCCACAAAGGCGCGTTCATTGGAGCGCTCGCTGCCGGTGAGCAAGCGGGAACTGTTCAGGTCGATCAGCCGCAGGTGGATGCCATTCCAGTAGACGTGTTCTAGCTTGTGATCCAGATAGACGATATTTTGCCGATGCGCCACCTTGAGCGTTTCGGCAAATTGCAGAGCCAACGCCAAGCCTTCTTCGGTGGGCAAGCGAAAACGGGTGCCGGAGCGGTCGGGGCGCATCTGGTAGAACAGGTTGTCGGTGCGCGCCAAATTCTCCAGCACCAAATAGGGACGCCAGCCGCGCGCGAAAAACTCATCCATCGCGTGGGTGAACGCCAACACATCGAGTGCATACGAGACGATCTCGCCGCCGACGGGGGCTTCGCCCGGCGCGTCCAAAAAGCCGCATTCCAGCAAATTAACGACGTGGGGGCTGTCGGCAAGGCGCATCAAGAGATCGGCTTCGGCGGCGAAGGCGCGGTATTCCCAACGGGGTTCGCTGCCGCTCAGATGCTCTGGGCGCAGGACTTTGAACGCGACGGATTGCGAGCGCCGGCGATCATGCGCGTCGAGGACGCGGGCATAATGACCGAGCGCGAAAGTGTCGATAAAATTGTCGATCCGATAAAGGTCTGCTAATTCTGTCATTGCTAGGATAACCATCAAGCCCTGTGCTGGGGAAGCAAACCATGATGCTACCATAAGACACGGACGTTCGCACGATGCGGTTATAACAGCAGGGGGAAAGACGGGAGAAATGAGGAATTTTGACGCATCGGCGGCGGGCAACAGCCCAACGCGCGTTCCGCGACTACGATGTTTCAATACCCTCAACGGGTCGATGTACAGTGAAACATTAAGGATAGCAGCCATGGTGGCAGCCGCCGACGTTGGTTTCAATACCCTCAACGGGTCGATGTACAGTGAAACATATTGCCGAGAACGACACCGAAGCCACTTACCTAGGTTTCAATACCCTCAACGGGTCGATGTACAGTGAAACTGGGCTACTCTGTTTTGTATGACGTGGCTGTCGCTGTTTCAATACCCTCAACGGGTCGATGTACAGTGAAA
>JBBRTY010000319.1:0-4962 GCA_038248285.1 Aggregatilineales bacterium
GATAGGGAGCAGACAGGCGCAGCAGGTGAGTAGCGCCTGTAATCGCAAGATCATCCAACAACTGACTTATAAACTTTCGGGAGCCACCGAAGTTTGCGAAGCCTATACGTCCCAAACCTGCCCGGTT
This sequence comes from Aggregatilineales bacterium, assembly GCA_038248285.1. GTDB lineage: Bacteria > Chloroflexota > Anaerolineae > Aggregatilineales > Phototrophicaceae > Flexifilum. The sequence continues at coordinate 128 of JBBRTY010000319.1, forward strand.
TGTGGAGCGCGGCACAAGTGCCGCCGAGCGTATCGCTGCACGCTGTGTAGCCATACCATCCCCCGTGATATGGTGGGTGCCCTCAACATCCGACGGATGGGCATGACCGGAGCAATGATGAACAGCCCCGATCTGCCAACGACGATCAAGGTTCAGCGACCCGTGAAGGTTTTTCCCAAACGGACCGCCGTTAGTTCTGGGGGACACTCGGCAAGTAGCTCGTGAAAGCGAGAACCGCCATCGCTGGCTGTCAGTGACGTGGCTATTTGAAGCCGAAAGACTCGCCAGAGACACGACTCCACAAGAAGCCGCGCCGCTTTAGCGGTTGCGGAGTGTCACAATGTTCTCAATTCGCTGTTCAGTTGCCTTGTGAAAGCTGTACGCATGATCTCTCAGCAAAAACCGTCCACATGGTTGCTTTTGCTCGCCTTTCTGACGATCTACATCGTATGGGGATCGAGTTATATCGCCATTCATTTCGCCACCGAAACGATCCCGCCCTTCTTCATGATGGGCACCCGCTTAGGACTCGCCGGCTTGGTGCTGACCCTATTGGCGCGGCGCGGGGGCGCTGCCTTCCCCACTCGCCCACAGTGGCGCTCGGCGGCGATTGCTGGCTTCTTCTTATTCGTCCTCAACGCCGGTGCCATCGCTTACGCGGTGGCAAATCTGGGCATGCCGTCGGGCATGGCGGCGGTGCTGTTGGCGACCACACCCTTATGGATGGTACTGCTCAATTGGCTGCGGCGGGGCGGCACGGCACCCACCGGACAAACCATGATCGGCGTGATCGTCGGCTTTGTCGGCATTGTGATGCTGGTCAATCCGGGCGGCGAAAGCACGATCACCAACCCGTTGGGTGCCCTCGCGATTTTATTTGCCGCTATCTGTTGGACGGGCGGATCGCTCTATATGCGCGGTGCCGACTTAGCGCCTTCGCCCACCATGGCTACGGGGACACAATTGCTGTGCGGCGGCGTGATGCTTGTGGGGGTCAGCCTCATCACGGGCGAATTGAACAGCTTCGACCCGTCGTTGGTGACCTTTCGTTCAGTCGCGGCGATGATCTATTTGGGGATTTTCAACTCGGCTTTGGGGTTTAGCGCCTATGTCTGGTTGCTGCGGGTGACAACGCCTTCGCGCGTGGCGACGTATGCCTATGTCAATCCGGTGGTGGCGGTGATCTTGGGGGCGGTGCTGGCGAACGAGATGATCACGGGTCAGGCAGTGCTGGCGGGCGTGATCATCTTGTTCTCGGTGCTACTCATCAACATGCAGCGCTTACCGTCGATGCAACGGTTGCGCGTGCGCTTGCAAGCGCAGTTGGCAAAACCTAACGCCTAGCGTTGTTCACCGTCAGTAACAGCGCGTCATGGATGTGCCCATTGGTCGCCATGACTTGCGCCCCTGTGTACAGGTGGGTCGTGTTCTCGTCATAATCACTGACACGCCCGCCGGCTTCGGTGACCAGCAATAAACCGGCGAGGACATCCCAACTGTGGATGTTGCTTTCCCAAAAGGCTTCAAAACGCCCCGCCGCCACAAATGCCAGATCCAGCGCGGCGGAACCGAAACGGCGCACATCCCGCACACGCGGCAGCACGGCGATGAAGGCATCAATATTGTTGTCGGTCAGTGTGCGCTTGCCCGTCGGGAAACCCGTCGCCACCACACACTGGTTAAGGTGTGCCGACGGCGATACATGGATCGGACGCCCGTTTAAGGTCGCGCCGTGCCCGCGCGCCGCGCTAAACAATTCTCCCGTGACCGGATTTAAGACCACCCCCACCAGCGGCACCAGATCGCGATCTGCCAGCGCGATGCTGACCGAGAAGTGGGGCAGGTTGTTGGCATAATTGGTGGTGCCATCAATCGGATCGAGATGCCACGCATAGGGGGACTCAAATTCCTCGCCGCCGCCTTCCTCACTGAGGATGGGGTAGGGGCTGTGGGCGCGCAAGATCGGCAGGATTGCCGCTTCCGAGGCGCGGTCGCCCTCGGTCACGATATCGTAGATGCCCGATTTGGTCGTTTCGTCGTGGGCACTGCCAAAGGTGCGCATGGCGGCTTGTCCGGCGGCATATGCCGCTTGTTCGGCAGCACGGCGCAACGCATGAAGGTCGAGGGTCATGCTATGTCTCCTTGTGGGGGTATGGTGAGCGCGCATACCCCACGCACTGTTGTAAATTGGGGAACGCCTTAAATCAAATCTGTCGCCAGCCCTAGTGAGCGAATCATCTGTTCGGCATGGGTGATATCGTGGATGAACACGTTATAGGCGATCTCTAGGACAGTGGTCTCGACCCCGCCCCCTGTCACCCCCGTGCGCAGCCATGCTGCGGGTTCGAGCGTGACGAGGAGCGCCACGAGCGCCCGCCGCCGTTCAAGGTATTGCTCCCAGACCGCCTCGAAATTTTGCTCGCTGTAGCGATTGTCCACCACCAGCGCGAGGTGATCGACCAGCGCGAAGGTGGGATGATCAGTCGCCAGCATGGTATCGATGCGCCCCGCGAAAATCTGCGCAAAATCATTGAGGTGGCACAGCGCCTCTAGCACGCTCCAGCCGTCGGGTCCATCGATGGCGGTCATTGCCCGCTCTTGATCGACATCTTTCAGAAACGAATGCAGGATCACGGGTGTCTTGCGCAAGGAACGGAGTGCGCGCTCGGTATCAAGGAGGCTCATAAACAATTACCCTTCGTTGGTGGTCGCTGGTGGTATAACAGGATCGGTGGGGGCGTCGTCGGTGGGGGCATCATCCATCGGCGGGGGAGCCGGCTCGGTGACGATCACCGCTTCGTCAATGTCTAAGTCGGCGGTTTCGACAGCACTGGTGGAGGCATCGCCCATCGGCAAGATCGGCGCAGCTTGCGCGCTGGTGAGTTGTTCGGCGGCGCTGGCGGTCGCGTTCAGTTCAAAAACGTGGGTGCGCGGGGTGGCAAGCGCGGGCTGAAGTTCTGCCACCTCTGCCACTGTTAAGCCGCGCGCAAAATCAAGGCGGGTGGACAGGGCAAAACCAATGCCGACGGTGATCAATGCCAACGCCAGCCACCAATCCCCTAGCGGGGCGGCGGTGACGACACGATTCATGATGACGAACAATGCCGTGACGAGGAGCATGGCTGCTATGATAGTGCGCGATTCTTGATTCATGGGGCAATCCCTTGCTGGTAGGCAATCTCAATGGCACTGATTATCGCACAAGTCGGGAAACATTCAATAAACTGCTTAGGGCATGGACGGGTTTATATGCCCGAATCCTCACGCCCCTCTTCCTCGCTGTGCATCCGGTAGAAACGTGCCCATTCCGCCATAAAATCACTGGGGGGCATGACGACATCAGCTTCGTGTATCGGCAGTTCTTTGACCTCCACCGGCGGCAGGTCTTCAAAAGCCTTTTGCACAAAATAGATCATCTCATTCACCTGCATGGCGGCGTTCATGCGGTGCCCCAACCATGAACTGGTGAACATCATCACGATGATCGCCACGATGATGACGCGATGCCAAGGCATGTAAATCAAAATGGAAGTGAAAAATGTGGGCACGAGGAAAGCGCTTAAGGTGTAAAGGGTGTACATGCGGGCGCGCAAACGCACAAGCGTGATGCCATCGTCGCCTTGCAAACCGGTGAAAGTGCCGACCACATATGCTGCCACCCGCGACCGTTGTCCGCGCCGTGCCCACATGGGGCGGTGATCGCTGGTCATACGAAAACCTTGAGTCGTCGGGGTGATGTAGTAACGTCGCCCCTCCATGAACAAGTCGCGCAGATGAAGGCGTTGGGTGCTGGGGCGGGCGGCACTGGTCAACGTCTGCAAGCAGATCCCAGCGGGAGCGCCAACTGCCAGCGCGACGGGGGGATACAAGCGCACTAGAGCATTCCACATAAAGCGTCGTAAGCCCGCCCGTGCTGCCTCTCGTTTAGCGCCGATCCTCACGGGGGATTCTCCATGTCTTTAGGAGGTGCGCCGCAGCAAGGCACGCAGGGTCACAAAAAGCCATGTCAGCAGCAACAGGATTAGCACCACGACCGTCGGTAGCACCCAACGGGTATCGGCGGTGATGCCCGGCAAAAGGTGCATATTGTGCCCCCCACCCGGCACCACATCAAGGCGCACGATGGTGATTTGCCCCGTGACATCGGGCAAGGAGCGCGCGTTAACGGAGGTGCGGTCGCTTAAACGGGCGATGATGGCGTCATAAATGCCGGGGGCACGCCGTCGAAACAAGTGTAAGACGCGCAGTGCCTCGCCCGCGTCTGTGACTGGACAGGCGACGGCGCTCGTCAAGCGGGAACCGCGCTGGATCATGACATGCGGGTCGTGGATGAGGTTTTGATACCAGTGAGGGCGCTGCCCCCATGCCGATATCACATAGACTTTGCTGCCATGTTGGCGATATTCGATGGCGGTGTGACGGGCAAGCCCGCTGGTGCGTCCGCGCGTGGTCAACGCCATAATTTGGACAGAATCAAAGGCGTCCCCAAGACCGAGGCGATAACCCCACACAGGCAATCGCAGCAGCAGACGGGCGACCCCTTGCGGGTAGGGAATGGGCTGGTCAGACGTGATGATAGCCTCAAACTTGTCAGAACGGAATCTGTAATAATCATACCAGAGAACTGATTTCGCGCGAATGGCGGGGCACATGCCATGCGCAGGTCAAAGGTATAACGCCACAGGGGTGGATTTCACTTTAGTGCAAAATATGCTCGTCATGGTACCGGGGGAAATGTGGGGTTTCAAAGGGCGGATATTCGGCGCGGGGACAATGTGAGTTGATAACATTTGACAAGCGCCTAATCCGCCCCACCAACGATCTCCGTTGCGGGC
>JBBRTY010000320.1:0-4953 GCA_038248285.1 Aggregatilineales bacterium
GGGGACACCCGGCAAGTAGCTCGTGAAAGCGAGAATCGTGATCGCTTGCTGTCAGTGACGTGGCTATTTGGAGCCGAAAGACTCGCCAGAGACACGACTCCACAAGAAGCCGCGCCGCTTTAGCGGTTGCGGAGTGTCACAGCGCCCTCACCTTCGGGCAATACGGTTATGAATTCACCCTCGCGCCGACACCCGCGGGCGGGCTGGTCTTCGTCAATGAACAGCTTTTTTGGGTGGGGGCGGATCAACGCTTGACGCTAGGAACGGGGCACGCCGAATCCGCCCTCAAAGATCAACGCCGCGCGGCACGGGGGATGATCGCCAAGATCGTCTACGGCGCGATCTCCGGTTGGGGACTCTTTCATTTCCGCAATGTCACGGCATCGGCATGGATCCGGCGGGCATGGGCGGTCAAAGACTCGGCAAGACTGCGCCCCAATGGGGAAAACCTCGCGGCGGTGCTGTACGCCATTCAGCAGGGAGACCCCGACCGCTATGCGGACATACGCACCACGATCCAACAGGCAGTGCCGTTGTTTGATGATTTTGTCCTTACGCCGGAACCTGCCCCCAAGCACGGGGAGCAGATTCGTTTGATGTGGGGGGCATGGGGCAGCCCGGCAGCCCAAACGACTGATACGCTATCCGACGACGCGCTGCGCTTGATGGGGTGGGTGACGGCGCTCATGCAACCCCACCCGCCCCCGACGCTGATCCTTGAATTGCCGGACATGATGCCGCTTCTAAGCAATTTGATCCGCACGGCGGCGCAGGCGTCGCGCGTGATTGTAGTGACGCGATCCGCCGAAATGCCAGCGTTGTCGTTGTACGCTTAGATGTTGCCGATGATGATATGGGATGTTGTGGGTTCATCGAAGCCCCCAACTGGTTCAAAGTCGTCCATTCTTGCATAATAGCGCCAGCACAATCGCACGAATTGGATGCAGAGTCGTTCGTGAAAGCAGTGGTGTCAAACAGGCGGTCAATGCTATAATTTCGTTTATGGGTTTTCTTGTTTTGTGAGAGATGTCACTTTACCTGAAAACCGCGCTTTTTTATGCGCCATTGGTGGCGAAGGTATTGATGCATTGTGATGTGGGAGTGGGCATGGGCGTGGGAATTTTCTTGCAAGTAAAGCAGCAAACCCAACATTTACATGATCAACTTGAACAAAGCGTTGATATATTCAACCAATTGGCTCATATTGACCACTACCGTTCGGTATTGGAAATCTTTTATGGCTTTTATCAGCCTTTAGAGAATAAGCTAACCATGGTAGATGGCGTTGAGCTTCTGGAGTTTCACACGCGCCTCAAAGTGCCTCATTTGAGGAGTGACCTCCAAGCACTCGGGTTGCAAAGCGAGTCAATTGATCAATTGCAAACCTGTAATGAGTTGCCAGCTATTCATTCCCTTGCTGGTGCATTAGGCTGCTGGTATGTTGTCGAAGGCGCGACTTTGGGTGGGCAAATTATCTCTAAACAGCTCGCAAAGCTTGGAATAACCATTGATCATGGTGGGGCGTTCTTTAACGCTTATGGCACAAACACCGCTACAATGTGGCTCAACTTCAAGAACATCGTTGAACAGCGTGTCAATACGCAAGAGAATGAAAACATATTCATTGATAGCGCACAGGAAACCTTTGTAAAACTAATCCATTGGTTTCGATTGAAAAACGATGACTAAAATCACTGTTTCCGATCCACTTTTACTACCCGGCGTTGATCTAACGAATTGTGATCGCGAACCTATTCGTGTTCTCGGTAAAGTTCAACCGCACGGCTTGTTATTTGTTCTTGAACCGGATTTGACCATTTCACAAATCAGTGCGAATGCAGCAGCGCTGATTAGCCGCACCTCCGAGTCTTTGCTGGGTAGTGGACTGGATACCATCATGCCTTCGGAGCAAGTGGCAGAAGTGCGGAAGCACCTTTTCAACGAACAGAATAAATATATACGTCCAATCCCTATTACGATTGATGTTGAAAACCAACAAAAACGCTTCAATGGTGTAGTTCACGGCAACCCTGACGGGTTACTTATTCTTGAACTTGAACCTTTCGTCCATGTGCCCCATGCCTTGGGTAATTTTTACGGACTCGTTCAAGTAGCGTCAGCGACCTTACAAGAAACCCAGTCGTTCGATGATTTATGCCAACTCATCGTCCATGAGGTCAAGCGTATTACCCATTTTGATCGGGTAATGGTCTATCAGTTTGATGAAGATGGTCATGGAACGGTTATTGCCGAAGCTGTCGAACAAAGTATGGAACCCTTTTGGGGCTTGCACTATCCTGCGTCGGATATTCCTCAACAAGCGCGTCAACTCTATGTTTTGAACTGGCTTCGTCTCATTGCGGATGTCAATGCTCAGCCTATAGATATTGTTCCATCTTTACACCCCAGAATTGGTAAACCTGTCGATCAAACCTATTGCTTCTTAAGAAGTGTATCCCCTGTTCACATTGAGTATCTCAAAAATATGGGCGTTGGTGGCTCAATGTCCATCTCTTTAGTCAGAGAGGGGCAGCTTTGGGGTTTGATTGCATGTCATCATCGAGAACCCATTTTTGTACCTTATGAAGTGCGGACTGTGTGCGAATTTTTAGGTCAACTTTTCTCGATTCAATTGGGAACACGCGAAGAAAGTCATGACTTCCAGTATCAGGTCAAGGTTAAATCAGCCCAATTTCATTGTATTGAAATGCTGGCAACGGAAGGGGATTATGTAAGCCGGTTACTGGCTACAGAGGATATTCTGACTATGACAGGGGCGCAGGGAGCCGCTTTGTGCCTTGATCATACTATACATTTGATTGGTCAAACCCCCAATGAAAAGCAGGTACGAAGCATCGTTGAATGGCTGGTTACTAATAATTCACAAGACGTTTTTGCGACCCATAACTTCTCAAAACTATTTTCGTCAGCAAGTGCTTATAAAGGTGTTGGAAGTGGTCTGCTAGCCATTACCATTTCCAAAGGACAAGGAAGTTATGTCATGTGGTTCCGTCGGGAAATCATTAAAGAGGTAAATTGGGCAGGTAATCCCAACAAACCGATTGAAATCGATGATAACGGTGACTTGCGGCTTATGCCAAGGAAGTCTTTTGAAAAATGGCAGCAGCAAGTCGAAAACACATCACTGCGTTGGAAACCTTACGAGTTGGAAGCCGCCGAACAAGTACGTAATGCCATTATTGGTATTGTCTTACGAAACATCGAGAGATTAGCATCAGTGAATGCTGACCTTGCACAAAGTAACAGCGAGTTGGACGCTTTCGCTTATATTGCATCACACGATTTAAAGGAGCCATTACGCGGCATTCACAACTATGCTTCGTTCCTACTCGAGGATTACGAAAGTATTCTAAATGAGGATGGTGTTTCGAAATTGAACACACTCGTCCGGTTAACCCAGCGTATGGAAGACTTAATCAATTCATTACTCCATTTTTCGCGTGTTGGCAGGGTGGAGCTTGCGTTTTCAGAGACATCTCTTCAAAATGTCTTAACAGAGACGCTTGCTCTGTTAGAGCTGTCTCTTCAAGATGCCGGGGTTCAAATACGGATTCCCCGTACTTTGCCGTCGATTGTATGTGATCAAGTGCGTATTGGTGAGGTTTTTAACAACTTGATCGTCAATGCCATGAAATATAATGATAAACAGGACAAATGGATCGAAATTGGTTATCTGGATGAAACGCCGACAGTGTTCTATGTGACCGATAACGGCATTGGCATATTAGAAAAACATTATGAAACCATTTTTAGAATTTTTAAACGTTTACATGGACGTGATGAATACAGTGGCGGTACGGGTTCGGGTCTCACAATTGCTCGGAAAATTATAGAAAGACATGGAGGACATATCTGGGTACGGTCAATTTACGGTCAAGGAACCACATTCTATTTTAACTTAGAAAGTAAAATAGAATTATGATGATCAAGCATACAAGACTATTATTAATAGTAGAGGACAGCGACGAGGATTTTGAAGCGACGTTACGCGCTCTTAAGAAATCATCAATTGATTGCGAAATCTATCGTTGTGTAGATGGTGAAGATGCACTTGATTTTCTTTACAGGCGTGGCAAATACTTTGGGGAACATAATAAGCGTCCGTCAGTGATTCTGTTGGATCTTAATTTACCCGGCACCGATGGTCGTGATGTTTTGAAAGAAGTTAAACGGCAGGCTTCCCTTAAATCAATTCCTGTCATTATTCTCTCTACTTCATCCAACCCCATTGATATTGAAACGTCCTATCAAAATGGTGCGAATAGTTACATGGTAAAACCCGTGAATTATCCAGCATTTACCGAAGCCATAAAGTCTTTTGAAGATTTTTGGTTTCGCGTGGCAGTGTTATCAAATGATATTTTATAATGGTCCCTCCCTAAAGCTGAAGAACCAATCGCAGATTACCTATTTGCACCATCGCACTCCCCTTCACTTTGTGGTCAACGTCGTAGTAGGTTTTAGCCACAGGCGGCATTCTCATCAACCTACTCTCATGGGTGTATACCACCGCACCAAGCGCTCAGTTTCTACCGTTGCTCATCGAAATCTAAGATTATATAAGCGAATGTTGTTGATTTGGTTTCGCATTCTGTGTATAGTTGTTTAACGCTATTTTCAACAAGTGAGGGTGAGATACCCCTTTTAGGCAGGAGTGGGTTTATCTTGGAAAACTATTATATACTTATTGTGGATGATAATAAAGAAGACTGTTTCTTCATAAAGCGTTTATTAAGAAAGTCGATTGAATTTATTTACACCATTATTGAGGCTTCTACGGGTGAGCAGGCACTTGAGTTGTGCGAAACGGAACGACTCGACTGCATACTCTTGGATTACATGCTCCCGAATATGACTGGACTTGAAGTGCTTGCCCAGTTTCGCGCATCTACAAGCGAATGGGCACAAGTGCCCATTATTTTTATGACGGGA
>JBBRTY010000321.1:0-4941 GCA_038248285.1 Aggregatilineales bacterium
GATGCTGTTGGCGAATTGATTTTATCTAGGGTCGGCGTGTCTTTTTTGTGGAGGCGCAAGGCATTGCGCCCCTACGGAACATCTCCTGTTTTGATTCGCCAACAGCATCTACGCCAATGTCACATTAGACTGCTGTTCTAATTTTTGAACAGACCAGCGCGCAAAAACGCGATTCTCTATGTAGGGACGACCAACGGGGCGTCCGTTTGTGACCATGAATTCGCGGACGCGCAACGGCGCGTCCCACCATTTGCCTATTTTCCAAGAGAATTTTCGACATTTTTAGAACGTGCGTGTAATATGATATTGGCGTATTACAGTGAAGAGTGAGGGTACATCACGATGTTTTTCGATGTGAACTACCTAATTTGGGTCGCGTTGCCGACGCTGGTCTTATCGTTGTTGGCGCAGGCATTTGTCTCCTCGGCGTATAACAAATGGAGCAAAGTGCGTAATTCTTCGGGCATTTCCGGCGTAGAAGTTGCCGAGCGAATCTTCCGCAGCACCGATGTTCAGCGCTTGCCGCTGGAAGCTACCCCCGGTCAATTGAGCGATCATTATGACCCAACCGCCGGGGTGGTGCGCCTATCACAGGGGATCGCCTCCACACCATCGGTTGCGGCGATGGCGGTCGTTGCCCACGAGTTGGGGCATGTGCAACAGCATCAGGAACGCTCGGTCTTGATCCAGATGCGCCAAATTTTGGTGCCGGGGGTGCGTTTTGCTCCTCAAATCGGCTACATGATGATTTTCGCGGGGTTGCTGCTCAACTTCACGGGGTTGATGTATGTCGGCATCGCGCTGTTTGGCGTGATGGTGGTGTTCATGATTTTGACATTGCCCGTCGAAATTGATGCCAGTTTGCGCGGGTTGAAGTTGCTGCGGCAAGCAGGCTTGATGACCGCCCCAGAAGACTCCAGTGGCGCACGCCAAGTGTTGACCGCCGCCGCTATGACTTATGTCGCCGCCGCGATCACCGCCGTGTTGCAATTGCTGTACTATCTGAGCTTGGCACAACGGCGTAATTAATGTGAGGGGTTAGCGATCAGGGGGGAAGTGCCGATACGGTGCTTCCCCCCTTTTTTGTTTCAGTGGGAAGAGGGCGAACGGCTCAAAAATCCGACCGATCCATGTTGCGGCGCAGGCGTTCCATCCGTCCGCGTTGGGGACGGATACGCCGCACGAGATCGTCGATTTGGCGGCTGATGCGGATCAAGCGGGCACGCCACCACGCCACCCGATAGCTGATCTCGCGACGCTGACGGGTCAAGAGCCGCGAACGATCCTCGGATTGGGGATCGCTCCATTGCACGATCATGGATGCCCATGTCAAGCCCCCGCCAAAGCCGACGAAAGCGATGTTGTCCCCCGGTACGACCCGCCCCAGCGCCACCGCTTCACACAAGGCAATCGGGATCGACGCTGCCGAGGTGTTGCCAAAGCGATCAAGGTTGCACATGAACAGCGACTCGTCCACCTTGAGGGCACGTGCTGCCGCTTGGATGATGCGTAAATTGGCTTGGTGGGGCACGATGAGTTTGAGATCGGCGACGGTGAGACCAGCGAGATCGAGGGCTTGGGTGATGCTTTCACCGATCACACGGATGGCAAACTTGAAGACCTCGCCGCCATTCATGTGCATCTTGCCCATTTTGTGTCCCTCGTTGACGCCAATGGTGGGGATGTCGGCGATATCGATGCTGCCGACGGTGGGAATGCCGAGCATCTCCGCTCCCGATCCATCCGAGCGCAAGACCGAGGACAAGACCCCGCCTTCGATGCTGCTGGCGGATAAGACCACTGCCCCTGCGCCATCTCCAAACAGGATTGCCGTCCCCCGATCTGTCCAATCGATCACCCGACTGAAGGTTTCCGAGCCGATGACGACGGCGGTCGTGATCGAACCCGATCGGATCGATTGGGCTGCCATATCGACCGCATAGACAAAACCGGAACATGCCGCGCTGAGATCAAAAGCGCCGGCGTTGGATGCCCCAAGCCACGCTTGAATGACGCTGGCAGTGCTGGGGAAGATGTATTCTGGCGAAGAGGTGGCACAGATGATCAGATCGATATCGGTTGGCAAGATGTCCGCGATGTTGAGCGCCGCCTGTGCTGCTTTTAAGCCGAGGGTGGCAGTCGTTTCTTTGCTATTGGCGATGCGGCGCTCATGAATGCCGGTGCGCGCTTTGATCCACTCGTCGGAGGTATCGACAAAAGCGGTTAAATCATCATTGGTCATGGTGCGTTCTGGCAGCCCAACACCCCAACCGACGATGTGCGCGTAGATCGGTTCGGTGTTTCTGGGGCGGGGTGAGGCTGTGGTTTTAGCTTTTACCATTGGCGCTGTACTTGCCGAAAATCAACACGGCATTATGTCCACCAAAACCAAATGAGTTGCTCATGACGACCTTTAAGTTTTTGCGAATACCGACGATGGGGGTGTAATTCAAGTCGCATTCTGGGTCGGGATGTTCTAAATTGACGGTGGGTGGCACGAATTGGTCGCGGATCGCCATGACCGAAAATACAGCTTCGACCGCGCCCGCCGCGCCCATCAGATGCCCAGTGACCGACTTCGTAGAGCTGATCGGAATTTCATAGGCTTGTTCCCCCAATGCCACTTTGAGCGCCATCGTCTCGCTACGGTCATTCAGCATGGTGCTGGTGCCGTGCGCATTGATGTAGTCGATGTCTGAGGGCATGATCTGGGCGTCGTCCATCGCTTGCCGGATGGCTTCGGCGGCACCGTCGCCACTTTCGAGCGGGGCGGTCACATGATAGGCGTCGGAAGTATGCCCATAGCCCAAGATTTCGGCGTAAATTTTGGCACCCCGCGCCCGCGCGTGTTCTAGTTCTTCCAACATAATGACGGCGGCACCTTCCGAGACGACAAAGCCGTCGCGCTCTAGGTCAAAAGGGCGGGAGGCGCGTTCTGGTTCGTCATTGCGGCGGCTAATCGCCGTCATGTTGTTGAAACTGGCGATGGCGACATCCACCAAGCCGGCTTCGGAACTGCCCGCCAGCGCCATCTTTGCTTGTCCCCGCCGGATCATTTCGGTGGCTTCACCGATGCAATTGTTGCCCGTCGCACAGGCGGTCGAGATCGCGAAGTTGGGACCGCGCAACCCATACCGCATCGAAATTTTGCTAGCGGGGGCATCGGGCAGCATCATCGGCACGAGCAAGGGACTGACAAAGCGTGGTCCCTTCTCGATAAACGTTTTGACGCCCTCAAATAAAGTGGCAAAGCCGCCGATGCCGCTACCGACGATACAACCGATGTCATAACGGTTGTCCTCGGTGACTTCGATGCCCGCGTCGAGCATCGCCATTTCGGCGACGTAAAGCGCCATCTGCGTCACGCGGTCGGTACGGCGGGCTTCGCGTTTGCCCAAAAATAACTCTGGATCAAACCCTTGAACTTCTCCCCCAAAGTGATTTTCCAGATGCGACGTGTCGAACCGTTGAATGGTACGGATGCCTGAGCGACCGGCGGCGGCATTTGCCCACGCTTCTTCAACGGTGTTTCCAGTGGGACACAAGATCCCCATGCCGGTCACGACTACACGGCGACGTTCCACATGAAACTCCTTACCGTTGCTTTTTTTAGGAGACGCCATAAACACAATTTTTCTTTCGGACTGTCCGTTTAGGAAATGCTTCGGAGCAGTTTCCCGTCCCGATGGGATCGTGACGCACACCTGACCATTAGTCTAACAGAATTTTAACTCATTTTGCGGTTTGAAGATACACGAGGGCGTGTGCTGTCCTGATTCGCGAGGCTTGACAGACTCGAAAGTGCGGTTAGAATGACGAATGAATAGTCATTCAGTAAAATGAATTATTATTCATAGGGTCATTTTATCAAGACCTGCTGACGAACAGCCAATGGGTGTGGGGGTAGGCTTGGGCATACGAAAAGGGCGGCACCGATTATGAGAATTGCGATTGTGGCATCAGGGTCGCGGGGCGATGTTCAACCGTATGTCGCGTTGGGCACGGGTTTACGGGATGCGGGTCACGCCGTGCGGGTCTTGACGAGTGACGATTTTACCGGTTTGGTCGAGGATGCTGGGCTAGAATTCTGTTCGAGCGGCAGCAGCATTGAGGGGACACTGCAAAGCCCTGAATGGCGCGATACCATCGAAGGTGGCAACTTCCTCAAGATCATGGCACGTATGACGGCGGAGATGAAAAAGCGGGCGGCGGGGATGGCGCGGGATCTGCCCCCATTGTTTTCGGGAACAGACCTTGTGATCACAGGGATAAACGGCATGGGTGGCGCTTTCGCGATTGCCGAAAAGTTGGGCATACCTATGATTCAAGCCTACGTGTTTCCGATCACGCCGACGCGCGCTTTTGCCAGCCCACTGACGCCCAAGTAGCCGCTTGGCGCGATCCTCAATCGCCCGTCTTTTTATGCGATGCGCATGATGTTGTATCAAACGGGGCGGATTGTGAACACCACCATTCGTCACGACTTAGGGATGCCAAAGGAGTCGTTCTTGGGACCCTTTCGTTCTTTGAAAGAGCGACGGGTGCCGGTGATGTACGGGTACAGCCAGCATGTGCTTCCGCGCCCCAGCGATTGGGATGACCTCACCCAAGTGGCGGGGTATTGGTTCCTCGATCCAGCGACGGATTGGGTGCCGCCTGTGGATGTAGTGGACTTTTTGCGGGCGGGTGCGCCCCCAGTGTATATCGGTTTTGGCAGCATGTCGAACCGCAATCCTGAAGAGACCACCCAATTGGTGTTGAAGGCGTTTGGGCAGGGAGGAGAAAAGGGGGGGTGGGGGGGGGGGCCCCCCCCCCCCCCCCCCCCCCCCCCCCCGGCCCACCGGTCCACTCGGCCCGCAGGGGCACCGAGAACCGGGCGGCCTCCTCGTGCACCACCAGCTCGTCGCCGTCGACGACCACCGAGGTGATGCTGCGGTGGGA
>JBBRTY010000322.1:0-4911 GCA_038248285.1 Aggregatilineales bacterium
CTCCACAAGAAGCCGCGCCGCTTTAGCGGTTGCGGAGTGTCACGCATGAAATGTAAATCGATATTCACAAAGGGTCAAAAAACACATAATGGGTTTATCTTCGGTAGGGACATGATAGTTCATGCCCCTACATGCCCATCCTGACCCGTTATCATTCGTCTGACAGGTTTCATGTTTCATGCGTAAGTCCTGGGGTGGGGGGTTAGCAAGAGCAAAAATCGTCCCACAACGGGGAGCGTCGTAAGGGCGGACGGCGGTCAGCGATCCCACAGACGCTTGCGCTTTTTTCGTCGCTGCCCTCGTCCTTACAAAATTCTAACTTTTTATTGACTCCGTCTCGAATTCGCATACGATATATATCGAAACGCAATATTGCGAAGGAGAGCAACTATGACCACTTCCCCAAAAACACATGCCATCGTGATCGGCGCGAGTATGAGCGGGCTTTTGGCAGCGCGCGCCCTACGCGACCATTTTGAACAAGTCACCTTGCTAGAACGGGATACCCTGCCCCAAAGCGAATCGTTCCGTACGGGCGTCCCCCAAGCGCGACATGTTCACGCGCTGTTGGCACAAGGGCATAGCTTGATCGAAGGCTTCTTCCCCGGCATCATGGATCGCATCACCGAACGGGGGGCACCCCGCATCACCTGGTGTCAAGACACCCGCTACCTGACCCAAGGCGGCTGGTTAAAAACCTTCGACAGCGGCATTGTCACTAATGTGGCAACGCGCGCGCTCTTGGAGTGGGAAGTCCGCCAGCGTCTCGTCGCCTTCGAGAATGTCGTTATCCGCGATCATATCGAGGTGGACGACCTGTTGTTCTCGGCGGATCAGCGCCGCGTGATCGGCGTAAATGCCCATGTGCGCGGCGGGGATGCCGAAGTGCTTCATGCCGATCTGGTGGTCGATACCAGCGGACGCCGTTCCAAGCTACCGACATGGTTGACCGAACACGGCTACCCCGCCCCCGACGAGACCGCCGTCCTTTCTTATCTGGGCTATGCCACCCGTCGCTATCGCAAACCCGCCGACAGCACCGTACCGCCGATCCTGTTTTTGTTGGCACGCGCGGCACAAGGACTCAAGCGTGGTGGGGCGATCTTTGAAGTCGAAGATGGCTTTTGGCAGGTGACGCTAGTGGGGATAAATGAAGATTACCCACCGCTGGACGATGCCGGCTTCCTCGAATTCGCCCGCACGCTCGCCGCCCCCGACTTGTACGAGGCGATCAAGGATGCCGAGCCGGTTGGCGACTTCTACGGCTATCGTGTGGATGGCAGCCGCTGGCGACATTATGAAAGCGTCAGCGACCGTCCGGCGGGGCTATTGGTCATGGGGGACTCGGTGTGCGGTTTCAACCCACTTTATGGTCAAGGCATGACGGTAGCGGCGATGGAGGCGCAAGCGCTGGGGGATCTGCTCCGCAAGATGCCCGCCAGCCAACACGGCTTTGAGGGACGTTTTCAAGTGCGCGCCGCGCAGATCGTGAAGGGCGCATGGCTGCTGGCGACGGGCGAAGATCGGCGCTTCCCCGGCACGGTCGGTGCCAAGCCCGATGCCCTCACCCGTTTTTCGCAACGCTATGTCGATCTAATGATGGCGACCGCAATGGACGATGAAGTCGTGATCCGCGCCTTCTTGAAAGTGGCAAACCTGTCCGCTCCAGCACTGTCATTGTTCGCACCACGCATCTTGGGGCGGGTGCTGGCTCATGCCTTCAGTCCACGTCGTCCACGTCAAACGTCCAGCGCGTCGCGGTGGTCGGAAAATCCGCCTCCACCCATGCCAGCACCACACTCGGTGTAACTACATAATATTTTTGACTGGCGTCGGGGGCAAAGGGCGGATATTTCGCCCCATAGATGGGCGCTAAGCGGGCGGATAGGTCGAGATCATCACTCAAGGACACGGTGCCATTGACGATCACGACCTCATCGCCGCTTTCCAGATGCAAACTGACCAACGGATTAGCGGCGATGTCGCGCGATTTACGCGCGGTGGGTTCCGACCCGAAATAGAATTTGCCCTCGTGCCACAACCCCCATACGGGGGCAACGTGCGGCACCGACTCGGAAGAGGCGGTCGCTACCCAATAATTGCGCGCCTTCACCAAGCGCGTTTCGACCCAATCCCACAACAGCAAGCCTTCGTCATCTTCGGCAATCCCATAATTGCGCATATGGGGGCGTTCGCGGCGGGCACCAACGGGCGCTTTGTTATCACTCATCGTTTATTATCCTCAATCCATTGCATAAACGGGATGCGTAGCGCTGGCGTGATTTGAAAATTCATGCGCAGATGCCCGGTGGCGTCGCCGACGATCACTAGTTGTACCGTCAACGTATCGTCGGTTTTGAGTCCGATGCCCAAGTAAGCCTGTCCCGTGCCGATCTGCCGGGTGGTCGTCAAGCCGTCGTTGACGTGCAGCACATGCAAGGCACGGTAGACTTCATCATAATGTAAGCGCAGCGCGATCTCGACCACGCCAAACGCCCCCGCGATCAGCAGGTAGACCCCTTCCCGCCGCAGGGATATTTCCGGCGCGAACGGGTCGCTGATGCCCCCGCGTAGAGTCAGCACACTGGAATCGGTATCGAGGTCAAACGACTCTAATAAGGCAAATTGTCGCGTCACGCGGGCACCCCACTGTTTTCAAAAAGCCAGAATTTTTTCACTGTCCTTATTATATCATTGCCCGTAGGATTGACGATGCCATGATCAGCGAGCGATTGCCCTCTTGACAAAAAAGAAACTGTAGCGGAAAATGCTACATATGAGCGCCAACAGCAATTTCTCTTATGCCATCCATATCTTGACCTATCTGTCATCGCCCGGAACGGTGGTGTCGTCGGCAGAAATCGCCGATAGCATCAAAACCAATCCCGTGACCGTGCGCCGCTTGATCGGTGTGCTGCGCGAGGCGGGCTTGGTCACGACCGTGCCCGGCAGCGCAGGCGGTGCCCAATTGGCACGCCCCGCCGCCGCGATCACGCTTGGGGACGTGTACAGCGCCACCAAAGACGAACAACTCTTCGGGGGACATCACAACCGCCCCAATATCGAATGCCCCATCGGGCGCAATATCGAGCAGGTGTTGTTGCGTCATTTTGGCGAAGTCGATGAGATCGTGAAGCGCGCCCTGATGCGGGTGACGATTCAAGATATTATGGCTGAGGTGATGGCTGGCGAAACGGCGTAAATTTTTTTGCCTCGAATTGTAGCAATTTATGCTACATATACCGTCCTAGGAGCAAGTTCCATGACTATTCTCGTGACCACCCCCAACGGCAAAGTCGGCAGTGAAGTGATTCAGTTGTTGGTCGAACAAGGCGTGCCCGTGCGCGTCGGTGCCCACACCGTCGAAAAAGCAGCGAAGGCATTCCCCGGCGCGGATATCGTTCATTTTGATTATGTCGACGCCGCCAGCATAGAAGCCGCGCTCGTGGGCGTGACTACACTCTATTTTGCCGTCCCCGGCGATATGTCCCTAGAGCCGCAATTGCGCGTTCTGGAACTGGCGCAAGCCGCAGGGGTAAAGCGCGTCGTGCGCTTGTCGGCGATGGGGGTCGAAAATACTGACAGCGCGTTGCGTCAAATCGAGCAAGCAATTGAGGCGTCGGCGTTTGAGTGGACGATTTTGCGCCCGACCTTTTTTATGCAGAATTTCTCGACCGGATCGGCATATTCCATCGCCCACGGGACATTGGCAGAACCGAGCGGGGATGGCAAAACCGGCTTCATTGACGCGCGCGATATCGCAGCCGTGGCGGTCAAGGCGTTGACGGAGGACGGGCATCACGGGCAAGCGTATGCGCTGACGGGGGGGCGCGTGTTCAGCCGCTATGAAGTCGCCGCCGCCATTGCGGAAGTAATTGGGCAGCCCGTGCAATACATCCCGCTGACGGATGAGCAATTTCGCGAGGGCATGAAAGCCTATATGAGTCCCGTATACATTGAGATTTTGAGCGGGATTTACGGGTCGGTGCGCGCCGGTTGGACGGAAGTGGTCAGCGATAACGTGCCGAACATTTTGGGACGCCCGGCGCGCACGCTAGAGCAGTTCGTGCAGGATCACCGTGCGGTGTGGGTACAACTGCAAACGGCATAAGGGATGCACTTGCAACCCTAGCGTCAGTGCTTGCGTATACAAGAACATACCATTCATGTGCATTGAAATAATGCGCAGACTTCACTAAAGGAGTGAACACGCTATGCCTCTTGTTCTCGTGATCCTGATTGTCTTGGGGATTTTCTTTTTGTTTTCGATCACCCCCATCGTCATCGATTTGCTGATCATGCTGCTGATCTGGGGTGTCATTGGCTGGTTGGCGGGCAAGCTGTTACAAGGGCGCGGCTTTGGCACGGTCAATAACATCCTGCTTGGTTTGGTGGGTGGCATCTTGGGCGGCATCCTGTTCGGATTGCTCAATATCCCCGACGGTGGGCTGATCATGCGGATCATTTCGGGCGTGGTTGGCTCCGTCGCTCTTGTCTGGATCGGGCGGCTGGTACAACGCGGGTAAACCCTGCATCCACAGTGAACAGGGCGGGGAGGCATGGGTGCCTCCCCGTTTTTGTTTTTTGGCATCTGCTCAGGTGGGCAATCAAGCCAGAAACGACCGTCGAGCGTAAACAGGCGACTCCCCGCGCCGTCTGTCCGCCCGTTTGATGTGAGCCTACTGCCGCTCCTTGCGAGCGCACAGATCGCCCCGCAGACGCAAGCAGGTGTCGCCCGCACGGGGGAGTACGGCACGGTTGAGGACAAGGGTGACACTCCGCAACCGCTAAAGCGGCGCGGCTTCTTGTGGAGCCGTGTCTCTGGCGAGCCTTTCGGCTCCAAATAGCCGCGACACTGACAGCAAGCGATCACGATTCTCGCTTTCACGAGCTACTTGCCGGGTGTCCCCC
>JBBRTY010000323.1:0-4884 GCA_038248285.1 Aggregatilineales bacterium
GCCTCGATAGGTTTGCATCGCCAAGCCATAGAAAATTTTATCGAGTAGCCCCGTCGCCAAGGCGCGCAAAGAGGCATCAGCGGCGAACTCCGCGATTGCCAACATCGCGAAGGCGTCCAACGTCAGATAGGCATTGCTGTCCCACTCGCTGAAGTTGCCGCGCAAACGCCGCCGAATCCACGCCTCGATACGCGGCACCGCCAGCGCCCGCTGTTCGCGCCCTGTCAAGCCGCTATTGGTGAACACCCAATCGGGGTAGCGCTGACCGGTGAGGTATTGCGTGACATGGAACAGAACTTGATGATTTTCGGTGAAGTAACACATGGCGTCGATGCCCGGCTCGTCGATCCAAAACTTGAAGCCGCGCAAGGCGTCCTCAATTTTTGCCTGATCTTCGGGCTTAAGCGCGGCACTGTCGCCATGCCAGTACAACGCCGCCAATAACCCAATCGCATAAAAATCGGCGCAATCGGCGCGGTCGTTCATGAAGGCGCACGCCACCGCGACCGCCGCCGAGTCGATCTGGAGTGCCTGCCCGGTGCGCACCGCCGCCATGGATGCGGGCACATCATAGGGCATCGCCGCCAGATGATCGCGCGCTTCTTGGAGGCGGCTGTCGTAAGTGTCATAGGGGGCGTGGCTGTAGGCGTTGGCGCTTGCCCACAACTCAACCTCACGGCTGAGGGGCACGCCGTTGACGGGACGCAGGGTCAAGCGCAGGGCGTTTTCGCCGGGCAAGTGCGCGAATGCCGCCATTACTTCGGGCGGGATCGGCAGTTCGGCGGGTGCC
Source organism: Aggregatilineales bacterium (assembly GCA_038248285.1). Taxonomy (GTDB): domain Bacteria; phylum Chloroflexota; class Anaerolineae; order Aggregatilineales; family Phototrophicaceae; genus Flexifilum. Next base: position 791 of record JBBRTY010000323.1, read on the forward strand.
CCCGGCGTTAAGGTCAAACGGGCGCGTCCGCTGGGCACGGTCAAGCCGATCAGTTTCGCCCACGGGGTATCGGGGATGGGGATGGTCACTTCGGCATCAACCGTCACGGGGTCGGGGTGGGTGTCGTCCAGCCAGATCAGCGCGGGTAGGTGATCATAGGCGAAGGCACGGATTTGCACGGCGTCAAGCGTTGCCTCCGCCGCTGTCCAGTCTTCGGGGCTGTGATCATCATCGCCAAGCATCGGCAAACGGACTTCGAGCGCGTCCGCAGCGCCCGTGAAGTGCAGCCCCAACGCCAAGCGCGCCTCGCGCCAGCCCAACATCTCGCCGTGTATCACGATCTGGTTTGCGCCCGCTTGCAAGTCCAGCGTGACGGCGATTCGGCGCAGGGCGACATAACTGAAACGGTCAGCGTTAAAAGTGACGAGCGCATCATTGAGCCATAACGTCGCCGGTCCGATGGTCAGCAGATCAGCGGTGATCGTCTGTGTCGTCGGGCTATGCAGGGTGGCATAGAGCCAGCCCTCCATGAGCGTCGGATTGAAGTTGAAGCGGCTGAAATCGATCACCCCGTCTTCTTCGGCACGGACCGAGCGCCACGCCCCGCCGTTGGGGGCGCGTTCTGCGAACGGGGGCGGGGTCGTCCGGTCGCGGGGGGGCAACCCGCGATAGACGCGCAATTTCAGATCGGCGACTTCGGGGTCAAATGCCCAAAAATTCATCGCCCACCGCCCGCGTTCGCCAAACGGGGAACCGGTCTCGCGGACGTGATCCGCCATTTGAATCAACGGCGGCGTCAGCGGCGTGGTGATCACCGGGCTGGCGATCCAACGGGGGATGATGCCGTTGATGAGGGGAAAGGAGAAAAATTTAGGGACGGTCATACGCCAAAAAACCTTTTAGGTGAAATTTAAGGTGGGTGATGGGGATAGTGTATCAAACAAATGCCCTGCCGAGTTCAGACTATCACTCTGAATCTCTCAACTTGAGAAATTTTACAGTTTTGCCCGTCAGTTTTGACAAGCGGTTGCGGAGTGTCACATCTATCAGTCAGCGGGTGGAGAATTAGAACAGTGGGACTTGACGCGGAATTGCTGACAACAATTCAGGTTGCCAATTGAATATTTCTCCTATGGGGAGATTGCCCAATTCCTTCGGTTCGAGTTTGTACAGTCCACCGCCATATACACGACCTTCATCTATCAACTTTTCAACGGTGATGCTTTGCAGCGAATGCCAGATAGTGCGTTTCAGTTCTGGGTTGTCTGTAAGCGCTTTGACAAGCATCTGCTTAGGATAGATATTCAGGTAGACATTTGGCGCAACCGCCCGTGAATGATTGAGTATGAATCGAAACGGATTAATTCCATGACCGTTGGATGGTCTGCCCATGTATGTACATAGAAATGGCGACGGTAAGCGTTTGTCCTGTGCATACCAGACGGCGCGATGCTGACATAAATAACCGTCCTTGATCCCTTGCGCTACTCCAAGTTGAAAATAATGCCAGAGCGCGGGATAGTTTTGAGCAACTTGATTTTCTGGTAAATCGCAGTTAATCAACCACAATGGGCGCTTGAGCAGCGGATTGCCGTTCAGGTCTGCCGCCAGCACCTCATCGCTTTCGAGGTGACGTGGGCTGGGAAGGATGGGCGTTAAAAATGCAGAGGGCAGTTCATGCTGATATATCTGCTCTGCATCAACGATGAAGAAGTCATTCGCGCCAGTGGCGATACCGCGCTTGATCTCGAACAGATCACGGAAACGGAGTTCGGTGCTGCTGACAGTACGCACCGGACGCTTTGGAAAGCGTGTCCACTTTTGCTCCTGCCGCAATGTGTCCAAAGAGATATTTTGGTACAGGTATGGATTATCGAGGCTGCCGCCCAATGAAAAACGAACTTCATGGTCGGGTCGTGGTTTTTGCTTGCGAAACCAGACAATCACAGAGGACACAAGCGCATCGTCGAACTGCACTTCTTCGGGGGCAAACCTATGAATATTCAATAGTGTGACTTGAGAGGTGAGATACTGGCGGACAGCGCTACCATACTTGACATCCATGAACTCGCTTGGGATGAGCCATCCAGCGATACCATCCTCCTGAAGCCAAGCATGGGAAATTCCAACAAAATATACGTACAATCCAGCTAATCCGCTCAATTTTGCATGAATAATTCGTGTTGCTTGCGCTTGCAAGCGTTTTTTGTCTTCCACAGATAGATGATGGTGGCGCACATAAGGAGGATTGCAAATAACTAGATTGTACTTTTCGTTATCCTGCTCTGGCGGAAGCGCCCGTGTGAAATCGCCGATCACAATTTCGGTACGGCGGTCACACCATAACAAACGTGCTGCCTCCCCATAATGGGGATCAATCTCATATCCTTTCGCCGCCGCGATTTGGTGATACGGAAATACACGCAGGAGAGCAGAGTAAAATGCTCCTGTGCCTATGGCTGGATCGAGAAAACGAATTGATTTATCGCCCGGTAAGAACCGCTTTGCCTGTTCAAGAATGGAAGTAGCGAGCAATGATGGCGTAGCAAACTGCCCAAGCTGATTGCGCTCAATTTTCGACTTCGCTGAATCAAGTTCAGTTTGCCGTTCCAATCGCTGTACTTCGAGGAGATGCAGAGCATCCATTGTCATAGTCCAAACTCCGTCAGATCATCCATTCGATGTTCCCACACCCAGTCAATACCCTCAGCGGCTTCGTAACCGAGATAACCGCTATCGAAGTAGCCACCTAACAGTAGAATGAAGCGGACTTGATCCCCAAACGCATTCCGAAGCTGGCGCATTTTGGTCGCTTCTTCTTTGCGCCGTTTGTTGGTATTGGTGAAATCACCAGCTGATTTGGCTTCCACCAGTAGCGGTAGATCATCGGCAGTTGCTGATAGTGGTATGATGACCGTATCAATCGGGATGTTGACTGCAACATTCCCTTCCTGCATCGCCGCTACATTGACACGATGGGCAAACGTGCCGGGCAGCAATTGCCGCAAATTTCGCACTTCGGATTGAGCATAACCGTGTGTTTCGAGCCATTGGGTCATACGCTGAAGCTGACGTTTCTTCTGAGCGTTCCGAATGAGGGGATCGGTGAGCATCCCGCAAAGCCGATCAGCAACGACAGTTGATGCACGTCTGACTTCTTCAGGAGTCGGATCGGTATCCCTGTTGAACCAGATGAAAATATCTCGGTCAATCAAGTGACTGATAATTGATGTAATCCGCTCAAGCTGTTCACGCACTAATGGTTCAGGAAGGTTAGGAGAGATGCGTTTGTTGCGCTCCATATTCTCAATCAGACTCTTGGAAACCTGTGCCAGCCCTACCAGACGATCTCGTGCAATCGGTGGTGAAGTGGACATACGCAGCATCTCCAGCGCATCCGGATGTTGAAACAGGAGATTACCTGTCAGTCGCCACAGGTTATCGGTACGCAGCAGAATATCTTCGACGTAGATTGTGGCACGGGCGCGAGTCTCACGATAGGTGATGGGTGCATATTCCAGAAACCAGCGATTGTAATCATCGACTGAGAGTTGGGTATCTGCTTTCCATCGCTGCGGCTTGTCTAAATTGACTGCCATTCAAATTTCCACATCGTATAGAGACCATTTTGAGAGAAGTTTATCACACAAATGAACGATTGGTTTTGGGGATGGCTCGCAAAAAATATAGGACTGGCGATTGCTCGCCAGCCACAGAAATAAAAATGGCTGTCCGTTTCACGCTGGACAACCTCGCATAGGTGAGGTGGAATAGTTTTCAGCCGCAGAGAGTCCCCTAAAGCGAATCAAAAACCCCGTGTCCTCAGGGAGGGCACGGGGTCTAGCCTACAATCATCTTAGGACTATGCCCAGCGGTAACTACACAGCTACCCCTCATCCCCCGACCCCTTCTCCCACAAGAGGAGAAGGGGAGAAACGCAGTAGAAAGTCCAAGGCAATTGCATCTAAATCGCCGCACAGTCCATTATGGCTCATGAAGCGTCGTAGGGTCTCACTTCTGCGCGTCCGTCGCAGCGAACAAAAAGAATGCGGTCTCTAAAACACCGTCCTAATCTATCTTGACCTCATTAGAAA
>JBBRTY010000324.1:0-4874 GCA_038248285.1 Aggregatilineales bacterium
CAGGCTTTCCTCGTCGCGGTAAAGAGTGAATGTTATGGGAGATGGTTCTGTACCCTGCGGGGCAATCATTGAAGTCGGTTGGACAGCAGTTGAAACGACTTGGGTGGGCGCTGAAGGCGAACTCGTCATCAGCGGCACTGCGATCATCGTCTCGGTTAGTTGCCCAACGATTGGAGCAGCAGTCGTGACATTTACCGGACTCAATGTGGGTGACTCGGTCGTGGCTGTAAGTGTTGAGGTCGGCGTAGGCGCGACGGTATTGACAGGCGTAGCAGTTAGAATAAGAGAGGGAGCGAATGCAGTGATGAGTGCAGCGGCGATAATCGCCACCGCGCCGATCAGTGCAGCGACAATAGTGGCGTTGCGCAGACAACCATGTGGCGATGTTATCTGGTCGGATGGGGTAGTGGGAGGTGACGTATTTGGCATGGTCGGTGGTTTCACAGTGATATTGATCTGATCCTGTAAAAACGTGCGCAGTTCATCAAAGAATAATTTTGGCGGCAACCCGCCCGTCTTTCGTACATCTGCATATTGGATGTGCAGGAGCAGATCCCACTTTTCCCCTTCGAGCAGAATGGGGAAAATGCGTTTGCGCGTTTCGTTCGCCAGCAGCACTTCTCGGCGCACCCACTCCGACTCTTGGGCAGCAGAAGTCATAATCACAATCACTGCGCTGGCAGCGCGGATCGCGGCAAAGATCGCCTGCGACCAATCATCGCCGCTACGAATCTCGGCATTGTCGATCCAAACCTCGATGCCTTCATCGCGCAGCCGCTTAGCCAGCCTGTGCGCATAGTCTCGATTTTGGGTGCTATAGCTAATGAAGACGTGTGCCATGAAAATACCAATGCCGTCGCGTTATGAGTTCACATTAAGATTGTGATCGCAAATAGCGGTTTTGTCAAAGCATTGAATGACCAAAATCGGATACTTTCTGTTAAATCTTGGTGATCAGATTGACTTCGGGTAAGGATCGACAAAGACGAATACAGCCCCGCATTCATCCTCTGTGATGAGCTGACAAAGGCGATAGACAGCGTCACAAGGTGAAGATGCGATTACGGACAAAGGTGCGGCTGAGCGAGCGGTTCAAGCAGCGGTGCCGTAATCCCGTTGTGAGTTAGAGACTCTCTCGCACTACCGCCGCGCGGCGATCCTACAGCGCGGGTCTCCGCCCAGGCAAACACCAGCTGGTACAACAACTATGTGCTGCCCGTGCTGGCAGACGTGCGCTACGAGTTCGCGCAGGCATTTCTGGAAACGCACAGCTACCCCGTCCCGCAGCCAATCATCGAGCATCCGCACAAGACGCGCACGACGGGTCAGTTCACCTCGCCCTACAGCGAGTGGCGCAATCAGTACCGGGGAGGACACACCACGCCCGCCGATGCACTGTTGGCGAAGTACAGCCACACGCCCTGCCTGATCCTCGCGCTGCACGCACAGATCGCGGGCAAGAGTTATCGCCAAGCGGCAGCGGATAACGGGCATTCGGCGAACACGTTCAAGAAGCACATGAAGCGCGCTGCCCGGCTACTGCACGAGGCGTATGCAGACTAGATGTTACGTCTTGGCTGGGGACGTTAACTCCAGCCGTATTTTATTTTTGCGAGTTTCAGCGCTCATCTACCCACTCCGCCGCCAGTAGTTCTGCCTGCTCCAAAACAAGATCAGTCGTGGCGGCATCCTGCAAGTCCGGGGGATAGCCGAATTGGCGCAGAATCCGCTTGACCAGCACGCAGATTTTCGCCTATGCCCCCTGTTTGACCGACCAATCGATGGTCACCGTGGCGCGTACTGCTTTGAGCAGCCTGAGGACGATTATGGCAAGCTCCTTGTTGGCAAGAACGTCCCGCGCTGTTATTTTGACTAAAAATATGCCCCCTCGCGGTATAGATGGGTGACATCCCTCATATTCCCAATGAGGGGATGAAGAATACATATGAATTTAGCCAATTTTGAAAACGCGCATAATTTTGGAACAACAGATTCCAAATCCCCTTTATAGTGAGAACTATACCGATTACTGGAGGATAGTTTGTTATGAGCCGTGTTTCCGATGCAACGACACAAGAGCGTAAAGACCGCGTTCTCAGTCTGCTTCGCCAAGAAGGAGAACTGAACGAAAATGAAATTGCCACCCACCTCAATCTTGATCGGCGCACCGTTAACAATTATCTGCGCGACCTAGACTATGACGGTAAGGTTGAAAAGGAGGGGGTACACTGGCGGCTCTCATCGCTGCGCGCGCTTGTCCCCCGCAAGTTGACGCTGGATGCAGAACAGGCGGTGATCCTGTATCTGGCGATTCGCTTGTTTGTGAAGCAGTCTGACCGTCGGGTCGAGACAGCCGAAACTCTGCTCATGAATCTTGCCAACATCGTCACCGATGACCTCGGCGCGGGCAGCTACTTTTCACAAGCTGCCACCGAGTTGGGGGCGCGCCCCGAAGACGAAGCACATCACGACACACTGCGCATTCTGGCACGCGCCCTAATCCAAAAGCGCAAGGTCGAAATCGTCTATGAACCATATCGTGGACACGAATTTAGGACAATTTTCTCGCCTTACTTGTTAGAACCTTCTGGCATTGGATTCGCAACCTATGTCATTGGGCATAGCAGCATCGTGGGCAAGTTGCGGACGTATAAAGTTGAACGTATTCACTCCGCGCGGTTGCTGCGGGATAGCTTTGAAATCCCGGACACCTTCCCCGGACTCGACCTGCTCAAAAATGCGTTCTCAATTTACTACGGGGATGACATCACCGAGGTAGTGCTGCGCTTTAGTCCCGAAGTCGCCCGCCGCGTTCAAGAAACCAATTGGCGCACAGCGACCGCCTCGCAGCCCGATCCCGAAAAGCCCAATCACTTGCGTTTGACGTTTCATGTGGCGGATACCACCGACCTCAAGCCTTGGATTCGGACATGGGGTGCCAATGTCGAGGTCTTGGCACCAGCCGCGCTCCGCGATGAAATGGTGGACGAGGCACGGGCATTGGCGACTTTATACGGTTGGCATGTCACTCACGTCGCGCCTGATGGTGCAGACCCACTCGATTTGAAAGATTCCCTTGCCCGTTTGATGAATAAGAGACCCCACAATGGATGATTTCATCCTCTACCCGCATCAACAACGCGCGTCCGAAACTCTATTGGCGGGTAAAAACGTCATTTTGCAAGCACCCACTGGTTCAGGGAAAACCTTCGCGGCGTTATTGCCATGGATAAATGCCAAAGACCGCAATCGAGATTTTCCCCGTAAATGTATTTATACCGTGCCCATGCGCGTGCTGGCGAATCAATTTTTGGCGGACTTCGCACATCTCAATCCGAGTATCCAAACGGGAGAAAATTCCGGCGACCTGTTTTACGAGTCCGACCTGATCTTCACCACCATCGATCAAGCCCTGAGCCGCTTCTTGAACTACCCCTATGGCGTGTCCAAGCGCAAAGCGAACCTCAACGCCGCTGCCGTCATTGGATCCTATTTGGTGTTTGACGAGTTCCACCTGCTCGATCCGAAATCGACACTGCCAACGACGCTGGCGATGCTCAAGCTGTTGAACGGCATCACCCCCTTCATGCTGATGACGGCAACTTTTAGCAGCACCATGCTGGGCGAACTGGCGGAGCAACTCAACGCCGAGGTTATTCCCGGCACGCCCGCCGAAGCGAAAGCGTTTTTGACCTTGACCTCCGAAGACAAGACCCGCCGTTACCATACCAGCATGGAACCGCTGACGGCACAGTTGATCTTAGACGCCCATCGCCATCGTAGCCTCGTGATTTGTAACACGGTAGATCGTGCCCGCGCCCTTTTTGACGATCTGCGCCGACTCAGTCCACACACCGAAGTCATCCTACTGCACAGTCGTTTTCTGCCGGAAGATCGCCAACGAGCACAAGCCCGCTTACAACAAGCTTTCGGCAAGAACGCTGACCGCACGGCAGGTAGCGTGATCGCCGTCGCCACCCAAGCGATTGAAGTCGGCGTCGATATCACCAGCGAGGCGCTGCATACCGAACTTGCCCCCGCCAATGCCATCATCCAACGGGCGGGACGCTGTGCGCGCTATCCCGGAAACATCGGTGATGTGACGCTTTATCGCTACAGCCTCGATAAAGGGGAAGTGATTGATTTGACTGAGCGCGTCAACCCATATGCTGGACAAGCGGAGACGATGCGCCAGACCTGGGAGGCATTCGTCGTTCGCAGCGGCGACAAGTTCACCTTTGCCGATGAGCAAGCCATCCTCTCGCAAGTCCATACAGATGCCGACCGCACCATCCTTGATAACCTCAGCATCAATGGGAACCAGCACCAAAGTAACATGTTTGCTCTGATGGCGGGGCATGAATATCAAGCCAACCCCAGCGCCCTGATTCGTGATGTGTTCCAAGTGCGCATCACGATTTCGGATGACCCGAATAGTTTATTGGCGTCCCCTTTTGACGCCCCCGCGTTTGGGCTACACCCCGGCACCTTAAAAAAATATGCCGCCGCGTGGTTGCAAGACACAGGGGAGCGCCCGTTTACCCTGAAAACCCTCGTCGTGCTGGAAAAGGATAAAGATGATAGCGAGACGTATAAACGCACTGAGTACAAGTGGGAGCCAGTGCAGACTGTCGACTCTATCATCGGCGCGGCACTAGTCGTCCTCCATCCGAGCCTTGTCCGCTATGACCCTGAGCGCGGCTTAATTTTGGGGGAAGCCAGCGAACCCGCGGGTTGGCAAGCCTCCGTGCCGGCGCAAGAACAACGGCGCGAAGGCAATAATCTTTACACCTATCGCTTGGAGACCTACGAACGCCATATCCACTTGGTGTATGACGCGGCATTTGGGGCGCAAGGCGTATGGGCTGAAATGG
>JBBRTY010000325.1:0-4837 GCA_038248285.1 Aggregatilineales bacterium
CGAGGGTCGCCCGTGTTTGTTCGGACACAACAAAAGCATCCAACGTAACGGGCGGGGACATTGCCCCGCCCCTACGGTGGAATTACGCCGCGCCCAACACCACAAACGGTGACGGGGCGAACCCAATGTGGTCGCCCGCATTTTCAATAAACGAGGGTCGCCCGTGTTTGTTCGGACACAACAAAAGCATCCAACGTAACGGGCGGGGACATTGCCCCGCCCCTACGGTGGAATTACGCCGCGCCCAACACCACAAACGGCGACACTTGCGTTTGGGCATCGCTCAGCGTGAGCGGGGCATTCATCCACGGACGCCCGTCGTGACGCAAGATCAGCCGATACGCCATCCGGTTGCGGCGGAAATTCGCCTGATCCGACACGTTCAAGGTCGGCGCTTGGCGATCCCCATACAGGTAGTAGGAAAAATCCGCCAGCAGCAGATCGCCCCTCGTCCCCAAGTTGGGTAGTTTTTCGGTGAACTCGATGGGGTAGCCGAGCAACGTCGCTGGGAAGCCATCACGCGCTTCTGTCCACAACAGGCGGTCAGCGGTATCGCGCAGGTCGCGCAGTTTCGCCTTCAGCGTGATGTGGGCGCGCCACTCTAAGCGCGAGGACGGGATCGCCGCTTCTTCCATATTCGCCAAGTCCGTGAAGGTGACGGTATTGGCGGTGCCGCGCGGCACGCTCAGCGTCGCCCCGGCGTTAAGGATGCCGAGCGGTTGCCCCACCCCGGTGCCGCGCAAAATCTTATAATCGGTCTTCCAGCGTGCCGCGCCGATCATGCCCATGTCGCTGTTCAAGAATGCCTCCAAGGACAGCGCCGCATCCGCCAAGAGCGAGTTATTCGCTTCGGTATAGACGGTCAACTCGTGGGCGGTCAGCGTAAAATCGCGGAACTTCGGCTCGCTTTCTTCCAATTCGGCGCTCTCGTTCTCGTAGAACGCCTGCACCCCGCCGAACTGACGCGGTTCGCCAGCGGGCAAACTTTGGGTATAGTCGATCACGGGGAATGTCACCGTGCGCGTGGACATCGGCAAGCGGGTGACGCGCGCCAATGCCGTGCTGCCTTCGACCATGACCGTTTGCAAGTTGGGGATGAATTGTTCGGGGATGAGAAAGCCGCCGAGCGCGCCTTCTTCGCCACTCAGCGCTTTTTGCTGGCGGGCGTCGTCGCCATCGGTGAACATGCCGCCGATGCGCGGATCAATCGTGCCGCTCTTCTTCATGCGCACCAACGCGCTGATGAATTCGCCAAAGCTCCGAAACTTGCCTTCGGCGGCAGCTTGCCACTCGGTTTGACGTGCCTGTGCCGCTGCCACTTCTGCCACCAGCGCGCCTTTGGCTTCGGTCTCGATCTGGCGCATCAGGTCAGCATTGGTCTTCATGCGTTTGGCGCGGTCGCGCAGGTCGGCGGCACGGGCACGGTCGTCGTCGCTCACGTCGTCTTGGCGCAACAGGTCGCCCGCTTGTTTCAGCAAGTGTTGGGCTTCGATCAATTGGGTCTCAGCATTTTTCGCGTTCATGGAACTCCTGTAGGGATTAAGATTTAGGGAGTAAGGGGGTGGACGGCGGTCTATGCCTCTGCCAATAGTGCCTCAATCTCGTGCAATTCGGCGCTGATCGCTGCCAGCGTGAGCGAGTGTACGGCGGGTGTGGGCGCAGCGTGCGACCCAACAGCGACGCTCGGCGACTCGGTCTCGGCGCGGGGCAGTGCCAGCAAAGCGGCATACAAGGCATCATAAGCGGCGCTAAAACGCTGGAGCGCGGCGGCGGTCGCGCCGCCTTTGACGCCGACCGTCGTGGTGGCGGGGTTCATCCCCCAGATGACGGGCGATACCTCCAGCAACTTGATCTCTTTCAAGAGGCGGGCGTGGATCGGCGTGCCGTCGGCGCTCATCGTTTTGATCGCTTCTGACTGCATGGCGATATAGCCGATGCTGTATTCGTTCACGGCGTCGGCGGCGATCCGGTTAAACGACTCGCGCCCCTGTGTCGTGTTCAGCAAATACTGGGTGCGCGTCCACAAGCCGCCCGTCGCTTCGGGGTGCTGTTCCACGAGCGAACCCGGCAGTTCCCCGCGCCCGATCTCGCGAATGGCGAGCGTCTTGCCGATCACGTCGGTGATCGAGCGGGCATTGTGGTTATCGAGGACTTTGATCTGGGTGCCGCGTTCAGCAATGGTTTTCTTGAAGGCACCGGCGCGCACAATATCGCCCCCGTGATCGAGGACGCCAAACACGTTGACGATGGCTTCGACAATGCCTTGCGCGGTGTCCACCTCGGTGATGAAAAAAGGCGATTGCTTGTATTGAATGAGGGGCATAAAGGCTCCTAGGGATCAGGATGTACGGGGGTGGGATTGGCTGCGACTCCGTTAGGCACATAGGCGGTATCGCCGCCCGGCACCTCCAGCTTTAAGCCGACCGTCGTCAGCGCTTGATTCGCGGGGACGCCCATCTGCCACAACTGATGCGCCCCGGCGATCTGCGCCGTCAAGTCATGGCGCAACGCCGGCACCGCCGCAAAATCGTACACCACGAACGCGCCGTCGGTCGCAAGGGCGGCGTTATCAGCATCGGCAAACAACATGAGTTCCGGTTGCAGACGGTCTTCCCACGCCGTGCGCCGCGCCTGTTCGTAATTGCTATAGGTGCCGTGCTTCAACCCGACTTGGGCGCCGATCAAAATCGGCGGGATGCCAAAAATTTGGGTCAGCCGCGCCTCGTTGCGGGCGTCGATCAACTCGAAGCCCAGTTCTTCAAAAGACATGCCGATGCGTTGATACTCGCCTTCTTGATCGAACACGGCGACATCGCCCCAACTGGACATATCCCCGTAACGGTCGCGCCATAATTTGCGGATGCGGGCGATGCCGTCCTCATCCAGCGGCAATTTGCTCTTGATCGCCCCGCGCACCAAGCCGCCCCCGTCCATCACTTGCTTGATGAAATGCGTGATGCTGTTGTCAATGTCGCCAATCGCCGCCGCTGCCATCAAAGGCGGCATTCCGTAGCCCAACCCCATCAGCGGATCGGCGGGGTTGGTGAACTTCACATGGGACATGTTTTCCGGCAAAATCGGCACCCCCGCATCGGGCACGGCACCTTCGGGGACATAGTAGTACCCTTGAATGCCGTTTATGCCGGGGATGATCCACACGCGGTCGGGGCGCAAATTGTAACGGGCACGGATGTGCCCGCGCGCGTCGCGGTCTTCAAACGTGTAGCTGTTGCCTGCCAAATTGAGATAGGTCACGCGCTCTGCCTGAAAAGCGGCGTGCGTCTGCGACGGGTTGGGCTGGCGTAACACCGTTGCCAGCGGATGATCGGCGGGCACATAAACGGGATTATCGGGGTCGCCCGTCGCCGCCCACACCGGCACGCTGGCTTGGTTGAGCGCCTTATACTGCACGGCGCTATAGATCACGCTGTTGGTAGCATAGCCTTCTTCGACATAACGCCGAAAGCGATCACGCGGGTCGGCAGGGGTTGCCAAACGCCATGTGAGGGGCGCGCCGCCGACCGTGAACCGAAATGGGCTGGCTTTGCGTCGGCGGGCAAACGCATTTTCAAAATTGACTACGCCGCGTAAAGCGCTCACTACGCGGCGCAACGGTTGGAAAGTGGCGCTCATCGGGGGACTCCTGTCGGCGGTCAAGGGAAAGCAAAAGGCACCGATCGGGGGGGATCAGCGCCTTTTGGTGGAGCAGGGATTGGGGGTTACGTGATTACTGTAGCACAGGTTTTCGCATTGTCAAGAGGGTCATGGTGGGATGGATACGGGAATACCCACTACGCCCCACCTTGCCCCAAAGGTACCGTTATTGCAAGACGGGCAGATACGACAACGCGGAGATATCGGTGACTTCGATCACGGTGTAACCATCAAATTCGTCAGGCAACGCTTCATTGTACAACCACGCCAACAGATCCTCGTCATACGAGCGGAGCATGTTTTCCATCGCGTTGGGGGTCATCATCGCGTCAGGAGTCGCCATCATCGCATCCGGAGTCGCCATCATCGTGTCGGGGGTTGCCATCATCGCATCCGAAACCGCACCCATCATGCCGGTACGCTCTTCATAAAAGCTGGTCGGGCGCAAGGTGGCATTATTGAACACTTCGCTGAACGACGGTTGTACGCGCCCTGCAACGATGATATCTTGCCCCTTCACAAAAGCATTGGGGAGCGCATAGCCGGAGTTATTGACGACCAAGACGCTGGTGTTTCCGTCCGTGAGGACAAACGTGTTGGTGCTGACGAATTCGCGGATGTTCGCTTGGAAAGTGACGGTTTGTCCATAATACTCAGTCGCGCCGCCAGTGATGTCACCAATGGTGACGGGAATGGGTTCTGCTGCGCCGTTTTGGGCTTGCAACAGGGTGGTACTCACGAGGGTCATCACCAAACCGGTCAAGATTGCTAGGGTCCAACGTTTCATGGTCTATCCTTTTTTATTTTGAGTTCAATACACAAGCCGATACCTATCAGCTTGTTTCAGGATAACTGCTGAAGAGGACTGACACAGCGGACACAAGGCGTTATTTTCGCGCCACGAGTCTTGAGTTGAACTGTGCCACATGACGGGGTGTCGCATCCTGCTTTAGTATCAGTTCGTGGGAACGGGTACGCCTGTGGTGAGAATATCGATCTTGCGCACTATCGTGCCCGCTTTTTGGGGTGAGGACGATGTGCGAACGGGTGCATTTCACTTTGGTGCATCGCTATGATTTCATAACAGGTAAACGGGCGGATATTCGGCGCGGCGACTCTTGGGGTTGGGGATTTTTCCACGAGCGCCTAATCCGCCCCTACATTTACGTTGATGAGACGATAG
>JBBRTY010000326.1:0-4802 GCA_038248285.1 Aggregatilineales bacterium
CTTATGTTGAAAGAGGCGATCTGTGTTTGTGCTTGCGCTTCTAAATATTCAGCTGTACCTTGAGAATTCGCTGCATAAGTCAAAATAAATGCCGCTTGTGCCTGTGAAGTTCCCGCTTGTGCCTGTGAATATCCAGCCGTCGCTTGCGCGGTATTTGCCGTCTTCGTTTGCCCCACCGCGAACACCCCAGCCGTCACCGCCAAAACCATCACTATGACCGCGACGCGCGTCGCGGTCAGCGCCCGACGGCGTTGGCGGGTGGCGATCTCGGTTTGCTCTTGCGCGCGCCCCTCCGCGAGCCGCAACGCTTCCTTGCGCGCCTCCTCCGCCGCGATCTGGCGTGTTTCTTCGGCGGCGCTGGCAGCCACGAACGAGCGCTGCAAGTCAGTCGCGTCCGCCCGCGTCAGCCAGCTTTGCGCCTCGCGCAGGCGCGTGCCGATCAAGGCATACTCAATGCCCCCGCCCGCGCTGTGCCAGTCTTGCGCCTCTTTGAGGAGCTTGCCGCCGTAATACAAATCCGACTGGTCGGCGGCGATCCAGCCCGCCAACGTCCGCCATTCGCGCAACAGCGCCTCGTGCGCCACCTCGATCTGCACTTCGACTTTGGTGACACTTCGCGGCGCACCCACTCGCTGCGGACGGCGCTGGGGGTCAAGCACACGATCAAGAAGTCACAGGCGCGGATGGCGTCGGTGATGGCTTCGATCCACGCGCTGCCCACGCCGATCTTGCTATCGATCCAGATGTCTAAGCCGGCATCTTGCAAGTCACGCGCTAGCCGATTGGCGAAATTGTCATCGTCGTGCGAATAGGAAATGAAGGTGTGGCTCATCAGCGTTCCCTTGCGGCGGATGGATGGCTAACAGTCTAGCGAATCATGCGCCGGTGTGCAAGCGGCGCTGGCGGCGCTGGCGGCGCGTCCGCGAAGGTATGCCCACACGCAGAATCGCGTTTTTGCGTGTTCGTCTAGTCAAAGAGTAGAACAGATTTTTAATGTGACATTGGCGTAATAATATCCTCACGGACGTGGGGTGATGCAGGTGCGCGGTGAACCTGTGCCCGAAACAGCGGTACAGGTGCCACAACCCGAGGGGGCGGTCAGCTTCCAATTCCCACTCGGGGCGGTGCTGTAGGTGCCGTAATCGGTCGGGATGGTGGTAATCCCCACATTGACGCTGGACGCCACTTGCCCGGTGCCGCTGATGCTATCGCCGCTGCTGACGATGCTGCCCGTTAAAGCGGGCGCAACGGGGATGTTTGGACCCCATGCGGTGCCCCACCAATTGTCGGTCGCCGTGAGGAAGGCAGGCGATATTGTCGAGCCGACGACCGCGGTGTCGCCGTTGCCGACAAGGCAAGTGTTGGTCACGCTGGCAAAGTAGTCGTTGTAAATGCCATCGCCAGTGAGCGCACGGTTCCCAAAGATAAAACTATTAGTCACTGTCATCGTGTAGTTGTTGTCGATGCCGCCGCCCTTGTTCACAGCCGTATTGCCGCTCACGGTGATGTTGGTCGCCGTCATCGTCGGGCCATTGTTGTAGATGCCGCCGCCATCAAGTCTGGCATTGTTGGTGCTGAAGGTGCTGTTCGTCACCGTTAGCATTCCGCCATCATTGAACAAGCCCCCACCATATCTGCTGGTATTGGTGGTAAAGCTGCTGGTATCCACTGTCAGCGCCCCAGCATTGTAGATGCCGCCACCGTAAAACATGGCGTTGTTGCCACTGAAGGTGCTACCGTTCACGATCAGCGTGCCATCGTTGTAGATGGCACCACCAAAAGTAGCGCTGCCATTGGTGATGGTGAGGCTGTTGATCGTGACGTTTGCGCCGGGCAGGACGCTCATGATCCGAAACGTGCCACTGCCGCCGGTGACGGTGATCGTGCCGCCACCGGTGATCGTCAGCGTGCCTGCGGTGGCGGCACTGGCGAGGTCGGGCAGTGTGCTGTTCAAGCCGATGCTGCCGGATATACTGAAGGTGATGCTATCGTCAATGAGGGTGGCATTCGCGACGGTGATGGCTTCGCGCAGAGAACAGTCCGCATTGCATACGCCATCGTTGGTATCCGCCAGTTTGGTCACCACATACCCGAAGGCATGAGCAGGTTGGAGGGGGAGCAGGATCAGGGTGAAGGCTAGTGCGACCAGCATACTGAACAGAAACCGGATAAAATACTGGCGCATGGACAAG
The DNA here is from genome assembly GCA_038248285.1 of Aggregatilineales bacterium. Taxonomy (GTDB): domain Bacteria; phylum Chloroflexota; class Anaerolineae; order Aggregatilineales; family Phototrophicaceae; genus Flexifilum. The sequence goes on from JBBRTY010000326.1 coordinate 2,193, forward strand.
CCTTTCGGTAAATTGCACACAATGGGTATGGTTAAATTTTTTCAAGTCGGTTTTTATCATACTAACTATTCATTAGATCAACAAGTGAGCGCCGGATATCTGCCCCAAAAATAACATACCCTCATTTCACATTAGACGCTCATTACGAATCCTTGGCATGATGCCCTCTGCAAGTTGCCCCAAGCCGGAAAACCTCCTACAATAGCCCTCATCCGACCGACCGCAAGGAGGCGCGATCATGACTGATCAAGTTATCGCCATCACTGCCGATGAATTTGAAACTTTCATCACTCAGCCCCAACACCAAGATCGTCGTTTTGAACTGATCTACGGGGAGATCATCGAAAAGCATATGCCCACCGAAGAACACGGCGTCATCCCAGCCGTACCTACACCTACGCTCACGGCTTCGTTGACACTGACCCCCACTCAAACACTGACTTTTATCTCACGCTCACCCCGATCACTTCTCTGGTGCCAATCAATTTGTCGATAGCCCCTTCGTCTCCACCGCCACTATCGCCACCGAAGTGCAAGTCTATATCGACAATGGCTCGCTGGCGGCATTGGTGGGGTTCTTGGGCGAAGCTGAAGCCCCATCGGTCGAAAACGCCCGCGTCCCCGAAGGCAGCATCAGCGCTGGTGAAGAAGTCATTGATGGCGTGACTTTTACCTATGAAATCCAACTCAATGCCGAAGCGACCGAACAGTTGGTGATGGGCATCCCCGAAGCGCGGGCGTTGGTCGTGCAAGATTTGATCTACAATAGCAATCACTTCTTCCCCGGCTTGGATCGCGACAACTGGATCGCCGCTCTCGAAGCCCTGCAAGCGCGCACCGAATACGATACATTCTTGGTCGGTCATGGCTTACCCGCCTCGCGCGGGGTCCTCGATAGCGCCCTCAGCTATCTCCACTTCGTGCAAGCCACCGCCGACGACATCATCGCTGCCGTGCAAACCCAGTACCCCAACTATACGGGCACGGGCATCCTCGGCTTCTGGAATCAATTCTTCCAACCGTCGTAAGTAGCTTTGGGATGAATCAAAAACGGGAGACCCTGCCTTGTGGCGTTATCTCCCGTTTGCCTTCCCTAAAAAGGTCAGGATTCGTTTATTCGGACGCGCCCACCCGCAACGACAAACCTAATGCCGTGCGCGGCGAGAAGCCCGCCCAATAGGTATGGTCGGCGGTGAACGCCCCGGCGTCATCCACAGCATACACGCCATCATTGCTGTTTTCGACGGCAGGGTTCAGATAACTTGCCATGTCGCTATCACCCTTCAAGTTCAAATCCAAGAAGGCGGTGACGAAATGCTGATTCACATTGTTGACGTGCGCCTCATCCCACACGGGTTCGGCATACCGCTCGTATTGATCGAGCGCGACCGCAGCTGCCGGCGGGGGATTCGGGGCGACGTTGTGCAAAGCATTGGCATACGTCAACAGCCGCCGATCCGAATTGACCGCCGCGTCAAACATGCGGGCGATCCCACCTTCGTACAAAGCGACATCATCGTCCGAACCGGCGATCCATAAGGTCGGGATGGTGATATCGGCAAGGGCGCTATCATCCCACATGGCAGCATTCGGGACACCAATGGCGCTCAAGTCGCCACCCCACGGCGCGAACAAGACCGCCGCCTGCACGCGCGCATCCGCCGCATAGCCCTCGGCACCCGCCAAACGACCAGCGACCACAGGACCCATAAACCCACTGAGCGTCGCGCCATAGCCCGCGCCGATTACATTCAGCGCGCCATAGCCACCCATCGAATAACCGATAAGTGCGGTGTTGCTGGCGTCCACCAACCCGTTCAAGAAGCCCTCGGCGCTACTCAGGCGTTCCATCTCGTCGATCACAAAAATCTGATCGAGCGGACGGTTCAAGAGCGTGCTGCCAAAGTTGCCGGTATCGGCAAACGTCGATTCCGTGTGGTCAATCGCGACCACAACATAGCCCTTCGACGCCAAGTTTTCGGTCAGATAGGTCATCATAAAGCGTGAACCGGGGAACCCGTGCGACACCACCACCAGCGGGAAGGGCGCGCCTTCGGCATTGGGGAGCGCGTCACGGAAGGCGCGACCAGAAAATTCAAACGGCACCAGCGAGCCTTCTTGATCTGCCCGACCGAGCGTATCGGCATAGGTCGTCAATTCGGTAGCATCTGCCGGGATCGTCGCCGGATACCACACTTCGACGGTGATCGAACGGTCATAAATGGGGGTTTCAGAACCCGCCAACGCGCTGATCAAATCCACTTGAGCGGGGTTAACCAGCGTCAAGGTCTGCACCCCGACGCCGAATTCGCCCCGCGCTGCCAGTTCCGGTGCGGTGGGCAAGGCATCCCCAAATACAAAGGAGTCTTGAGCCATCACTGCCCCTGTCATCAACATGAACACACAACCCAAAATTACAAACAGTTTCATCGTCTAAACCTTTATGTAGTAGCATAATAATTGAACCACACGAAAGAGTGTACCTCAATTTTGGAGCCAAGGGTCGATCTCAGTATTTTCTCACGAGGTGCTAACGCCTCGTCCTTTGTGACTGCTCAGGTATAGAAACAGAGTAACTGCTCAGCCCTCACCCAAAGCGAAGCGGCAATC
>JBBRTY010000327.1:0-4799 GCA_038248285.1 Aggregatilineales bacterium
AGACTGAGGGCAGGGCGCTGATCAAGCGCACATCTGGTTGTGTGATGATTTGCACATCAAGTGTTTGATCCGTAAACGGCAACCGATCCCCTAACGCGGTGAGCAAGCGCGTAGGGTAGCGTCCCCCGTCGATGAGGAGGTGTGCGCCGCCGGGGGTTTGGATCAAACTGGTGCTGCTGCCGATGTCTAACATCCAGATATGTAGTAAACCATCGGGGCGGCTTCGTAAATCCATGATTAATATCGTTATTGCCAAGAACGCCGTGATCAATGCCCCAAAGATGACCGGTTTAGACCGTGCGAACTGTGCCAGTCGTTCTACAAAAGGGGGACGAGATGCAGTGACGATGGCGATCCCCAAGACAATACAAAAACTAAATGCGATGAAGTTGGGCGATATAGTCACTTCAGCAGTTGGCAAACGCGCGAATAACCGCACGATTTCGATTGTCCACGCCAAGAAAATGAGATTTCCCCACAATAAAATTTGTCCTATAAGCGGCACAAACATGCCTATCAACACGCCTGTACCGCCGATGAGCATCACGGCTGGTTGCACAGGCACGATCAGCGCATTGATCAATAGGACTGCCGGGGACAAGCGTCCAAAATATAGGGCGCTTAGGGGGAGTGTGAAGACAAGTGCTGCCACACTGATCGCTGTCGCTTCGCGAAGCGTGTTGTTGATGAGGGACAAGGGTTTCGGGACATTCGTAATGATGCGATCATAAAAACGGGTGAACGGGGTGGCAAACAACGCCAAGCCCAAGACCGCGAAGAAACTCAATTGAAATCCGACATCCCAAAGCGTATAAGGATTCAGCAGCGTTAGCACCCATGCCGCAAATGCCAGTGAAGCGGGAACAAAAGTTTTACGCCGTAATGCTGACCCGATCAGGACGATACTCGTCATCAGGGCGGCGCGCATGACCGAAGGGGAGGCACCGACCAATATCGTATAAACCGTGATGAGCGTAATGCTGGCGGCTACTGTGATGAACGGTGTGGCTTTCAATCGTTTGAACAAGGTGCTGATCACGCTGCCCAAGATCGCCATGTTAAAGCCGCTGATCGCGATGATATGCGAAGCACCAGTCTGGGCGAATGCTTCACGCAGTTCGGGCGCGATGCCTTGCTCATCCCCTAGCAAGATGCCGGTCAGCAAACCGGCATAAGGTTCTGGCAGGGCACGAGCAATAGTGACACTGGCTTGGTGTTTGAGCATGATCAAGTGGGTGAAGATGTCGGGAGTGGTTGCTTTTTGCGTGATTGTGACATCGGCATAGCGCATCACCGCCGAGATGCCGTTACGGGTGAGGTAATCCGTGTAAGAAAAGCGATCCCCCTCACCGGGGGTCTCTAAAGCGCCCCATGCGCGGATGCGATCCCCGTATGCCCCCTCAAAACTGACTGGGGCAAGGATGAGGATATCCCCTGAAAGCGGATGGCTTTGCCCAGCCGTCCGTACAGAATCAATGGTCGCCCGTACTTGTACGCGCGTATCACGTTGATCCGGTTCGGCGCTGATCCACCCTTCAACGGCATAGAAACCTGTGCCGTTCAAGACCGTGAGCGCCTCGTGGGAGGGCATCGCCGCGAACCGCCAGAACCCCAAGGCAAAGGCAGCGACGATGAGGTATTCAGATCGACGCAACCCGACTGCCAACATCAGGGCGATGAGGCAACAAATCAAAATAAAACTTTGCGAAACATTCGCAAAGCTTGCCGCGCTGATGAGAATCCCCAGCGTCCAACCGATAACCCAATAAACGAGGCGCATCGCTGCCCAAACCGGACTCTAAAGCGCCTGTCGCCTATTCCTTCCCTTGTTTCCGACCATTTGCCTCGACCATTTGGGGCACAGGCATGGTCGCCGCCGGCGGTTTCGCGGTTGCCGGGAGCGCTGCGGATTGTGCTGGCGCGGGCTGAGCTTGAGCAGGTTGTGAAGTATTGTTAGCAACAGGCGTCTTGTGAACTTCAGAAATGCCGTTGCGTACAATCGTCAACATCTTCACCAAGTGTTGCTCTAAGCTGCCCAATGAGTCCACTACATAATGATCGGCGTCGGTGGTGATGCCTTGAGATTCTTGGCGGGCGGCTTCGATGATGTTCGCCGCACGGCTTTGCGCCGCCTGTACCAGCGCCTCTCGGTCAATCAATTGATCGCCACGTTCGCGCGCTAGTTGAACGACCCGTGCTGCCTCTTCATTGGCTTGTGCCAAGATGCGATCTCGTTGTGCTAAGACCCGCGCTGCTTTCTCAATTTCTTCTGGAATTGAAATACGCATTTGGTCGATGATCTCGAGCGCGCGTTCTTCGTCGATCATGGTCATCTTGCTGAAGGGGATATGACGTCCTTCGTCGATCAAATCTTCAAGCCGATCAACCAAGTGTTGAATATCCATACTAATTCCCTTTTTCAATCCCGAATACTGTAGGTATAGCCCGGACTACTTTGATTTTCGCGCAATTCAGCAAAGCGTTGGTTTAGTGCTTGGGCGATGAAATCTGGCACCATGCTGGACACTTCACCGCCTAACTCGGCGATCTCTCGTATCGTGCTGCTGCTGATATAAATGTGCTGGATATCAGTCATGATCGATACGGTTTCAATTTCGGGTGCCAACTTTTTATTGGCTAGCCCCATGCGGAATTCAAACTCAAAATCTGAGAAGACCCGCAAGCCACGCACCAAGACAGATGCGTTTTGTTCTCTCGCATAGTCTACAGTGAAACCGGAAAATTTCGCAACTCGGATGTTTGGGCTATCGACAAATGCTTGTTCTGCCATTTGCAGACGGTCGTCCACATCAAACAACAATTTCTTCTTGGGCATATCATAAACGCCGACGATGACTTCATCGAATAAGCGCGCCGCCCGTTTAGCGATATCAATATGTCCATTATGGATGGGGTCGAATGAACCGGGATAAAACGCGCGCACCATAGTCACTCCAAAAGTTATGAATACTTTAAGGATAAACCAAAACTACAAAAGGCGCACAGGCTACCCGGTACGCCTTCTCTTAACTGCCTAGCTCACATCACTGCGCGCATCTTGCAACGCCCGGATGCGGGTCGCCAACAAATGCAGATCGGCACTGTTGAGATCGGGGTCTTCGGCATAAATCGTGCGCGCCTCGCGCTGTGCCTGTTCCACAAGGGGCAGGTTGATTTTGTCCGTCAGTTGTAGGGCACCATGCCCACTTTGTTGGGTACCGATGAGATCGCCCGCGCCGCGCAGCTTCCAGTCAATATCTGCCAGTTCAAAGCCGTTATTGGTGCGTTCCAGCGCGATTAAGCGCTCAATGGCTTCTGGTAAATCACTGTCACATACCAGTAAACAGTAGGAAACAAACCCGCCGCGCCCGACCCGCCCACGAAATTGATGCAACTGCGCCAGCCCGAAACGATTGGCGCTCATGATTAGGATCACACTGGCATTAGGGATATCGACACCGACTTCCGCGACCGAGGTGGTGATCATGAGATCGAATTCGTGATTGCGGAAGGAATTCATGATCGCGTCTTTTTCGTCCGACCGCATCCGCCCATGGAGCAACCCGACACGATGACGATGGAAAATGACTTTCATTTCCTCAAAAGCATCGACAGCGGCTTCGGCATCAATCCGGTCGGAGGCTTCTACCAGCGGATAGACGATAAAGGCTTGCCGTCCCAAATTGATTTGATCCGTAATCAGTTCATAGGCGCGGATCACCTGTGGGGGTTCGATCACGCGCGTCTTAACCGGCATCCTGCCCGGTGGCATTTCATCGATCACCGACAGATCGAGGTCAGCGTGCATGGTTAATGCCAATGTGCGCGGGATTGGGGTTGCCGTCATCACCAACAGGTGAGGATTGGTGCCTTTTCCCCGCAAAGCACCGCGTTGTTCCACCCCAAAGCGGTGTTGCTCGTCGATGATTGCCAACGATAAGTTTTGAAATTCTACGACGGATTGAATGACCGCGTGGGTACCGATGGCGATATCGATGCTGCCATTACTCAGTCCTTGATAGACTGCTTCGCGATCAGCGTTAGAAATAGAACCGGTCAACAGACCGACGACTGGTTTGCGACCCTTTGGCAACAGCTCATCAGGGATGCGATCCAGTATGGCACTGATGCCGCGATAGTGCTGCTCGGCAAGAATGCTGGTGGGTGCCATCAGGGTGGCTTGGGTGCCGCGCAGGAATGCCATCACCAGCGCTGCCGCCGCAACTGCTGTTTTCCCTGAACCGACATCCCCTTGTAAAAGACGATTCATCGGCACAGGGCGCACCACATCTTGGCGAATTTCCTCAATCGAGCGGCGTTGCGCTCCCGTTAAGGGATAGGGGAAGATCGCCGTGATGACACTGTTGATTTGGACGTCGGAGACATCAAGCGCGCGGGCGGGGATTGACTGCCATTTGCGTCGATTCGCCATGATCGTCAACTGAAGCATCAACAATTGATCGAAGATCAGCCGGTTTTGCGCATGGTCACGATGATCCATGCCTTCTGGAAAGTGGATATTGCGCAGTGCCCACCCTAAATCTGCCAGATCAAGCCGCTCTAAGGTGTTTTCGGGGATATAGTCGGGGATGCGCTCTGCCCAGAAATCGAGGGCTTTTTCGATGATTTTGCGCAATTGGCGATTGTTCAAGCCTTCGGTCAAGGGATAGACTGGGATGATCTTCGCCGCCTGCAAATCTTCCAGATCAACGATTTGAATTTCGGGATTGGTCAATTGGATACGGTTTTGGAACATGGAGGTTTGCCCGCGCAGCAAAACCTGCTGCCCGACCTTGATG
>JBBRTY010000328.1:0-4779 GCA_038248285.1 Aggregatilineales bacterium
ACATTTCCCCCGGTACCATGACGAGCATATTTTGCATTAAAGTGAAATGCACCCATATCATTCAGAAAATGTAACTGCTCATGCTGAAAAACGGTCGGTAATAAAGGGAGAAATGACCGTTGGCGGCAAATGGGTGGATATTCGGCGCGCGAACCTTCATGTTAACAAACGATTGACAAGCGCCTAATCCACCCCTACATCCACGTTTCGAGGGGTATTTTCCCTTTTTTCTTCACGTTTTCATGCCTCTCTGTTTATTTTATTCTGTTTCTATACCTGAGTAGTCACCAGAAAATAAACAAAGTGATCTACGATAACGCGAACGCGGGCGGAGCGCTACTGCATATCAGCGTGCGCACAAACGCGCAAGGTGATACAATTATCATACCTATCGAATGTGTTTGATTGAAGACGAGAGCGCCTGATGAGTGCAACGACCGAACCCAATCGTTTACGTGGCGAAGCGCGTCCGGCTACGACGGAATATCGCGGGGCTGACCGAGTCGGGATCATCTTGGTGGCGATTGCTGGAGCAATTTCCATCATCTTGTGTATCCTCACCCTATCGACCGCCTTGCGTTGGCGAAATCAGGAATTTTTAGGCGTTTTGGTGACCCGCACCCTCGTCGTGGACTCCACCTTGCCAGTGGATCAAAGCCTGTGGAGGGGGTTGGAAGCGGGCATGATCACCAATGATCGCATCCTCAACATCAACGGCATCGCTTTTGATAATGTCACCACCCCGGCATGGGCGCTCTATCAAGATTTCCTCGCCAGTTTAACCCCCGGTCAAGTCGTGCGCGTGAGCTTTGAACGCCTGACCAGCACCGGCGCGCTCATGCGGATCAACAACATCGAACGCTGTGGCGCACCGCGTAATGGTGCCGCGATTTGCACCACCGAATTCACTGTCGGGCGCTTTCCCGATGCTGATTTCTTGTCGTTATTCATCATCCCGTTTGCGACTGGCATCCTCGCCATCGCGCTCGCTTGTTTGCTGCTGCTGCTGCGTCCACGCTTGTTGACGGCGCGCCTCGGCGGGGGTGCCAGCCTGATGATCGGCGTATTCGCAATTGGCTTCTTCGGTCTCAACACCAGCCACCTGTTCAGCAATGTCTGGTTGCTGACATGTGGGGTTTTGGTCGGCACCATGACCGCCTTTGCCCTCGTCTTCCCGTCGGAGATTCAACTGCTGCGGCAACAACCGTGGTTGCGACTGGCACCCATTGTTTTTGGCACGCTGACGGGGTTGGGGCTGATCGTCCTCCACGAAAATCCACCTAACCCGCGTGACGCCCTGCTCGCGCTCAACCTCGGCGCGCTGCTGTTGTTCATCGCCATAGGGCTGTTGACCTATGCGCTCCTACGCCGCCGCCGCCGCGCCACCACGGTGGTCACGCGCGATCAAATCAACACCGTCTTGATCGGCTGTATGGTCGCGCTGGCGTTGGGCGTCGTATGGTTCATCAATGCCATTTTACGCGGCTTTCTGGGGGTCGAGGGGCTACCGCTCAATACCCAACCGACGGTGCCCCTGCTCTTGGTGCCGGTGTTAAGCATCACCTACGCGGTCTTGCGTTACCGCACCTTCGACAGCGAACGCATGATCAGCCAAACCATCACCTATACTATCTTGCTGATGGCGCTCATCCTCGGCTATTTCTTGCTCGTCCTATCGGCGTCCTTGTTCCTACGCGAATTTGTCGCGCCCAATAATCCGTTGATCATCGCCATCACCGTCTTCATCATGGCGGTGCTGTTCATCCCCATACGGATGCGTCTGCAAGAACGAATCGACAAGATTTACTTCCGGCAACGGGCAAATTACACCGCCGCGACCGAAAATTATGGGCGGCGACTGAGCGCCTTGGGCGAAATCGAGCCGATTATCGCGGAACTGCGCCAAGAATTGATCACCACCCTACAACCGGAACACATCTACATCTTTTTGCGGAATCCAGAAACAGGCGATTACACCGCCCATGACAGTGATATTCTCTTCGCTCAAAACAGCGCGCTCTTGGATTTGTTGCGTAGCGACCCCCAGTTGATCGTCCTCACGCCCGGCGAACAATGGAACCGCCAAGTGCTGGCAGAACGCGCCCGCTTGTTCGTCCTCCATGCGCTCGTGATTGCGGGCATCTATAGCAGTAACCGCGTCCTCAGCAGTTTTCTGGTGTTGACCGCACCGCGCGGCGGCGACGCCCACTATTCGCTGGAGGCACTGCGTTACCTCGAAAATATCATCGGGCAAACTGGCGTCGCCTACGACCGCGCCCAAGTCGTGAACTCGCTGGAACAGCGCGTCCGCGAATTGAACACCTTCAGCCAGATCAGCCAAGGCGTGAACTTCACTGTCGATATCGATGACTTGCTCGAACTGATTTATGCCCAAACCGTGCGCTTGATCGACCTGACGCACTTTTACATCACCTTATATGAAGATAACCTCGGCGAGTTGTATCACGCTTTCTTCATCGAGGACGACAACCGCCATCCCGAAAATGAGAATCGCCGCTGGCGCATCGGCAATGATTTGTTCAGCGAAGTGATCCGCAGCACGCAGACCTTTTGCATCGCCGATTACACCGAAGCGCTTGACCAGTATGGCGCGTCATCGGTGGTCGAGGATAAGAAGTTGCGGGCATGGATGGGCGTCCCGCTGATCGCCGGTTCGCGCACCATCGGCGTGCTGTCCGCTGGCTCGATTGAACCGGGCAAACGGTTCAGCGATGAGCAGGTCAAAATTTTGACGGACATCGGTCTGTTGGCGGCGAACTCGCTGGACAAAGCCCGCCTCTTCCGCGAGACCAACGAGCGCGCGCGGCAACTGGCGGCGCTCAACGACATCACTAGCCAAATCGTGGCGGCGGAAAAAGATGTGGATCGTCTGCTACAAGTGATCACCGAAAGCGCCACCGACATCCTCGGTGCCGAAGCCGGTTCGCTGTTGCTGACCAGTGACGATGAGAGCGGCGACCTTGAATTTAAGGTGGCGGTCGGTGGCGGCGGGCAAAACCTGATCGGCACGCGCGTCAAGGCAGGGGTAGGCTTGGTGGGCGAAGTCGCCGCCACCTCACGCACGGTGATCGTCAACGATGTCGGCATCGATAAACGGTGGGGGGGCGAAGTCGCCAAAGAGGGCGTCTTTCACACCAACAGCGTGCTGGCAGTGCCGCTCATCACGCAGAACCGCGTGATCGGCGTGTTGGAAGTGTTGAACAAAAAGACGACGGGCGGCTTTAGCGCCGACGACACCCGCCTATTGGTGGCGTTTGCGGCACAAGCTGCCGTCGCCATCGAAAACGCGCGCTTGTTCCAAATGACGGATTTGCAACTGAGCCAGCGTGTGCGCGAACTCGAAACGATGGAGCGCATGGATGTGGAGCTGAACCGTTCGCTCGATCTACGTCGCATCGCCGAACTGACGGTGCGCTCGGCGATGGAAATCAGCGCGGCGACGGCGGGCTTGTTGGGTGTGGTGGTGGGCGACCCCAAAGTCTTGTTCATCGTGTTCCGTGAAGGCTATGGCGATGACGATCACCCGATGGGTGCGGAAGGCGACCGCTACCCGCTAGAACTCGGTATCGTCAGCCGCGTGATGCGTACCCGCCAGCCCGAAGTTGTGCCCGATGTGCGCATCGACCCCAATTATGTCCCCAGTTTGCGCGGGGCGCTCAGCCAGATCACCCTGCCGCTCATCAGCGCCGGGGCAGTCAATGCGGTGCTGGTCTTAGAGACCAACCAACAACCGCGTTTGCGCTTGGCGGATATGCCCTTCTTGCAGCGCCTTGCCGAACATGCAAGCGTCGCCATCGTCAATGCCCAGTTGTACGATGAGGTCGAGCGCGCCAACCAATCGAAGAGCGAGTTCGTCTCGTTCGTGGCGCACGAACTGAAAAACCCGTTGGCATCGATTCAAGGGTATTCCGACCTGCTGATCAAAGGGGCGTTGGGTGAAGTCACAGCCCCGCAGTTGAACTTCTTGCGCACTGTCCATTCCAACGCGCTCCGCATGAACACCATCGTCAGCGATCTGAACGACGTGACCAAGCTGCAAACCAACAATTTGCGCTTGACGATGGGCAAGGTCGATTTCAAAGATGTGGTCGAAGACACCGTGCGCCCGTTGCAAAATATGATCAGCGATAAAGGGCAACAACTGGTCGTCGATATCGCGCCGGATCTGCCTCTGTTGCACGCCGACAGCACCCGCCTGATTCAGGTATTGACCAATCTCGTCAGCAACGCGCACAAGTATTCCCCGCCTGATGGACAAATCAGCATCCGCGCCTTTGTGGATGACATGCTGCAAGACAAACGCGGGCAGCTTGTCGATCCACAAGTGCATATCACGGTGACGGATCAAGGCATCGGCATGAGCAAGGCGGATGTGGCGAAGTTGTTCACGCCCTACTTCCGCAGCGAGAATCCGCTGGCGCAAGAGCAACCGGGTACCGGTCTGGGCTTGACGATCACACGCGGCATCATTGATGGTCATGGCGGCATGATTTGGGTGGAAAGCCAACTGAACATCGGCACCACCTTCCATTTCACCTGCCCGATGATGGGGCAAGAATAGGGGATAGGGCAGGGGTTAGGGACAGGGGCGGGACGATCTTTTCTTTTGCTAACCCCAACCCCTAACCCTAGGGCTTACGCATGAAACCTGTCAGACGGATGATAACGGGTCAGGATGGACGTGTAAGGGCATGATATATCATGCCCCTACCCAGGATAAACCCATTGTGTGTTTTTGTGACCCTTTGTGAATATCGA
>JBBRTY010000329.1:0-4757 GCA_038248285.1 Aggregatilineales bacterium
AAGTTATGCGGTAGTTTCATGCGAACGACACTGTTTGCTCCCAAGCATTCTCTTTAATCGTTCACCGCAGAGTTCGGAACTGGTGAGGTATTCCGAAGTGCCTATGTATTTACCGCTAACGTAGCCCTTGCGGGCTGAGTCGGGTAAGCATTGGGGCTAAAAGCCCCCGCCTTTAGGCGTGGGGATGCTTACTTGCACTTCCCCGATATCTTGGGTACATTTGTTAACAATCCTTGAAAACGTTTACTTGCCAACCCGTTGTTGGCTCATTCGTCACTCACTGCATATTGGAAAGTAGATTATTTTGGCAACTATTAAAGAAGTCGCACAACACGCTGGCGTTTCGGTCGCCACCGTCTCGCGCGTTGTCAACAACAAAGGCTATGTCAGTGATGATCTGCGCCAGCGCGTGCAGGATGCCATGCGCCTCTTGGATTACAAACCCAGTGCCGTCGCCCGCAGTTTGCGCCGCCAAGAGTCGCTCACCATCGGCGTCTTGGTGCCGGGGATGCACCAACCTTTTTTCGCCACCCTCGCCCATGTCATTCAACGGACGTTGTTTGAACGTAATTACCGCACCCTCATGTGCAGTTCTGAAGAAGACGGCGATAAAGAAACAGAATATGTCGATATGCTAGTACGGCAACGGGTCGATGGCGCGATCATCGCCCCCACCGGACAAGAGTCAGAAGCCATCAAGATGATCAGCGCCAAAATCCCCGTTGTGCTGGTGGATCGCGACTTGCCCCACATCGAAGTCAACCGTATCCTCGCCAACAATTATCAAGGCGGCTATGATGCCATTGAGCATTTGATCAACTTAGGACACCGCCGCATCGCCATCATCGGGGGACCGCCCTACAGTGACGCCATGCAGCAGCGGACGCGCGGCGCTGATCAAGCCATGCACGATGCGGGCTTGGCATTTGATCCCGCGCTCGTGATCATGAGTGACCTCATTGAATTTGATATGGGCTTCCGCAGCGCGCTCCATATTTTCAAAAACCATACGCCGATCCCCACCGCCATCTTTGCGCTCAATGATGTGGTCGCCGTCGGCATTATGCACGCGGCGGCAGAGGTCGGTCTGCGGTTGCCCGATGATCTGTCCGTCATTGGCTTTGACGACATCCCGCTCGCCCAATATATGATTCCCTCCTTGACGACCATCGCCCAACCAATTTATGAAATGGGGGAGCGTGCCGCGCAACTCCTGTTGAATCGACTAGCGACTGGGACAGCCACGCCTTACGAGTCGATTGAATTGGAGATGAAACTCAAAAAACGGGCTTCGACCGCGCCTCCCAGCACATCTTTTTAACCACCATTTCTGCGGACAGGATGAGACTTTATGCCGTTGTTACTCGGAATTGACATTGGCACCTCTAGTGTAAAAGCTGTTATCTATGACCCCGATAGCGGAGCCGTGATCGCTACTGCCGGGCAAGAATATCCCTTGCTCAAACCCGCCCCCGACCGCGCCGAACAGGAACCAGAAGCGTGGTGGGAGGCAGCCAAAAGCGTCGTTCAAGCCGCGTTGGTACGGGCAGGACGGCGCGACATCATGGGTATTGGCGTCACGGGGCATATGCACGGGGTGGCATTTCTCGACCGCCTGAATCATTCGGTGCGCCCTGCCATTATCTGGGCAGATCAACGCAGTGGTGCCGAGTGCCAAGCGTTGATCGACAGGATCGGCGCAGACCACTATACCGCCATTGCTGGCACCCTGCCTGCCGCTGGTTTCGCCGCCGCTACGCTGTCATGGTTGCTCAAATACGAGCCAGAAACACTTGACCACACCTATGTGATCCTGCTGCCCAAAGATTATGTCCGTTATAAGTTAACGGGCAATATTGCCACCGACGCCAGTGACGCCGCCGCCACCGGTTTGTTGGATGTCAGCGTGAAAGCATGGTCGCCGGAGATCGTCGGGGCGGTAGGGATTTCGCGCACGATTTTACCCCCCCTGCTCGACTCCGCCGCCGTCGCGGGCACGCTTACCCCATCCGCCGCCGAAGCGCTCAACTTAACAGCGGGCATTCCCGTCGTGACAGGCTGTGCTGATCAAGCGGCGCAAGCGGTCGCCAATGGCTTGATCGCCCCCGGCACAGCGTCGATCACTATCGGCAGTGGGGGGCAAGTCTGTGTGCCTATCAGCGCCCGGCGCGATGATGGCGAATTTCGTCTGCCCACCGACCCACGCGCCCATGTCTTCAATCACGCGGTGCCGGGCATGTGGTATATCTTGGGGGCAACATTATCCGCCGGTCTGTCCCTCCGTTGGTTGCGCGATACTTTTAGCAATGGGGGGGATGAAAAAGCCGATTATCTCGCGCTCAGCGACGCGGCGGCAAAAGGCACCCCCGGTGCGGGCGGCTTGTTGTTTTTGCCCTATCTTTCTGGCGAACGCACCCCCCACCTTGACCCGTTGGCGCGCGGTGCCTTCATTGGGCTGAGCTATCACCATACGCGCGGCGATTTGGCGCGGGCGGTCATGGAAGGCGTCGCTTTTTCGATGCGCGAAACGCTCCATGTCGCGCTGTCCATTTCGCTCAACAAACCAATTACGAGTCTGGTCGCGGCGGGTGGCGCGATGGAAAGCCCCGTGTGGCGGCAGATCATGACGGATATCCTCGGTTTGCCCTTGTGTCAAACAGCGCTCACCGAAACGACCGGCGTAGGCGCGGCATTATTGGCGGGGGTGGGGGTGGGCATGTACGAAAATTATGCCGACGCCAGCGCTCATACGGCGATAACCATGCGCGTGACCGAGCCAGATGCCCGCAACGCTGCGCGCTATGACGCGCTCTATGCGCAGTATCTCACGCTTTACCCCAAGCTTAAAAATGATTTTCACCAGTTAGGGCGACCGAACTAAACCTCAGCCAATGCGCTGTCCGCTCTTGGGGTCAAAATACAACATCGCGTCGGGGTTGGGGGCGCAATACACCACCTCCCCGACGGCGCTCCGCATCTCCAACGGCAGCACCAGCGTCCACTGGTCGTAGTCCGTCACCACCTGCGCGATCTGGATGCGCTCGGCAAAGTGCGCTTCAATCTCAGTAATGCGGGCGGCGACCGCCGCCGGGTGAGTCGTCGCCTCAGCCGTCACCGTGAAGTGTTCGGGGCGCAACGCCATGACGACCTTAGTATCATCATCTAAATCCCCCCGCACGGGATACCCGCTAAAGGTTTTGCCCACCCAACGATGATTTTGCACCTGCCCGCCGAACAGATTGATCGTCGGCGTGCCGACGAAAGTCGCCACGAACAAGTTGATCGGGTTGTCATGCAAGGTGGCGTAGCTGCCTACTTGCTCAATTTTGCCCGCCCGCATGACCACAACCCGATGCGCCATCGTCCTCGCCTCGCTTTGATCATGGGTCACATAAAACGAGGTTACGGGGAACTCGCGCAGTAAGCGTTTCAGTTCAAAACGGGCTTGGGTACGCAAGGCGGCATCAATGCTAGAAAATGGTTCATCAAATAAGAAGAGGCGCGGATCGCGCGCCAACGCCCGCGCAATGCCAACGCGCTGGCGTTCCCCGCCCGACAATTGCGAAGGTTTGCGTTCCAGCAATTTCTCCAAACCGATCCCTGTGATTTCGGCGATGCGGCGGACGCGCTCTGGGATTTCGTTCTCGCGCTTGCGCAACGACAAGAAAAATCCGACCGACTTTTCCGAGATCCAATGGGGCATCAGCGCGCCGTCTTGAAACACCATGCCGACGCCGCGTTCCATCGCGGGGACATCGGACAGCGGCACATTGTCGTACAGCACAGAACCGGAGTCGGGGGCGATTAGTCCGGCGATCACCCGCAATAGGGTTGATTTGCCACAACCAGAAGGACCCAAAATAACGATGACCTCGCCGTCTGTCGATTTGAGCGAGACATCGTTCAGCGCGATGAAGGCTTCGCCGTCATCAGACATGAACTTTTTTTGAATGTGGGAAAGCGTCACGATGGTCATGATGTGATTGTACGCCAAAAGCGACTGAGGCGGGTATGGGGATTAGGGATGCGCTATTTTGGGCGGCAATGGCTACCCGCCGCTTGCCCGCCGTGGTGCTGAGATCGCTTGCCCCGCGTCGAAAAGCCTACTAATATTTGATGGTACGGTTTAAGCTACTTTGCGACACCGTGCTGTAAAGGTAAACTCATAAGCATCCCCACGCCTAAAGGCGGGGGCTTTTAGCCCCAATGGTTACCAGACTCAGCCCGCAAGGGCTACGTTAGCGGCGAAACTATAGGCACTTCGGGATACCTCACCAGTCCCGAACTCTGCGGTGAACGATTAAAGAGAATGTTTGGGAGCAAACAGTGTCGTTCGCGCCAAACCGTCGCATAACTTTGTCGAGGTGAACATTACACCCGCAAGAGAAGAAAAGTTGAGGTAACTCAAATGCAACGTGTGTTAGTAGTCGACAAAAACAAGCAACCGCTCATGCCCTGTCATCCGGCACGAGCGAGAGAACTGCTTAATAAGGGGAAAGCGGCGGTCTAACGTACTTTTCCTTTCACCATCAACATGGAATCCCGCTTTGGTAGCACCGTCGCGTTTGTCTTGCGTCACTGCTTATAGCGAGGCAAATAGCATTAACTGTTCGCGTCTCGTCTATTATGCTTGGTTCAATGAATTTCTGGTGACTACTCAGGCATAGAAACAGAATAAAATAAATAGGGAGGCATGAAAACGTGAAGAAAAACAGGAAAATACCCCTCGAAACGTGGATGTAGGGGTGGATTAGGCG
>JBBRTY010000330.1:0-4750 GCA_038248285.1 Aggregatilineales bacterium
CTAATCCGCCCCTACATTTACGTTGATGAGACGATAGGGGTTGGGAACAAAAAACAAACCCGCCCTATTGTGGTTAGGTGCCCGCAACGGAGATCGTTGGTGGGGCGGATTAGGTGCTTGTCAAATGTTATCAACTCACATTGTCCCCGCGCCGAATATCCGCCCTTTGAAACCCCACATTTCCCCCGGTACCATGACGAGCATATTTTGCACTAAAGTGAAATGCACCCATACCGCATATCATCCTAACCCCAAATCGCGACTTTGGGGTATGCTTATTGTTCTTGAGTCTGGATAACAAACTTCAAAGGATCTTTACGAAAATGGCATTAAAAGTAGCATTACTCGGCGTCGGCAATATCGCCCCCGCTTACATGATCGGCTGTGGTAAGTTCCCCAACGATGTCGAAGTGGTCGCCTGTGCCGACATGGTGATCGAACGCGCCCAAGCGTTCGCCGCCCAATACAACTTGCGGGCGTATAGCGTCGCCGACTTGCTGGCACAACCGGATATCGACATTGTGATCAACCTGACGATCCCGGCGGCACATGCCGAGGTCAGCCGTCAGATCATCGCCGCCGGAAAACATCTCTATAGCGAAAAACCCTTCGCCCTCAGCCGTGAGGACGGGCGTGCTTTGCTGGATGCCGCCGCCGCTGCGGGTCTCAAAACCGGTTGCGCCCCCGACACCTTTATGGGCGCGGGTGGGCAAACGGCGCGCTCTATCATCGACACTGGGCTGATCGGGCAACCCGTCGCCGCCACTGCCTTCATGATGGGGCATGGCCCCGAAGGATGGCACCCCAACCCCTATTTCTTCTTCCAGCCGGGGGCGGGTCCGGTCTTTGACATGGCACCCTACTACATCACGGCAATGGTGAACTTTTTCGGCGCGGTGACGCAAGTCAGCGCGATGGCGGGACGGGCGTTTACCGAACGCATCGCCGAGCACGAGGCGGTCAAGGGGCAAGTGATCCCGGTGAACGTCAATACCCACACGACCGGCACCCTCCGTTTCGAGTCTGGGGTGTTGGCGACGGTGGTTTTCAGCTTTGATGTGTGGCATCACGATCTGCCCCCAATTCAGGTACACGGCACCACCTCGTCAATGACGGTGCCCGACCCCAACATCTTTGGCGGCAGTGTACAAGTGTGGGATGGGGCGGAAAAAGCATGGCAAGAAGTCGCGCCTATCGGTCAAGCCGATGTGCAGCGCGGGATCGGCGTGGCGGACATGGCACGGGCGATCCGCGACGGCGGCGACTATCGTGCCAGTGGCGAACTCGCGTTCCATGTGCTGGATGTCATGATCGCCTTAGATGAAGCGGCGACCACCGGCACGACGGTCACGCTAGGCAGCCGCGTGGATCGTCCGGCAGCGGTGGAGTAGAAAACGCGGGTGATCCCATTGGGAGTCTGTTGAAAAATGGGGTCACCCGCCCGCCGAGGTGGCAAAAGAATCTCCTTCTTGGACCATTTCACCGTCTACACATGAACCGTTGTCCGGCTTATTGTGTAACATAGATAGTGCCCTGCGGTAATCTTCTTTATATTCTGAGGGTTGCGCACGTCCACAGGTGCGGCATAATCATTACCTTACGAATAATGACGAATTTTTCCGTCATCAACCCAGTAAAATTTAGCGCAGGAGGACAGTCCGTTGAGCATACTTATGGAGGTGAAACACCTCGTCACACGTTTTTACACCCAAGAAGGCATCGTGTATGCCGTCAATGATGTCTCGTATACACTTGAAGAAGGCGAGACTCTCGGTGTGGTGGGCGAAAGCGGTAGCGGCAAGAGCGTTCATGCGCTGTCGATTATGCGGCTCATCCCATCGCCTCCCGGCAAGATCGAAAACGGCGAAGTGATCTTCAACGGCAAAGACCTGATGAAGCTCTCCAACGACGAAATGCGCAGCGTGCGCGGCGCAGAAATCGCCATGATCTTCCAAGACCCCATGACCTCTCTCAATCCGGTGTTGACCATCGGCACGCAGATCACCGAGTCGCTCAAGCTGCACAAAGGCATGAACGACCGCCAAGCCGATGACCGCGCCGTCGAACTGCTGACCTTGGTCGGCATCCCCGATGCCCGCCGCCGTTTGAAGAGCTTCCCTCACCAGTTTTCGGGCGGTATGCGGCAGCGCGTGATGATCGCGATGGCGTTGTCGTGCGACCCCAAGCTGTTGATCGCCGATGAACCGACGACCGCGCTCGATGTGACCATTCAGGCGCAGATCATCGAACTGGCGAAGAAACTACGCGATCAGTTGGGCATGGCGATGATCTGGATTTCGCATGATCTGGGCGTCGTCGCGGGTTTGTCGGACACGGTGCAAGTCATGTACGGCGGCACCATCGTCGAGCGCGGACCGGTGACCAGTGTGTTTAAGGACACCCGTCACCCGTATACGCTCGGCTTGCTCAAGTCGTTGCCGCGCCATGATATGCGTCAGGGGGGCGAAAAACTCACCCAGATCGAAGGGTCGCCGCCGGATATGCGTATTCCTCCCAAGGGGTGCCCATTCTTTGCCCGCTGCACGTACCGCATTCCCGGTAAATGCGATGTCGAAACGCCGCCGCTGGTTCCCGGTGAAGGTGGTGACCCCAATCATATCAAAGCTTGCTGGGTGGATGTGCGTACTGCCGTCCCCGTGCCGCTTCAAGAAGGAGTCGTATAGATGGTCATGGCTGCTCAAGCACCCCATTCGGCAGGTGCTGCTCCCACTAAAAACGCGCTGGTACAGGTGCGTGGTCTTAAGAAACATTTCCCGATCACCTCTGGCTTAATCGTTCAGCGGCAGGTCGGCGCGGTCAAAGCGGTGGACGACATCAGCTTTGATGTATATGAAGGTGAAACGTTGGGCATGGTCGGCGAATCCGGTTGCGGCAAATCGACCACCGGACGCACCGTGCTGCAATTGTACAAACCCACCGCTGGCTCGGTCGTCTTTGAAGGCAAAGAATTAACGACGATGGGTGATAGCGATCTGCGCGCCACCCGTCGCCGGATGCAGATGATCTTCCAAGATCCGTTTGCGTCGCTAAACCCCCGTATGTCGGTGGGCAATATCGTCAGTGAGCCGCTACGTATTCACAAAATCATCGACAACAAAAAAGAACAGCAAGAATATGTCGAAAACCTATTGCAAAAGGTGGGGCTAAATCCCTACTATATCAATCGTTATCCGCATGAATTTTCTGGTGGTCAACGGCAGCGTATCGGCATCGCCCGAGCATTGGCGCTCCGTCCTAGCTTCATCGTCGCCGACGAGCCGATCTCGGCGTTGGACGTGTCGATTCAGGCGCAGGTCGTCAACCTATTGGAAGAACTGCAAGAAGAATTCAACTTGACCTATCTGTTCATCGCCCACGATTTGAGCATGGTGCGCCATATTTGCGACCGCGTGGCGGTGATGTACTTAGGCAAAATCGTGGAACTCGGACCGACGGATGAGGTGTATGACAACCCGTTGCATCCCTACACGCAAGCGTTGTTATCCGCCGTGCCCGTGCCCGACCCGCTGAAGGAACGCGAACGCCAACGAGTCATCTTGGCGGGCGATGTGCCCAGCCCGGCGCGTCCGCCGTTGGGGTGCAACTTCAATACCCGGTGCCCAGTGGCGCTGAAGGGGATTTGCTATGAAGGCGAAGACCCGGTCTTGATGGAAATGAATCCCGGTCACTGGGTGGCGTGCCACCGCGCGACCACATTCTAAAGCAAGATGGCATCACCGCATGAGAGGACGGACGGGCTGAATATCATCAGCGCGTCCGTTTTTATTCCGGGCGGGGTGGCATGTCGGTCGGCTCAAACCTGATCTGGGCGTAGACTTCGCCCAACGCCAAGGCGCAGCCGATGTGTTCCAGCGCGATCACCGCATCCAACCCGACCGCTTCGGTGAAGAGCCACGCGCCCTTGGCTTGGCGCGTGTAGACCTCAATATGAGCGTGATCTTGGGCGATCAAGACGTAATGTTGTAACGATGCCAATGTGCGATAATGTCCAAATTTCGCGCCTCGGTCGTACAGTTCCGTTGACGGCGACAACACCTCAATGATCACCGTCGGGTTGAGAAGGGTGGCATTTTTGGAGGCGGGCGACATCTCTTTTTCGCCACAAACGACGGTAAGGTCGGGATAAGTGTATAAATCTGCTGATTGTATTTGCACGCGCAAATCGGAACCATACAGAAAACAACCCTGTTGCCGTACTTGAGGATGTAAATGTGTCGATGTATTCATAGCGATAACGATATGGTTATCGCTTGCGCCCGACATGCCATAAATTTGACCATCGATCAACTCATGTTTGGTGTCAGAAGCGTCCTCAAAGGCGAGATATTCTGCCGCTGTCCACTTATCTTTTAGGGGGCGTGCTGCGACCACGATCTTTTTGTCCTTTTCTGAGGCGTTATAAGGTGGCTTCATCAAACGTGATCTGCGCGTAGACTTCGCCCAACGCCAAGGTGCAGCCGATGTGTTCCAGCGCGATCACCGCATCCAACCCGACCGCTTCGGTGAAGTTCCAACTGCCATTGGCTTGGCGCGTGTAGACCTCGATATGAGCGTGATCTTGGGCGATCAAGACGTAATGTTGCAAAGAAGAGATGGTGCGATAGTTGGTGAATTTCGCGCCTCGGTCGTACAGTTCCGTTGACGGCGACAACACCTCAATGATCACCGTCGGGTTGAGAAGGGTGGCATTTTTGGAGGCGGGCGACATCTCTTTTTCGCCACAAACGAC
>JBBRTY010000331.1:0-4724 GCA_038248285.1 Aggregatilineales bacterium
GTGATAACGGGTCAGGATGGGTATGTAGGGGCATGATATATCATGCCCCTACCGAGGATAAACCCATTGTGTGTGTTTGTGACCCTTTGTGGATATGGAGTACCATTTCATGGCGGTCTGCACGGGTAGGTGAATAAATACGTTTTATGCTTTTTATGCGTAAGCCCTAATCCCCAAACCCCCAACCCCTAAACCCCACCCCTGTGTTTTAGGGGACTAGCGCAGTTATGAAAAACGCATATCATTAAGATCACATTGTTGTCCCATTGCCCCCTTCGGAATCGCCGCGTTATCTCATCCAGTCCGGCTGTATGTGTATGTGTGAGGTCACGGAACCGACGTGGCAGACCCCATCCCAGTGAACAGTCGGCGGGATCGCAACCCGCCTCAACCGACGCCGCCTCCTACCCCCTTTGGGCGTCCTCAATTTGGCGTCGGACTCCCGCCGCGTCCATTCGGTGCGCAAGCGGGCGATAACGCCCCCGCCGCGAATCCTTTCCAGCGCGCGCCGTTGCCACTCCAAGCCCCCGCTGCGCCGCGTCCACAAGGGCGATTAGGGGGCGTTCTGCCTCCGGCAGAACCGCGTCCGGGCTTGCTGAATGTGGTGCGTGATCACGTCGCCAACACCCCGCCGCCCCTCAACATCGTTGGCAATCCGTTCGCACGCGCCGCCGCCGCAACGCCTGCCCCCGCGCGTAGGCAACGCCTTCCTCGTCTTGGGGATCGCGGGACACTGATGCTCGTGGGCATGGTGTTCGTGATGATTGTGTTGGGGCGCATCGCCGCCGAACCTGCCGCCTCGGTCAGCGTCGCTTACAGCCCGCGTAATAATTTGGGGATCATTGCCCCCGTCAATGTCGCTGCCGCCGCCAGCCTATCTGGTGTTTTGCCGACGATGGCGGCAGAGCAATCGATAGCGTCCGATTGGCGTCCGGCGGGTGTGTCGTCGGGGATCACCGCCGCAGTGATCGCGCGGACGCTCATCCGCGCGTGCCCGCATGTCGATTGTTTGGCATTGCGCGACCCGACGATCCTCGAAATTGAGCAATCCGTCGATATCAGCGCGATTGATGCCAGCCGAACATGGGTGAAGGTCAACATCCTGCGCGCTAACGGCATGTTGGGCAGCGGTTGGTTGTCGATTGATGTGATCCGGGCATCGGGCAGCCTGTATGAGTTGCCGGTCATGGCAAATTAGCGGCAAAGGACAATATTAGGGCGACAACGTGGGCATAGTGCCTACAGTGCCCGTCGTTGTAGGCACTATGCCTGCGTTGTCCACCATCAGGTGGCAAGGACGAAAGTCCCACCCCAAAACTGGGTTGTGCAGAAATTGTAAAAATGGGTTTATACTTTTCATGAACGACGTATAAGGAGTTGCAAAATCATGCGCGAAAAGCAAGGGTATTGGGTTGGTGATGATTTTGTGCCCGCTGGGCGCGATATCACCATCACTGCGCCGGATCTGAAGCTGAAAGCCGGCATCGAGCCGGGTCGCCAATTGATCGCCGTGTCGAACGATGGCACATGGTCGCTGATCCAGAATGATGAGCAAATCTCACCCCAGAAGTATGTGCGCTACGAGAATGTGCCATCGTTCATTTATGGGTAATGTCTAACCTCAACCCCTAGCCCCCTTTCCAATAGAGACGGGGTTGGGGCTGCGGGTTACTTAATCGAGGTGTTCTTGATGACCACGCGGTATCAACGTATTCGTTCCGAAGTGTATGAGTTACTCGCGCCGGAATTTGGCACCCAAGCCGGACGCATCTCTTTCGATACCGAAGAAGCCACCTGGGTCTGCATACGGCAATGTCAGATTCCGCCGATCTTGACGCCCGATGGCGACGGCAAAGTCGATATTTTGCTAATTATCCCCTCGACCTATCCGCAAACGCCACCGGATGGTTTTTATTGCGATCAAGCGCTCAAATTACAGGGACATTATTTTGCACCGATGATGTTTAATTCTGCCCCCGGCAGCATTGGGGCACAACTGCGCGAAGCCGGCTGGAACTGGTATTGTGCCCACCCCGAAAAACGTCAGCAAATGGCAGAACGCTGGTCGCCCCACCATCAGGCAGCACGCGGGGACAACTTGCTCAAATATTTGTTGTTGTGCCTTAGCATCCTCGGCACCGAAGCCAAGCGCCCGCCGCGTCCTAATCCGTTCCCGTTCCCGCCCCGTCCCACTGAATAACTTCCCATAATAAAAAGGGTGCCCCCTTATTGTGACTGACTTTGAACGGCTGGAGATCGTGTTTACGGCGGATCAGTTTGCGCGCTTGCGCGCTCATCTATTGCAAGATAATCAAGACGAGCAAGCCGCCTATGCCTTCGTCGCGCCCGCTGCCGGGGGCGGTGCCTTGCGCTTGCTGGTGCATCACAGCATTTTGCTGATTCCCGACAACTTCACCACCCAAAGCGATGTCTATTTGGAAGTGAAGCCGGAGATCGCCGCCCAGATCGCACAATTGGCGTTGGAAGGCGATTATGGCTTGATCGAGATTCACTCGCACCCCTTCGCCGCTGACGAGGTGCATTTCTCGGAGACGGATATCGAGTACGCCCTGCCCCGTTTTCGGTGGTTTGCTGAGCAGATGACGGGGCATACTTTCCATCACGCCATGCTGGTCTTGGGGGTCAACCGCGCCGATGCCCTCTATTATGATCGGGCGGCAGATGCGATGGTGGCGATGGATCGCGTCGTGATCCTTGAGTCGCCCCTGCGCGAATTGGTCATGGTGCCGTTTGTCGCCCCCGCCGATGGGGCATCTAAGGCGGTGCCCCCCGCCTCCCCCACGCTCCCACCCACCGACCCCGCCTATCATCAGCGCACGGCGCGCCAAATTGGGACGTTCGGCGCGACGGGGCAAGCACGCCTTGCCGACATCCGTATCGGCATTGTCGGGCTAGGCGGGATCGGCTCGATCATGGCGCAGCAGTTGGCGTTATTGGGTGCCCGCGATTTCGTGTTGGTGGATGGGGATGCGCTGGAAGTGAGCAACCTCAATCGCTTCGTGGGGGCGACGCTGGCGGATGCTCAAGCCGGCATGTTGAAAGTCGATGCCATCGCCCGCCTGATCCGCGCCCTTGACCCCCACGCGCAAGTGACGAAAATCCCGACGGCGTTCCCGACCGCCGACGCCATCACATCCTTAAAAGGGGTGGATGTCTTGTTTGGGTGTACCGATACGCACGGCAGCCGCTTGCTGCTCAACGCCTTCAGCGCGCAATACCTGTTGCCCTATATCGATATCGGCGTCGGCATTTTCACCGATCCCGACGGCACGGGACGGATCACCGAGGCGGGCGGGCAGTTCCGCGTGGTCATGCCGGGGAGCTACTGCCTCAATTGCATCGATGCCATCGACACCGCCCAAGCCGCCCGTGACTTGTTGCCGGCGGAGGCGCGCGTCCAGCATCAAGCGCGGGGCTACATCCCCACTGAGGACATGCCCGCGCCGTCGGTGATCTTCCTAAATGCGACGTTGGCGTCGTTGGCGGTAGGGGAGTTCCTCAATCTGGTGAGCGGGTATCGCCCGCCCTCGGCGATTTTGTATTACTTCATGCAGACTCAAGAATTACGGCGGATCACAGCGGTGCGTAATCCGGCGTGTGTGGTGTGCGGGGCAAGTGGACGCTTGGCGCTCGGCGATCTGGAAAGTGTGGCGGGGCTAGAGGTGCGCCCGCGCGCGATGCCGTTCCCGAAGGCGGGGGGGTGAACGAACGGGTATTGGGGGGGATGGTTTTTTGTTGCGACAGGGCGATTAGCATTGAAAAACGCGAAAAGGATGGCGGTGTAGCATGTTAAATCTACAGGAAGTAAAGGAAGCGATTGACCACCTCTCGCGAGAGGAACTGCGCGAACTGCGGGAACATGTCGAAAATCGCTTTGTCGAAATTTTGACTGAGCATCCTGTGTCACCAGAAGAACGTATCCGAAGGTTAGATGCAGCCGCAAAAGCGATGCGCGAAGGACTCACTAAAGAAGAGTGGGAAGCGGTGGAGCAAGCGATGAACGAGGAATATATCGAACCGTGGGATGAGTCTGAATGGACAGACTGATTTATATTCTCGATACCAATGCCATCTCGGATTATATCAAGCAATTTGAGCCGACGACGACACACATCAAACAGGCGATCCGTGATGAACACACGCTTTATTTATGCCAGCCCGTTGAATACGAAGTGCTGCGTGGTTTGATAAAAACGAAAGCAGATCGCCAACTGCAAATATTTGAAGAAGGTTTCGCTCCACAACTAACGCAACTTCCCTTAATCGATGCGGACTGGCGGCAAGCGGCTCAATTTTGGGCGGATGCGCGTACCGCTGGCAAACAGCTTTCCGATGTGGATTTACAGAAGTAGGGCTTTAGCCCGCGAAAGCTACGCCGCTTCGGCGGCTGTAGATGAAGCGCCTTACGGCTTTAGCCGCCGTCTCAGCGTCTCAGCGGGGTGCATTTCAAGTGAGTGTAAATTCTCCGGGAATTTCCGAGTTGAGTTCAAAAAGATGAACATCGACAAAAAACTTAAAAGACTGTAGACTCGAAAATATGCGCTACCGAACTGTTGAATTCTGTAGCCTATACGTCCCAAACCTGCCCGGTTTGTGGAGCGCGGCACAAGTGCCGACGACGATCAAGGTTCAGCGACCCGTGAAGGTTTTTCCAAAACGGACCGCCGTTAGTTCCGGGGGACACCCGGCAAGTAGCTCGTGAA
>JBBRTY010000332.1:0-4668 GCA_038248285.1 Aggregatilineales bacterium
AAACGTAGATGTAGGGGTGGATTAGGCGCTTGTCAATCGTTCGTTAACATGAAAGTTCGCGCGCCGAATATCCACCCATTTGCCGCCAACGGTCATTTCTCCTTTTATTACCGACCGTTTTTCAGCCTGAGCAGTTACCGTTTTTCAGACTGAGCAGGTACTGTTGGGGAGATAAGATCAGCTCCACAAACGATCATGCGAGCGTTCGGTGTCCCAGGCGGTTGTAGGTTCAAAGAAGCCGTCTGGGCGCGATTCATCCATGCGTTCCCGAAAGGTGGCTTCATTGATATCACTGAAACCCAAGCCGGGTGTTTCGGGCACAGCCGCATAGCCTGCTTGGATGTGCGGTTTGTTGATGCCTTCCAATAGGTCATCACACCAATCAAAATCGACCGAGTGATTTTCTAGCACATAGAAATTTTCGGTCGCGGCGGCGCAATGAATATTCGCCAAGAATGAAATGGGTGATCCGGCGAAGTGCATCGCCATCGCCACGCCATGATCTTGCGCCATATCGCCGATTTTCTTCGTTTCCATGATCCCGCCAGAAGTCGCCAAGTCGGGGTGGATGACCGAGACCGCCCGCGCTTCGAGCAGCGGTTTGAACCCCTCTTTTAGGTAAATATCTTCACCTGTACAAATGGGTGTAGCGACCGACTGTGATAGGCGGACATACTGATCAGTAAACTGCCACGGGATCATGTCCTCATACCATGCCAGCGTGAATTGATCGAGTGCGCGCCCTAAGCGAATGCACGACTCAAGATTGATATGCCCAAAATGATCGACTGCCAACGGCACTTCATAGCCGATCACTTCACGCACATCACGCACATACGCCACCAAATATTCAATACCTTTTTCGGTGATTTGGATGCCCGTGAAGGGGTGCATGATATCGGTGGTGCCGATGCGATCGGGTGGAGCGCTTAACGCGCCAGGGATGTCTTTGAGTAAGCCAATGCCGACATCCATCTTCAGGAATTTGAAACCGCGATCCATGCGTTTTTTTAGACGCTCCCCCATTTGCCGCCCATCGGACAGCGAGTCGGTGTCGCAATAGCACAAGACGCGATCCCGAAACTTGCCGCCAAGCAATTGATAGGCAGGAACGCCATAGGCTTTGCCGGTTAAGTCAAACAACACCATCTCGATGCCGCACACCCCACCACCTTGCCGGGCATGGTGCCCAAATTGCTTGATTTTGCGGAAGATGCGGTCGATGTTACAGGGGTTTTCCCCGATGATGCGACTTTTCAGCATGAGGGCAAAGGTGGGGCTTGACCAATCTCGCACTTCGCCATAGCCACTGATGCCCTGATTCGTGTCCAAGCGCAGAACAGTACAATCCATGGGGAGTCCCCGCAAATTACAAATGCGCATGTCCGTGATTTTGAGGTCGGATGGGCGCGAATGGGTATTGATATTGGTTTGGAGTGATTGTTCGTCGGTCATGATGAGGTGTTCCCTTGTCCTTGCAACCATTCTTGATATTCGGCTTCGATGTGTGGTTGCCACACGGGCACATCAATTTCGCCTGGTGTGTATTTGCCTATGCTTAAAGTGTACTTTCCAAAAATATCGCGCGAGTGGACATCTTCGGCGGTGTCGGCAACCTCTTGTGCCAGATGCGCCGGGATAAAAATGACGCCAGTCGGGGTGCCCAAGACGATATCGCCGGGGAGAACGGTCACTTCGCCGATGCGAATAGGCAGATTGATCCCCGCGAGGGTGACATCGGCAATCGCCGTCGGATCGACACCGCGACAGAAGAACGCCGAGTCTGTCAGTTCCCGAATCCCTTGAAAATCCCGCACGCCACAATCTAGTACCGCGCCGCGTTTGGTGCGTGATTGGATCGCAGTGGACAAATTGTCGCCCACGAAGGTGCCATTCTTAATTTTGCCGAATAGATCGACCACCAGCACATCGCCTTCGACGAGGGTGTCGATCACCCATGAGTTTTGCCCACCGATGCGCCCCTCGCTTACGCCGGTTTGCTGCACGAGATCATGAAAATCAGGGC
Source organism: Aggregatilineales bacterium (assembly GCA_038248285.1). Lineage (GTDB taxonomy): Bacteria > Chloroflexota > Anaerolineae > Aggregatilineales > Phototrophicaceae > Flexifilum. The sequence continues at coordinate 2,027 of JBBRTY010000332.1, forward strand.
GATAGGGCAGCATCATCGCGGTGACACAGCGCCCGACGAGGATTTTGTCGGGATGGGTTTGGAACCATTTACCTTCAAACTGAAAATTATACCCATGACTGCGGAGGACGCCCCAAGCTTGCTCGGTGGTGGCGTTTTCGAGCCGTTTTAAGATCGCATCGGGCACATGAGGTCGCCCGTCGGCAAAGCGTTCTGCCGTATATAAACGAGTGAGTTCGGCAATCGTCTCTTTAGGGGTGATGATGTTCATTGTGACTTGATTTCCTCAGCAATAAATAAGATTAATCGGCGTAGGCTGCTTGGCGCAGCCCCTTGATATAGCCAATGGCAAATAATCGCCCGATGGAAGAATAACCCGCGTTATCATTATTGTCGCCCATCATGGTCGGCACATGATCTGGTCGGCATAGCCCGTCAAAATCGATGTCGCGGTACGCCTTCATGCAAGCGTACATATCGGTTTGACCATCATCATGAAAGGTCTCGACAAATTTTTCGGGCGTGCCGCGCACATCGCGCATGTGGACGAAAAAGATTTTCTTCTGCGCGCCAAAATGCCGAATTACACTGGGCAGATCATCCGTCATCAAGGCGAAATTCCCTTGACACAGGGTGATTCCGTTCATGGGGCTGGGGATGAGGTCGAGCAAGCGTTGATAGTTATCGACACTGCGCATGATGCGTCCCATGCCGCGAATAGGGGAGAGTGGCGGGTCATCGGGGTGCATCGCTAATTTCACGTTGGCAGCTTCGGCGACTGGGATCACCCGTTCTAAGAAATACTGCAAGGTTTCCCACAAGCGCTCTTCGCTCACCTCGCCATATTCTGTGATCGGCGCATCTTTCATCAAGGCGTGGTCATAGCCAGTGACGAGCGCCCCGCCGCGTGTGGGTGTGGTGGTGGACGTGCGCATCCAGTTCATGACGGGCATCCACTCGTAACACCAGACAGGAATCCCCAATTTGCCCATGTTGCGAATTAGATCACAGACGGCTTCGATCTCTTCATCGCGCCCCGTCAAGCCGAGCTTGGCTTTGTTGAGCGGTGGACGATTCTCGATCACTTCGAGCTGGAAGCCCCCGTTTTCGTAGGCGGTTTTTAGGCGTACCAATGCCATATAACTCCACGGCAGGTCATCTTGTGCGACTTCTAACCCGCGACTCCAGTCGAATGTCCCGACGACATGATCGACCCCACACTGCTTGACCATCGCCCACAAGGGGGTTTGTTGGGGAGGCAGGACTTCGGCAATTCTCAGCATTTTTACGCTCCAGATAAAGAATATTGCGGTTCAAAGCCAATGAGATCACGCGCCCGCTGAATTGAAAACAAGGAGTCCGTACCCGTGAGTGGTTGTTTGCCGTGAGGGACATCGGGGAAAAACAATCGCGCCAATGTTTGCGAATCATAATTCAGATAGTTATGATGATCGTTGATGAAGAGTGGGTGACTGCCTTGCAGCGGCGCGATCAAGGATTGCTCGACCGATAAGGCAGCATCGCGATCATCAAGCGACGCCCATAAATTGAAACGATCAAACATGTAGGCGGTCATCAGCATTTGGTTAACGCCTTCCACCTCTGGGTTAGTCCAGCGAGTCGATGGATATTCTAAGCTTCGTTCCCCGCGAAAGGTGAGAGCGTGCCGTTGGACTTCGGCGATCTGTGCTTGCTGTTCGTGGGTTGGGAGCAAAGCAAACTCATCTAAGAACAAGGGCATCTCAATCCGACGTCGATTCCAGTCTGGGTTATTATGCTGACGAGCAGCGTGGTAAACACCGGGGAACCGTAGAGAGATGCTGGAAATGCCATCACGCCGCCAAAAATATGCCCCCATCGCCTCGACTTGCTCCTTAGAGAAAGAATAGGGGTCGTCCGTATCCAGCGGGTGATCTTCGTCAATCGGTAAATAGGCGGGCGAAAACTCTTTGGTTTTCCATGCGCACCCGATGGCATTGATAGAACTGGCTTGAACCACCCGCTGGATGCCGGCTTGCGCCGCTGCCTCAAAGACATTGAAAGTACCTACGGTGTTGATACGGAAAACCTCATGCCCGGGACCGGACAACGGGCTAGGTAAAGCCGCCATATGTACAATCGCGTCACAGCCACGCACTTGTTCGCGCAGCGCATCAAAGTCCATAATGTCGCACACGGCGTAAGTGGTATGGGGGACATCGGTTTCGGGGACAATGTCCGTCAAGTGGACATCATAGCCGCGCACGAACAAATGAGTCGCAATTGCCCTTCCGATTAAACCAGCACCTCCGGTAATCAGAATTCGCATAAATGTATTGTCCTTTGGGCGTGATAAAAGTGTCGAGATAAAGTCGTAAAAACCACGCTCTCATTTTAACGCAAATATGATGCCTTTGCAGTAGTAGTGGCAATCATGCTTGTCCTTGATAACGCCAAAGTGACGGCAGCGCTGTTGGGCGCGACCGTCACGATAGTTTCAGCAAGGGTGCCCCGTCCGCAATCATAATGCGGATGGGGCATACATTTTGTTAGGATGCGGCAGCGATGAGGGCGTCAGGCAGCGCCTGTGGGGCGGAGATATACGGGGCGTGACCGGTGTTCAAAGCGAGGACGCGCTCTGCTGGTGTGTTGGAAAGCATAAACGCTTGCAATTGCGGGCTGAC
>JBBRTY010000333.1:0-4626 GCA_038248285.1 Aggregatilineales bacterium
CAAATGGTGGGACGCGCAACGGCGTGTCAGCGAATTTATGCCTACAAACGGACGCTACATTGGTCGTCCCTACACAGAGAATCGCATTTTTGCGCGTTGGTCTGTTCAAAAATTAGAACAGCAGTCTAATGTGACATTGGCGAACTACACAGCCCTCACCCAAAGCAAAGCGGCAACCCCTTTCCCCCAAGGGGCGAGGGACTTTCTACCGCGTTTCTCCCCTTCTCCAAAAGCGAAGCGGCTGTGGAGAAGGGGTCAGGGGATGAGGGGTAGCTGTGTAGTTATTTCATTTTCATGCTACACTGAAATAGTCCGTACACCGTGTTTTGAGGATACAGTTCATGGGCAGCATTTCCCACCATTGGCATGATGACGCCAAGACCATCATGACCGTCACCTATACACCGGGTTGGACATGGGACAATTTCCACGCCAATGCCGAAGCGACTTTTGCCGAAATTCGGACACAAGATCACCCCGTCGTGATTATTCAGGAACGCCCCTATGGGTCACGCGATAAAGGCTCGGCGATACCTCATTTGCGGCGGGTTGCCGGCATATTGCCCCCCAATGTCATCATGAGCGCAGTTATTTTTCCCTCCAAAACCGGAGTTGCGCATTTGGCGCGCCGTCTCCTCACGATTTTCATAACGGTGTATGAATCCGAAGGCTCGGTGACACGCATCGTCGGCAGTTTTGAAGAAGCGCTGAAACTGGCACACGAAAAACTAGGTTCTCAAGTCTCGGCGTAACGGCTCAAGCTAGAAAATGATCGCCTGCGGTAAACGGGCGGACATACGGCGCGGGGATGATCCGGTTTGCAACGATCTCCATGCGCCTAATCCGCCCCCACGATTCGCGATGGGGAAACCATTTGGGTTAAACCCACGAATTCATTCCCACCGCCCAACCCCTAAACCCCAATCCCCGCTCTTGCCCTACAACCTTTCTACTTTTTTGCTATACTGAACCTGTACATTCTGACCGATACGTCACGAGAACGGCGTATCCGGTGACCTCCCGAAAAAGGACTAACAATGGCTCTCACTAAAGGTCAAAAAGACCAAATCATCGGCGAATTTGCCACCCACGAAGGGGATACCGGTTCCTCGCAAGTGCAAATTGCACTCTTGACGACCCGCGTCCAACAACTGACCGAACACATGAAAAATCACCCCACCGACCAACATTCGCGTCGTGGGTTGATCAAAGCCGTTTCGCTACGTCGTCGCCACCTTCGCTATCTCAGCGAGACGAATACCGCCGCGTATGCCGAAATTCTGCAACGTCTCGGTTTACGTCGCTAAAAATGAGTCAAGGGGCGGGGAGTGGCGCGGTCGCCAAACTCCCCGCTTTTTGCAATCGTGTTTTTTGCGCTGCCCGGTGGATCAGCGATTGGAGTCGTGAGGCTAAACCATCGTTTAGCACCACCTTCCAGTGGGTGATCGTCGGGCAGCGTCATATCAGGAGAATATACTAATGGTAGGATTTATGGGTGAAAACCACCGCTTCGTCACCATGCTGGGCGGTCAAGAACTCATTTTGGAGACGGGCAAATTCGCCGAACAAGCGGGTGGCGCGGTCACCGTGCGGCTCGCCGATTCGATGGTTTTTGCGACCGCCACGATGAGCAAGACCGCGCGGGCGGGTATCGACTTCTTCCCGCTCAGCGTTGATTACGAAGAAAAATTGTACGCCGCCGGGCGCATCCCCGGCAGCTTTTTCCGGCGTGAGGGGCGTCCCTCGGAACAAGCGATCTTGACCGCCCGCGTCATCGACCGCCCGCTGCGCCCGTTGTTCCCCGACAACATGCGCAATGAAGTGCAGGTCATCTTGACGGCGTTCGCGCATGATCAAGAGCATCAGGTCGATATGATGGGCATCATCGCCGCCAGCGCCGCCGTTGCCATCTCCAATATCCCGTGGAATGGTCCGGTCGCGGGGGTACGCATCGGTTTGATCGATGGTGAACTGGTCGTCAACCCGACGATCTCGAATATGGCGAATAGTAGCCTCGACCTCCGCGTCGCGGGCACGCGCGACGCCATCAACATGGTGGAATGTGCCGCTGACGAAGTGGACGAAGAAACCATGTTGCGCGCGCTGAAATTGGCGCACGACTCAATGAAGCCGATCATCGCCCTCATTGATGAGATGCGCGCCAAAATCGGCAAACCGAAATCGGCGTATATCAGCGCCAAACCGGACAGCATCGTGTCGGATCAAGTGCGTGAACGGACCCGTGCGGGTGTGCGCGAAGTCTTGACCACGACCACCGACCGTAGCGGACGCAATGAAGCGCTGGACGCTTTGCGCGAAGAAATCGTCGCCGAATACAAAGAACGCACCGTGCCCCTCAACGAAGATGAAGGCGGCGATTATGCCACCTTTGACGAAGGCGGCTTTGGCGATGTCTTTGATGATGTGATCACCCAAGAAGTGCGCCGTCGCATCATTGAAGATGGTGTGCGTCCTGATGGGCGTGGCTATCTGGAAATTCGCCCCCTAGCGGCGGAAGTCGGCTTGATCCCGCGCGTGCATGGCAGTGGGCTGTTCAAGCGTGGGCAGACGCAAGTCTTGACCTTTGCGACGTTGGGCACCCCGCGTGACTCGCAAGAGTTGGACACCCTCAGCCCCGAAGAAAACAAGCGCTATATGCACCATTATAACTTCCCCCCCTATTCGACGGGTGAAGCCTATCCGTTGCGTGGACCGAAACGTCGCGAGATCGGGCACGGGGCATTGGCGGAAGCCGCCTTGCGCGCCATGATCCCCGATGAAGATGTGTTCCCGTATACGATCCGCCTCGTCAGCGAAGTCCTCAGCTCCAATGGCTCGACTTCGATGGCGTCGGTTTGCGGTAGCACGCTGGCATTGATGGACGCAGGCGTGCCGATCAAGGCACCGGTCGCGGGCATCGCGATGGGCTTGATCAAGGAAGGCGACAAGATCGCCGTCTTGACTGACATTCAAGGTTTGGAAGATCACCTCGGCGATATGGACTTTAAGGTCGCGGGCACGGCACGCGGCATCACCGCCTTGCAGATGGACATCAAGATTGACGGGGTGACCGATGAGGTCATGGAACGCGCGCTGTCGCAAGCGAAAGACGCCCGCCTCGCCATTCTGGACGTGATTTTGCAGGCACTCCCCGAAGCGCGCACGACCTTGAGTCCGTATGCGCCCCGCATGACCAGCATCAAGATCAACCCCGAAAAGATCGGCGCGGTGATCGGGCCCGGCGGCAAGAACGTGCGCGGTATTCAAGAACGCACGGGCGTCAAAATCGACATCCAAGACGACGGCACGATCTTCGTGGCGGGCGTGGATGGTCCCTCGGTGGAGAGCGCCATCAACGAAATTCGCGGTATGACCGAGGAACCGGAAGTCGGGCGTATCTACACCGGCAAAGTGACGCGCATCGAGCCGTATGGCGTGTTCGTCGAATACATGGCGGGGCGTGAAGGCTTGGTGCATATCTCGCAACTGGCGGATCACCGTATCGAGACGCCCGAAGACGAAGTGGCGATGGGCGACGAGATCATGGTCATGGTCACAGATGCGCCGAGCGATGGCAAAGTCCGGCTCAGCCGTCAAGCAGTGCTTGAAGGTTGGACGGCGGAAGAAGCGCGGGCGAAGGATCGGCGTCCGCCCGGTGGCAGCGGTGGTGGTAATCGCGGTGGCGGCGGAGATCGTCGTGGCGGCGGTGGGGATCGCGGCGGTAATCGCGGCGGTGGCGGCGGCGGCGGACGTTCCGGCGACCGGGGCTAGTCCGTCTCCTAAGGACAAGAAAAAAAGTGAACAGGAAGGCACCGTCGCAAGCTTGCGACGGTGCCTTCCTATTTAATTATTGTTGATATGCTGGGGGTGACTGCGGGTTAGTAAGAGTGGTCTTGCGGGTTGGCGGCGTCAAAGCGTTGGCGGCGGATGTCCCCAAGCTGTTGTTCCAATTCGTATAAAGATTTTGACAGCGGTTCGTCATGGAGCTTTGCCTGTCGCAGCACGACCAGCATTTGACGAGTCAGTTGCTCGAGTTCATTGAGCTGTTTTTGTGAAGCGTTGTCTAGGTTCATCGCCATTTAGGACCTCGTTTTCGACCGTGAAAACTGATTGTGAACACTGAAAGCGGCTGGCTTATGCCATGCAGCGCCTGAAAAAACGGTTCATCCACGTTTTCTATGATGCGCCGAAAACGCAGACTGGAAATTGACTTTTTGCAAATTCTTTATACTGTTGTTTAATTATCCCACAGTTTAGGGAATTAAAAAGCTCAAGAAATTAAACCGCCATAATAAAGCACCGCTCAGCACCTTGTTTTTCATAGTTTTCCTCCTTGAACCATGCGCCTATTTGCATAAATCCGTAAATGCGCCTATGGTTATTGTGATTCAGTTTGTAATAAATTTTGGTGGCGGGCGTCCCCTGCTGCCATTGAAAAGAGGGGTATCGTAAGCATCCCCACGCCTAAAGGCGGGGGCTTTTAGCCCCAATGCTTACCCGACTCAGCCTCACAAGAAGGCTACGTTAGCGGCGAAACTATAGGCACTTCGGAATGCTACGCCAGTTCCGAACTCTGCGGTGAACGATTAAAGAGAATGCTTGGGAGCAAACAGTGTCGTTCGCGCC
>JBBRTY010000334.1:0-4609 GCA_038248285.1 Aggregatilineales bacterium
CGAGCATTGAAGCGTCCCGGTTGTCGCGCCTACTACGACCGAATTTTTGTTTCAATCCCCCGAAGGGGTATACGAGCATTGAAGCAGACCTTCAAAAACAGGGTGAATAGGTCATTTCAGACCCCAAGGTCGATTTTAACGCGAATTAGCCCTGTTTATGTGCATGAATTTTCATGAATATATCTCAAAATGTGCGCTTATACAAGTCCTCTGATCGAAACTCGATTTCTGCACAAAAATGTGGGGGAGTTTCGTCACACGCCGATTACAAGTCTTCCCTCAGAAAGGCGATCAACGCCTGTCGTTTGTCCTGAATCTGGTCACCGAAAGCGATGTAGAGGGCGAGTTTCATATAGGTGCCTGAAAATGCGTCTCTACGGTGCGATGCGACTGCAACATCGCGCCCAACTGTTGATGACTCGAAGATCACGATTGATCATAACGGGTATCCCCATGCGGAATATAGCACGGTGGCACTTCCGTTTCAATCCCCCGACAAGCCATAGGATGAAACGCTGCTGTTTGCCCCATTCCCATACGAGGGCTATACGCCACACACGGGGACTCTACAGGTAAATCCCTGTCATTGGGGAATGAAACGGGAGGATATACGGCGCGGGGACTCTATCCGTAATCGACCTCACCCCCTACAAATCGTATAGTAGCCCATCTTTACGCCCCGCCAGACACTCCCCCCCGGCAGTTCCTCGCTGGATCGCCTCAAAAGCTCGTTGTGCGACTTGGATGTATTTTTGAGGGAGAAATGCCGAGCGCTAAAACAAAGCTGACACCCAGCGGATGATGCCGCCCGCTATACGCGCTAAACAAGGGGCGTTTGGGATGTCTGTTCTCTCTTTTTCTGTAACTACACAGCCCTCACCCTAAATCCCTCTCCCACAAGGGGAGAGGGACTTTCTACCGCTTTTCTCCCCCTCTACTGTTTGTGGGAGAGGGGGTCGGGGGGTGAGGGGTACCTGAGTAGTTACTAATTCTGTTTATATACCTGAGATGCTGTTAGCGAATCAAAATAGGAGATGATCCGTAGGGGCGCAATGCCTTGCGCCTGCACAAAAAAGACACGGCGACCCTAGATAAAATCAATTCGCCAACAGCATCGGCGTAGTAGTCACGAAATTAATAAGTATTGCGCGCTCATCGCAACTTGATAGGGATATGCCGTATCAAGCACATCCCTACCCCCTAGATTTCCTACTCCGCTACACTGGCGTGACCACGAACTGGTTCACGATCTCCGGTTGCAGCGCCAACACCGCCGCGCTGTCGTTGGCGGCGGTTTGCGGCGAATACGCCGGGATGCCGTAGGTGGTCACGGTTAGCACCCCGTCGGCGTTGATGTCAAATTCCGTCCAACCAAATGTATGACCAGCGATGCCCCCGCCCGTGATCATCTCGATGGGAAGCCCGCTGCCTTCAAATCCGAGCTGCTCATAGCCTTCTAGCCCCGCCACAAATTGATTGTAAAGCCCTTCAAGAACTAGGTCTTTTTCCGCTACTGACGCAGCCTGATAGGTCTCGAAAGCCGCAGCGGGCACCAAGCCCAAACCTGCCGCGCCTTCGACCAGTGCCGCCCCCGTTGGCGGATAAAACGCTAGCGATCCGGTCGAAATTTCCCACGAGGGCACTCGGACGAGATCGCTGTCGGGCGCGGTCTGGTACGTTAAATTGTTGAGGAAGGTGGTATGCACGTCTGCCGACACGAACACGACGTTGGCGATAGCATTGTCGGCGATGAATTGCAACACCTCCGTGCGCTCGGGCGCATACCCTTCCCAGCGATCATTGCCGCCAAACCAGCCCATGTTCATGATCGGTTCGGGGATGATCACGAACTTCCATATGATGCCGCCCTCGTGCGCTGCCAGCAAATCACGCTTCAAATCATCGACTTGGGTGCGTCCCAAGAAGGTGCGCCCTTCAGCAAACGTCGCGGCGCGGAACTCGGCACGAGCGGCACCATTGAAAATGCTGGTGGTGGCGATGGTCGGCACCGGTTCATCGCGGAACGAACGCGCATCCAACATATAAACGGCGGCGGTGCTGCCATAGGAGGTGTAGCGGTATAGCTTGGGGCGTCCGTCCATGCGGGCATCGTCGGTGCCCTCGTACACCTCATCCCGCAGGGGGTTGAAGGCTTGGAAGGTGGCTAAGCCGTTGCGGTAGAACTCAGTCTGGTTGATGAACTCGACCACCTCGCCCGCAAACCGTTCGTCGCTGTCGGGGGCGGCACCGCCCGCAAAATCGTTGGTGACTTCGTGATCGTCAATGGTGGCAAAAGTGGCGGTCGCGGCGCGCAAGTCGGCGAGGAAGTTGACACCGTAGCGCTCGGTGTAGACCTCGTTGTGCTTGATGCGAAAATCTTCGAGGGTGCGCGCTTGCTCATCGGTGAAATCGACCGAGGGGATATCGGCATAAATGGTATCGCCCAACGCGATGAAAAACGCCAAATCGCGCTCGACCGCGTTGCGCACACCGACATAAGGACGCAACTCGCCCCGCCAATCGCCCGTGACGCCGAAACGTAAGGGCACTTGTTCGCCCGCCGCCGCCGGAGTCTGAAAACGTCCCGTCAAGACCGTGCCGTCCGCGTCGGTGACGCGATAAAAATAAAGCGTGCCTGCCGTCAAGCCTTCGACCGCAACTTTGACCGGAATGCTCGGCTCGGTCACGGCGGCAGTGAGCGTTTGGGGGATGGCGTCAAACGAGGCGCTGGTGCTGACCTCAAACGTCACCGTGCCGGGGGTGGTGCTGCGCGTCCACAACATAGCGCTGGTTTGGGTGGTATCGCCCGCGGCGATCCCGTTGGGCAGGGTGCCCAAGGTGGTGGCGGGGGTTTGTGCCCATGCCGTCCCGCGACGGGGCGCGGCGGCGATGCGCGCACTGGTCAGACTGCCCGCCGTGAGCGCCGCCATACTGACGCCGAACACCTTCATGAAGTCGCGCCGCGAGACATGATTGATGAAGCGCGCCATCGCTTCCCGCTCAATGTTCGCCCACAAAGTAGCGTAATTAAAAAGTGGCTGGGATGGCTCGTTGGACATGGTGGTTGACCCTCTCTCTCCAAGATTCCGTATACAGACGATCGGATCGGATCGCGCCGAAAACGTACCCTGTGCAGATGAGAGCAGGATGAGCGGATACGGCTTTCGGATCGTCCCCACCTGATGTTAGCGCCTACCCGCCGCCAAAATCCTTCACCACTTGCCGGGCGATCACCATGCGGTGGACTTCCGACGCGCCGTCGTAAATACGGAACGCCCGCGCCGCCTGATACCAGGTACTCAACGGCAGATCGCGCGAGATGCCCAACCCCCCCGTGATCTGAATCGCCCGGTCGATCACCTTGTTGACCGATTCCGACACGAATACCTTGCACATCGAGGTCTCTTGCCGCGCTTGCTGCCCTTGTTCCAGCAACCATGCGGCATGATGAATCATCAAGCGTCCGGCGTGCAACTCGGTGGCACTGTCCGCCAGCATCCATTGAATCGACTGATGCTCATTCAGCGTCTTGCCGAACGCCTCCCGTTCGACGGCGTAGGCAGTGGCGATTTCCAGCGCCCGCTGCGCGATGCCCGTCCAGCGCATACAGTGGGTCAAGCGGGCGGGACCAAGTCGCGCTTGCGTCAAGCCAAACCCTTGCCCCACGTCACCGAGGACGGCGCTAGCGGGCAACCGCACATCGTGGAAGCGCAATTCGCAATGTCCGCCGGGGTTGTTGGCGTCCATCACCGGAATCCGTCGCACGATCTCGATGCCGGGCGTCTCTAGGGGAGCCAGAAAGATCGTCGCGCCTTTGTGCGCTGGCACATCGGGATCGGTGCGCGCCATGATCAGCAAAAAGGCGGCACCATCCGCCCCGGTGGTATACCACTTGTGCCCGTTGATCACCCAGTCAGCGCCATCACGGACAGCCGCCGTTTGCAGCATGGTCGGGTCGCTGCCCGCGCCGGGGGCAGGTTCGGTCATGGCGAATCCCGACCGGATCACGCCGTCGGCAAGAGGCTGCAAGTAACGTTCGCGCTGTGCGGCGTTGGCATACAGGTGAAGCAGGTGCATGTTGCCTTCATCGGGGGCAGCGGCGTTGATCGCACCCGGCCCGAGCAAACTGCGCCCGGCGGCTTCAAACACGGGGATGATCTCGGTGAGCGCCAAACCCATGCCGCCCAGTTCGCGCGGGAGTTGCGGTGCCCACAAGCCCTCGGCTTTGGCTTGGGCGCGCAAGCCCGCCAACGCTTCGGGGGTGATGCCATCTTCCAACGTCATCATGGCGGGTTCATGGGGGAGGACAGCGCGGTCAACGAATTGACGGACGCGCTCGGTCAGGGTTTGCAGGTGGGACGGGATGGTAAAGTCCATATTTTTAACCATTCTTGAGAGTATTTTAAGAAAGAACACGCTTATGCAGTATACGTCGAATCGGGGATCATTTTATAAACAAAATCAGTGACTACTCAGGTATAGAAACAGAATAAAATAAACACAGAGGCGTGAAGACGTGAAGAAAAACAGAAAAATACCCCTCGAAACGTGGATGTAGGGGTGGATTAGGCGCTTGTCAATCGCTCGTTAACATGAAAGTCCGCGCGCC
>JBBRTY010000335.1:0-4601 GCA_038248285.1 Aggregatilineales bacterium
AAAAGATCGCGCGGCTGAGCGCCTAATGTAGCCCCTTCCATGATGCTGTTGGCGAATTGATTTTATCTAGGGTCGGCGTGTCTTTTTTGTGCAGGCGCAAGGCATTGCGCCCCTACGGATCATCTCCTATTTTGATTCGCCGACAGCATCTCCCCTTATGTTACAATGCGCGCATCACGATCCCGCCTCACCTGACGAGAGAGTCCCGCAATGAGTGAATGGAAACCTGTTATCGGTTTGGAAATCCATGCCGAGCTCTTGACGCAAAGCAAGATGTTTTCAAATTGCCCGGTGGTGGATAGCGTGACTGCCGCGCCCAATACCGCCGTCGATCCGGTCTCGATGGGGCTGCCCGGCACCCTACCGGTGATCAACCGCACCGCCCTCGAAATGGCGATGATGGTTGGTTTGGCGCTGCACTGCGAAATCCCCCCCTTCAATCGCTTTGACCGCAAAAGTTACTTCTATCCCGATCTGCCCAAAGGCTATCAGATCAGCCAATATGATCACCCGATCACCATTCGGGGCTATCTCGATATCGACCTGAGCGACGGCACTACCAAGCGTATCCGTGTGCGCCGCGCCCATCTGGAAGAAGACACGGGCAAACTTGTTCATGTCACCAGCGGCGGTACCTCTTACAGTTTGGTCGATTACAACCGCGCCGGGGTGCCCTTGCTAGAGATCGTGACCGAACCAGATATCAACAGCGCCGAAGAAGCCGAGTCGTTCACCCGCAAGTTGCGCGCGATCCTGCAATACTTGGGCGTCAATGACGGCGATATGTCGAAGGGCGTCATGCGCGTGGAACCGAATATCAGCGTGATGCACCAAGATGATATCGGCTTCCGCACCCGCACTGAGGTGAAAAACCTGAACAGCATCCGCAGTTTGGCGCGCTCCATTGAGTATGAGGTCAGCCGCCAGATCGCCGCGTGGGAAAATGACGAGGGCGTTCGCCAAGCCACGATGGGCTGGGACGAGGTGCGCCAGCGCACGGTCATACAACGCTTCAAAGAGAGCGCCGAAGAATACCGTTACTTTCCAGAACCCGACTTGCCGATTGTCGAAGTCAGCCGCGCGTGGGTCGAACAAATCCGCGCTCGTTTGCCAGAACTGCCCGACGCCAAACGGGATCGCTTCATCCAAGCGTTCGGCTTAAGCGCTTACGACGCCGCGCGTTTGACCGCCGATCAAGTGGTGGCAACCTTTTATGAAGGCGTGGTGGCAACAGGAGCCAACCCCAAAACGGCTGCCAATTGGATGCTCGGCGCGCTCTCCAGCCTCGTCAATCGCGAGGATACCGACTGGGTGAATGTCAGCACGAGGGTGACTCCGTCCGCCTTGGCGTCCCTCGTCAAGATGGTGGATGCGCGCACGCTCAACAAGCCAACGGCGACCGATGTCCTCAATGAAATGTGGGAGACGGGTGGCGACCCCCAACAGATCGTGGCGACGAAGGGGCTGGCGCAGGTCTCCGATACCAGCGTGATCGATGCCGCAGTGGAGGGCGTCCTGAGCGCTAACCCCGACATGATCGCCGATTATCTGAATGGCAAAGAGAAGGTATTCGGTCCGCTCATGGGGATGGTCATGAAGGCGCTCAAAGGGCAGGGCGACCCCGCCCTCGTGAAAGCAATCATGACGGCGAAATTGGCAGCGTTAAAGGGAGCATAACCCGTCATCGCGATGCGCGGGGCAGGAGGATTGATTCTGTTGAAGAAGGGTTTTGCGGGCAGCGGACGCGCCGTTGGAATCTATTGAAAAAGGGTTTTGAATCGGCGACCACAGCGGGTCGTCCCTACAACAGCGGGTCTTGTAGGGGCAACCCAATGTGGTCTTGGGCGTGTTTTTTAACAGAATCACGATTCTTGCCCCACGTTGGACTCTTGGCAGCTTGGCAGCGCCCCACTTGACACGACGATTTTCTCAATTTATCATTAGACTGAATGTTCATTCTAGTGAGAACCCCCTGATGACCGTTGTGCAACAAGATAAACGGAGCGCTATTTTAGAAACCTTGCTCGATTTGGTGGTGGAGCGCGGGTTTCATGATGCGCCGATGGCGCTGTTGGCGTCGCGGGCGGGCGTCAGCGCAGGCGTGATCTATCATTACTTCGCCAGCAAAGACGAGGTGATTCAAGCATTGGTGACGCAATTAAAGGCGGAGCAAGGCAAGGCGCTCATCGCGGGGGAGCCGTATCTGTTGCCGTTTCCCGACAATATCAAGCGCTTGTGGTTAAACGGTTTCCGGTATTATGTCGCCCATCCGCGCCAAACCATTTTCCTTGAACAATACAAGAACTCCCCATTTCCGCAGCAATTCCAAGATGAGTGGTTGGACGAGAATACCCTGCCGCTGGCACAGATGATTCAGCATGACATCGAACAAGGCGTTATTCAGCGCCTACCGCTGGAAGCGCTGCATGATATGACGTTGGGGGTGGCGATTATGCTGGCAAAACGGCAGATTCGCGGCGAGATTCAGCTTGATGAGGATGCGCTAGGACAGGTGGCGCTGGCCTGCTGCCGCGCGATCCAGCCCATCTAGTCACTTTTTTTACACTATTCCGAATGAACGTTCAGTCGATAGCATACAGGAGAGCAAGACAATGGCAAAATGGATAGCAGCAGACATGCTTGATCAAAGCGGGCGCGTGATCATCGTCACAGGCGCGAACAGTGGGTTAGGGAAAGAATCGGCGCGGGCATTGGCGGCAAAAGGCGCGCATGTGATCATGGCAGCGCGCAATCAAAAGAGTAATGAAGAAGCGCGTGCTGACATTTTACGCACCGTCCCCAACGCCCAATTAGAACTTGCGCGCCTCGACTTGGGCGATCTGGCGTCGATCCACGACTTTGCCACGCGCTTCAAAGCGGCGCATCCTCGGCTCGATATCCTGATGAACAACGCCGGCTTGATGGCGGTGCCGTTTAGCAAGACGACGGACGGCTTTGAAATGCAGTTCGGTGTCAATCACTTGGGGCATTTCGCGCTCACCGGGCTGTTGCTGGAGCGCTTGCTCCCCAACACAGGCAGCCGCGTCGTCTCGTTGGGCAGCAGCGCCACCTTGCTCGGCAGCCTCAACTTTGAGGACTTGCAAAGCGACAAAGGCTACAGTCGTTATGGGGCGTATGCCCAATCAAAATATGCCAATTTCGTGTTTGCCTATGAACTGGACAAGCGGCTGAAGGCGGCGGGTGCCCATACCATGAGCAATGCCGCGCAACCCGGTTTTATCTACACCAACTTGCAAAACCGCGCCGCCACCGAATCAGGCGTGGGGGCAGAGGCGGTAGTCTACAAAATTTTGAGCCGTGTCTTGGCACAACCTATCGAGATGGGTGTCCTGCCCCAACTGTACGCAGCGACGGCGATGAATGCGCGCGGCGGCGCATTTTATAGCCCAGACACCTTCTATGTGTTCGGCTATCCGGGTGAAATCCGCGCTCCCAAATCTGCCTACGATCCTGCGATTGGGGCGCGCCTGTGGGAGGTGTCAGAACAATTGACGGGTGTCCACTATGCCTTTGGGGACGCCGTGCCTGTCTAAAATCCGTACAATTTAGGAGGAAGCGCGATCTCGTAACATCTGGTATCTTATACTTTAAAAATCAATGTATGGGAGCCTGTGTATGAGTGAACCTTCTACCCCACCACCGATGTCCCCTATCGAGCAAATTTTTGAGCGAGTCATCTGGAACAGCCGCTTCATGATCTTGATTCCCGTGATTATGAGCATCCTCGCCGCCTTTGGGGTGGTGATCGTGACCACTGTGGATGGCATTACCCTGTTTGGAATGGCGTTTTCCTACCTCGACCCTGGCATGGCGACCGATGTGCGCGATCACCTGCGGTTGGATGTCTTGTCCAGAACGGTGACGGTCATCGACGGCTATCTACTGTCGGCGATCATGCTGATTTTTGCGCTGGGGTTATACGAGTTATTCGTGAGCAAGGTCAACATCGCGGAGCGTTCCGGCTTTGCGGCGCGGTTGCTGCACATCGAAAGTATTGATGATCTTAAAAATCGGTTGGCGCGGGTAGTAGTGCTGATTTTGATCGTGAAACTGTTTCAATTGGCACTCGGACTCAAATACGAATCCCCGCAGGATTTGTTGTTTCTGGCGATCAGCGTGCTGCTGGTGGGTGGGGCGTTGTTTCTGAGCAATCTAGGGCATCACTAGCGCGCACGCATACGCGGTGGCTTGTCGGGAATAAATAGGCTTGGGGGTGCCCCGTAGCGACACCCCCAACGTAGGACTTAGGCATGAAATGTATTTATTCACCTATCCATGGGCTTAGGCTCAAAATCCGTGATTTTGAGCCTAAGAAACACATAATGAACCCAATAAGACTGGGGCAAAATGCGGTCTGCACGGGTAGGTGAATAAATACTTTCATGGTTACTACTCAGGTATAGAAACAGAAAAAATAGAAAAGTAGGCACGAAAGCGCGAATATGAATAGGAAAATACCCCTTGAAACGTGGATGTAGGGGTGGATTAGGCGCTTGTCTATCGTTCGTTAACATGAAAGTTCCCGCGCCGAATATCCACCCATTTGCCGCCAACGGTCATTTCTCCCTTTATTACCGACC
>JBBRTY010000336.1:0-4578 GCA_038248285.1 Aggregatilineales bacterium
ACCCCTTCTCCCAGCCGCTTCGCTTTTGGAGAAGGGGAGAAACGCAGTAGAAAGTCCCTCGCCCCGCCGCTTCGCTTATGGAGAGGGATTGCCGCTTCGCTTATGGAGAGGGATTGCCGCTTCGCTTTGGGTGAGGGGTGTATAGTTACTAAGTTTCAATTTATTAACCAAATTAGAACACTCACGCTTTCGCCAAAAGCATATACTATAAGTCGTGAACGATTGGTATTTCTTTTGGCGAAGGTAGTGGGCGATGGCACGCATCATCATCCTCGGCTCGGCGGCTGCGGTCGCAGACGCCGAACACGACAACACACATTTTATTTTAGAAGGCGACACCCACTCCATCCTCGTGGATTGTGGCAGCAACCCATTAGGGAAAATCCATAAGTTAGGCATCAATGATAATCAGATGCAGCACATGATCCTGACGCATTTCCACCCCGATCATGTCTCTGGGGTGCCCAACATGCTCATGCACATGTGGCTTTTGGGGCGCACCGCTCCCCTGTGCATTTACGGCTTAGACCACTGCATCGACCGGGTAGAGATCATGCTCGATTCTTTTTCGTGGCATGACTGGCCCAATTTCTTCCCCGTCACCTTCCAACGCATTGCCGAAGCCAACGACACCCCAGTCATGGACAATGACGATTTTGTGATCACCTCCACCCCTACCCGTCATTTCATCCCGACGATGGGGTTGCGCGTTTTCAACAAACGCACGGGCAAATTACTGTCGTATACCTGTGACAGCGAACCGATCCCTGAACTCGTCGATATCGGACGGGGGGCGGATATTTTTATTCACGAAGCCTCCGGACGCGGTCCCGGTCATTGCAGCGCCCGCGACGCTGGCGAAACCGCGACCGCCGCCGGAGCCAAATCCCTATACCTGATCCATTACCAAGTCTGGAATACCGACCCTACACCGCTCATTTCCGAAGCCCAACGTGCCTATGATGGTCCGGTCTTTTTGGCACAAGATTTTGACGAATATCTGTTTTAAGCAGCGAATCGATGCAAATCTAACAGATTATTTATCAAATAATTAGATAATCGCCCCAGTTTTGTAGCCGCGTCTTACACATCTTTTACGGAGGCGCGCCTATACTGATGCTACACTGATCAACGAGATCACATCAGCGCCGATTATTAGGACAGACTGCCCACCTTGACTTCCCTACCCCATCCGGCAGCTCTTCGTCTCCCAACTAGACAAAGGCGACTCCCAAATGAACGATGAACCAAATTACAACGAAGCCCTTGAAGAAACGGCATCGGACGCAGATCACGAAGTTGAAATCGAAGTAAACCTGCCCAACACGGCGGATGTGGTCGATATTCCTGACGAACTGCCGATCCTGCCCCTGCGCGGATTGGTGGTCTATCCTCAAACCATCATCCCGTTGACCGTCGGTCAGCCGCGCAGCATCCGCCTGATCGATGAAGCGGTCGCCGGCAATCGTCTGATCGCCTTGGTTACGGCGCGCGATCCCGAACTCGAAATGCCGGGCCCCGATGAAATTTATAGTGTCGGCACCGTCGCCTCGATTCATCGCTTATTCCGCGCCCCCGATGGCACGATTCGCATGTTGGTGCAGGGCACAGCGCGCGTTGCGATTGACGACTACACCACGACCGAACCGTATCTACGCGCTAAAGTACATGCGACCCCCGAAACGGTCGAGCAATCGTTGGAAGTAGAAGCGCTCACCCGCAATGTGGTGACGATGTTCACCCGCCTTGCCGAACTCGTGCCCAGCATCCCCGGTGAGCTGATCTCGCAGACGCTCAGCGTCAGCGATCCACTGCAACTGGTCTACACCGTCGCCACCTATATTCGTATTGAACTTGATGCCGCCCAACAAATCCTTGAACTGGACAGCGTAGAGGCGAAACTGCGCCGCTTGATGACCATCCTCAGCAAAGAATTGGAAGTGCTGGAGCTGGGGCGCAAAATTCAAACCGAAGCCCAAAGCGAAATGGAAAAAGTTCAGCGCGAATACTACCTGCGCGAACAATTGAAAGCCATCCAGCGCGAACTGGGTGAAGGCGACGAACAAGCCGTTGAGGTCGAAGAGTTCCGCAAGAAGATCGCCGAAGCGGGCATGAATGACGAGGCGGAAAAAGAAGCCCTGCGCGAACTAGATCGCTTGTCCAAGCTGCCCACCGCCGCCGCCGAATATGGCGTCATTCGCACCTACCTCGATTGGCTCACCAGCCTGCCGTGGAGCAAGCGCACCGAAGATAACCTGAGCATCGCCCATGCCCGCCAAGTCCTCAATGAGGATCATTACGGCTTGGACGACATTAAAGAGCGCATCCTTGAGTTTTTGGCAGTGCGCAAGCTTCGGCTGGAACGCGCTGCCGAAAACGAAGGCGTCGCCGTCACCGACATCATCCGCCGCAACCGCGAAGGCGCGATCCTGTGCTTTATCGGTCCCCCCGGCGTCGGCAAAACCTCGCTCGGTGCGTCGATTGCCCGCGCTGTGGGGCGTAAATTCATCCGCATGAGCTTGGGCGGCATCCGCGACGAGTCCGAAATTCGCGGCTTCCGTCGCACCTATATCGGGGCACTACCGGGGCGCATCATCCAAACCATTCGCCGTGCCGAGTCCCGTAACCCGATCATCATGCTGGACGAGATCGATAAACTTGGGCGCGACTTCCGGGGCGACCCCGCCAGCGCCTTGCTGGAAGTCCTTGACCCAGAGCAAAACAACGAATTCCGGGATCATTACTTGGATGTGGCGTTTGACCTGAGCGAGGTCATTTTCATCACCACCGCCAACGAGTTTGACCCGATCCCGGCTCCCCTGCGGGATCGTATGGAGATCATCCAACTGAGCGGCTATACCGAACAGGAAAAGATCGCCATCGCCGCCCAATACCTTGTGCCGCGTCAACTGCGCGAAAACGGGTTGCGCACGGGCGAGGTCGTGGTCAACGAAGCGGCATTGCAGGACATCATCCGTGATTACACCCGCGAAGCTGGCGTGCGTGGCTTGGAGCGCGAAATCGGGCGGGCGATGCGCAAGGTCGTGACCCGTATTGCCGAAGGCACGACCGAGCAAGTGAACATCGACAAAGAAGTGGCGCGCGAACTGTTGGGCAAACCTCGTTATGGCTATCGGTCGGAGATCATCGAGCGCACCGATCGCCCCGGTGTGGCGACAGGCTTGGCGTGGACGCCCTTTGGCGGCGATGTCTTGTTTGTCGAAGCCACCCAAATGCCGGGCGGCAAAGGCTTCCAATATACCGGACAACTGGGCGAAGTGATGCAAGAAAGTGCGCGCATCGCCCTGAGCGTGGTGCGTTCCAAAGCTGACTCGTTGGGGTTGAGCGCCGACTTTTTCGATAAGCATGACATCCACCTGCACGTCCCCGCTGGAGCCACCCCCAAAGATGGTCCGTCGGCGGGCGTGACGATGACGGTGGCGCTGGCGTCGCTGTTGCAGGGGCGTCCAGTGCGCCCTAACCTCGCCATGACGGGCGAGATCACGCTGCGCGGTCAAGTGCTGCCTGTGGGCGGTATCAAAGATAAAATCTTGGCGGCGCACCGCTTGGGGGTCGAAATGATCATCCTGCCGAAGAAAAACGAGAATGATCTCGATGATTTGCCCGAAGAAGTGCGCGGCGCGCTCCAGTTCGTCTTGGTCGATCACATCGATGAGGCGTTGGCGGTCGCGCTGGCGGACAGTGCCCCCGTCAACACCGCCGCCCCCGTCGATCCTGCGCCGACGGTGATCGTCCCCCCGTTGGTAAAATCGTTCCCAGATCGTCCGGGTGTCGAGAATACCGTGCATTAAAGCGCTTGGAGCATGATGGAACCATCCTCATGCCCTCCGATCCACCCCCCAAAAATCGGTGCGGAACCCTCCGCACCGATTTTCGTGTTAAGATCAATCTCATTGTTCAAGATGATGATCTCGACTTTATACGGGGCATTTTGCCCATAAAAAAGGGACAACCGCATGGCGAAAGTGATGATCGTTGAAGACGACCAAACTTCAATCAAATTACTAGGCATCCTCTTGGGAGAAGTCTACGGGTATGATTTGCAATTCGCCCGCACCGGCGCAGATGCGCTCACCGGAGCCGAACTGAACCCACCGGATTTATTTCTGGTCGATTATCACCTGCTTGATGGCGACGGCATCAGCTTGATCAAGAAGCTGCGCGCCAATGAAAAATTCACCGTCACGCCTATCATCATGGCGTCGGGGATGGATGTTGAGGATCAAGCCATCGCTGCTGGGGCGACCAAATTCTTGATCAAACCGTATGAGCCGAATGCCCTGCCCACGCTCTTCAAAGAATTGATCAAGCCGAGGGTGTAAAAGCGGACGCGCCGTTGGAGTCTGTTGCAAAAGTCGGGCAACCCCATTGGGTTGCCCCTACGAGACCCGCCATTGTAGGGACGCGCAACGGCATTTTGTTGAAAAACACGGGCATTTTGTAACTGCTCAGGTTGAAAAACGGTCGGTAATAAAGGGAGAAATGACCGTTGGCGGCAAATGGGTGGATATTCGGCGCGCGAACCTTCAGGTTAACGAACGATTGACAAGCGCCTAA
>JBBRTY010000337.1:0-4557 GCA_038248285.1 Aggregatilineales bacterium
ATGCGTAGTTCCGGCGGTCACCCGGGAAATAGCTCGGTCTGAAGACGATCTTCAGGCGGGTTCGAGAATCGCAACCGTCAGCACTTTGAGCGGAGGTGGCTTCCAAGAAGCCGCACCGCTTTAGCGGTCGCGGAGTGTCACAGGTTTCCGGCTATGATCAAGTGTAAATCGTGAGCGATGAACAAAGGCAAATTTCATGAAATTAGCAGTGCTATCGGACATTCACGGTAATTTAGCCGCCCTCGAAGCAGTTCTGGCGGATTATGAAGCGCTTGGCGGCGCAGATCATCTTTGGATTTTGGGTGATATCGCCGCAATGGGTCCCCGCCCAGTAGAATCGATCCGCCGCGTTAAAGGGATTGTCGAGGCGAACAAAAAACGGAAGCCTGTGGAAGCTCCCGCTGATGGCAGTCCCGCTCCTGAACTTGCCGAAGCCGACACTCCGGAAGCCATCGCTGCCGAAAACGCCAAGAAAATCTCGGTGCGCGTGATCAGCGGCAACACCGACCGTTACCTTGTCGATGGGTCGCGCCCGCTCCATACCAAACCGTCCGAAAATGCTGAGGAATACGCCGCCCTGCGTGAATCGGTCGGATGGATGAACCGCATGTTGCTCTGGACATTGGGACAACTCAGCTATGAAGAGTACGAATTCCTTGCCCGTTTGCCCGGTGAGTGCGAAGTCTTCATCGAAGGCTATGGGCATGTCCTCGGCTATCACGGTGCCCCCGGCGACGATGAGCGCATTTTGACGGCGGACACGACCGATGAAGAATTCAGCGATGTCCTGCTAGATCGCGGGGGGCGCATGGGCATTGGCGGGCATATCCACCGTCAATTTGACCGCACTTTGCAATTGACCCCCTGGCGGGTGATCAATGATGGCAGTGTGGGGGTCTCGTTTGAAAAACCGGGCATGGCACAATGGGCGCTGATCACGTTTACCGATGGCGACGCCGAGGTCGATTTGCGGAACGTCCCCTATGATGTGGAAGCCGTTATTGCCGATGCGATTGCGGTGGGGCACCCCGATCCAGACTGGTTTGCGGGCAAGTTGCGTCATGCCTGATCGGGGTAGTTGCACACTTTGGTTTGATTTTTTCTTTTTGAGGAGTTGGTCATGCCCGCCCGTGAACAATTGTTGAGCGAACTGACCCAAGAGAACGATTTTGGCGTTTTGTTGGTCACCCAGATGGGCGGAGCGCCCAACGAATTACAGTTGGTCATCGAAACCGCTGAGTTCGACCCAGTGGCGCGGGGGTTACGTCCCCGTCATGCCTACGCCATTCGTGTCTTGGGCGAATATGAACACCGCATCCAGTTAGGCATGTTTAAGCGCCTCGCTATTCTGGACGATCACCCCTTGCTGTATCACACCAATACCCCGCGCGTGGCGGTTCATTTTGATGGCAAGGCGGCGGATATCAACGAGTTGGCGCTCGATATTTCACAGATGTATGTCAGCGTATTCCAAAACTGGCGGCATTTGGTGGATCAAGAAGACGACATTAACCGCACCATCCCGTTGATTGATTTGCTCAAACGTGGGTATGGGTTGCTAGGCACGATGCCCAAACCCTTGGCGGAAAAAATCGGGCGCGTCTTGGCACATCACCACGTCAAGTTTACGCTGGCGGAGGAAGTGGGTTTTTCGGCAACCGACGGCAAGGGGCGGTCACAATTGGCGAAGGTGCTGCTGATGGATGATAGTTATTTTATCGCCCTCGATTTTTCCGTTGAACAGATGGGCGTGCCGCGCTAAAAGGAGGATCGGGGCATGAGGGTTTAGTTCATGCCCCGACAAAATAGCGTTATTGCCCCATCCCAACCGGAGTCGGACCGGGGACCGTATTGTTTTCTGCCAACCATGCCAACTGTTCGGGGCTGAAGGTCGCTTGCGGCAAGGGGGCGCGGGTGGTTGCAGCGGCGGGGGCGCTGTTCGCGCTTGCCGAACCAGCCGCGCGAATCATCAATTCTTGCCCGACGAAGATGAAGCGGTCACTGCGTAAACTATTCAATTCCATAATGTCGCTGATCGGGACATTATACGCGCTGGCAATCCCCGTCAGGGTATCGCCCACTTGAATGAAATGCACAATCGAGCCATCGGGGCGCACCGGGAACCGGAACGCGATGAAAGCGGTCGCAGCGGGGGGACGCACCGGCGCAAGCGTGGGTGCCCCCGGCACGGTGCCGCCCGTACCGCCGCCCATCAAAGAAGCATCATCGATCCAAACGTTATTGAGCTGGCTCGGCGAGTTTTGGGTGAAGAAAATAAACAAGGTCGCGGTGGTGCCGGTGGTCGTGGCGCTGACGGTCGCTTGTTCCCAACGATCATGAGGGGTGATGTTTGCTGACCAAACAATCGTGCTGGCGAATGGATTGGTGCCCCCCGCCGGATCAATACCGACTTTGACATATGCCCCCGACTCGACCGCTGATCCGCAATTGTCGGAGTTTGCGCCGATGTTACAGGTCTTCAACCGCGCCCATGCACTGCCGATGATATTTTGATTGGCAATGACGCTCACTTGTTGATAGACCGCTCCGGTAAAGGTGACATACCCGCCGTTGATGTTTTGCGCGCTTGCCCCACTGTGTTTGTTGGGGTCGCCCCGTTCGGGGAAGGCATAGACTTTGTCTGAGCGATTTTGCCAGTCGAAGTTGCGCGGGCTGTCAGTCAGGGTGATGGGCCAGTCCCCCGGCGTGTTTAGATCAGGACGCCCCCGCCCGACAAATTGCCCTTCAAAGCCGGGGTCGCGCAACAATTCGACGACCTGCGCCTCGGCAACGGGGCTGGTGATGGCGAAACCAAGAAACGCACTAAGGACGATCATCCAAAGGACGATCAAGTGGGTGAGTAGTGATTTTTTGCTCATAGTTTATGTTCCATTTATACCAGTGAGTTGGATAGGCAACCCACGAGACCGTTGATTTTAGATCGTGACTCTACAACAGCACCAAAACCAACGCAACGCATACCTCGAAAACGTCGGTTGAGCGTCAGCTAAAAGCGGTCTTCACGCCCTATACGACTTGCTCGAAGCGAATGACTTCGGCGGTTTGCTCTTGGATGATGAGCAGTTGCCCCGGTTGGGTGTAATCGTTGGCATCGCCGGGGGTGAATGCGCCTTTGATCAGCAAACTCTTCAAGGCAGCGATGATGATCCCATGCGTGCAAATCCAGATGTGCTGATAGGGCAGGGCGCTGGTTTCTTGCACAAAATGGGCGACCCGTGCCCGCACTTGTTCAAAATTTTCTTTGACCTGCTCATTCAATCGGGAATCGGGCACAAAAACATGCCCGGTCGCGTCGGTGACAATTTGGGCGGTCTGTTGGCAACGGATGAACTCCGACCGGACGCCGTATTCAAAGGGTTTGTCCTTCAAGTAAACGCCCAATCGTTGAATAGGAGGACGTCCTTCGGGCAAGACTTCGGCGGTCACGATGCGGTCGCCATATCCCGTTTTGCTGTGTGTCGCAAGTCCGTGTCTAAAGATAATCCACTGTTTGGCGGGTGGTGTCATTGTTAAACGCTTCCTGATACAGACCGATAACTTTGGTGGCAATCGTTGCCCATCCCAAATTTTGTACTTTGTGCGAAACGCGCTGGCTGATCTCATCATGCTTGGCGGAGTCCGTCAGCAGAATGCCAATTTGGGATGCCAGCAAGAGCGGATTGTTGACCGAGGTAATCAAGAATTCATCTTGTTCATCGATCAGCCCCGAGATACCCGCCACGTTGGTCGTGATCACGGGGATGCCACATGCCATCGCTTCGGCAGCCGCCATGCCAAACGACTCGTAGTGCGAGGGCATAACGACGACATCTGCCGCATTATAATAGAACGGCAGCACTTCCTGAAGCTGTTGTCCGGCAAAGTGAACGACGGGGGTCAGTTTGAGCAGTTGGCGCAGATGCTCCAGTTTGCGGAGTTCGGGCGACCACAACGATGTTTTTTGCGATACATCCCCGCCGATGATCCACAGGCAGACGTTTAAGTTGGGCTTCTGCTCGACCATGATCTTCATGGCATAGAGCAAATTGTCAATGCCTTTGAGTGGTTCGATGCGCCCACAAAACAGGATGATATGTTCATTGGGATCGATGCCCAAATGCGCTTTTGCGACGCGGCGATCCATGGGCTTGAATAGCTCAATATCGACGCCGGGGGGGATGACCACCACTTTGTCGGCGCTTGACTGATACAGGTATTGGAGATAACTGCGGTCGCTTTCGCTGGGGGCGATGATCTTGTCAGCAAGGCGCACCAACATCATCTCGGCTTCGATGCGCTCGGTCTCTTCGCGTTCCAACTCATCCCGCGCGACCAAGTTTTTCATAAGCGCCAAGGTGTGAAAAGTCATGATCAAGGGGATCGGCGTCTCTGCCTGTTCGTTGATGGTTAACCCCGCCAACCCAGAGAGGTAGTAATGGCAGTGCATGACATCGTAAGTCACGCCGTGTTTTTGGACAAAGGCTTGGTAGTTGCGGACGAATTCCGGCAAATGTTGGATCAGTTGTTTTTTAGGCACTGGGGCTTCGGGTCCGGCGG
>JBBRTY010000338.1:0-4554 GCA_038248285.1 Aggregatilineales bacterium
CCCTCGAAAGGTGGATGTAGGGGTGGATTAGGCGCTTGTCAATCGCTCGTTAACATGAAAGTTCGCGCGCCGAATATCCACCCATTTGCCGCCAACGGTCATTTCTCCCTTTATTACCGACCGTTTTTCAGCCTGAGCAGTCACCTATTCGTATTGCAACGCGCGGACGATATCCAATTGGGCGGCGCTGCGCGCGGGCAGGATGCTTGCCCCCAACGCCAGCAGTACGCCGATCACCACTGCTGCGATCACGCCCATGACCGGGAAGGTGTAGGGCATCTCCCATCCAACCGCCCCGAATGCCAAGATAAAGCCATAGCTCATGACGACCCCCGCGAACACCCCCATCGCCGCGCCGAAGATGCCGAGCAACAGCGCCTCCGCCGTCACGATGCGGCGCACCTGCCCGCGACTGCCGCCCACCGCCCGCACCACGCCGATCTCGCGCGTGCGCTCCAAAATATTGATGGTCAGTGTGTTCAGCAAGCCCAACGCCGCCGGGATCAAGATCAAGATGGCAAGTCCATAGAACAGATCAAGCGCGCCCGCCGTCACGTTCACCAGTTCCTCGCGATATGCCCCCGTCAACTGCCCGGTGAATTGCGGGTAATCACCCAAAATCGTTTGCACACCCGCGAGCGCGGCGGCATTGTCCGCGCCCGGCACGAGGCTGACCATCAGCAGCACATCTTCCGCCTTATGGAAGTCCGCCGCCAAGTTGTCTTGCGAGATGAACATCGCTGCCACCTTGAACGACAAAATGTCGTTGCCCACCGCCGCGATGCGATAGGTTTGTAGACCTGTGGGCGTTTGCAACACGAGATCATCGCCCACCGCTAGATTGAGCGTAGACAAGGCAATCGAGGTCAAAATGGCATTGTGCCCGCTGCCTAACGCCGCAAAGATGGACTCGGCGTCGCCACCGGCAAATTCAAACGATGCCACTTGCGGATAATCGACCGGATCGATCCCTAAGACTTGTAGGTCGGTGACGGGGGTGCTGGCAGCGGCATAGCGCAATGTGCCGACCGTCGCCACTTCGGGCAAGGCGCGCACCCGCTCCGCCAGCGCGGGATCGGCACCGACGACAGCATCATAGACGGCAATCGTGGGCGGCAGGATCAGGATATCGCTGGAAAAATTGACATCCGCGAGCTTGCGCACCAGATCACCAAACGAGATCACGAGCGCCGCCATCAAGATCAAGGTCGCCAAGCCGATCATCAGCGTGCTGGCGGTGATCGCCGCCCGCCCCGGTTGGCGGACGAGGTTGCCGCGTGCGAGGTCACCTTCACGGGCGAACCACAACGTCAGGAGCGGGCTGAACAAACGGGCGACGGGCAGCACCAAACTGGGCGCAGCGATCAACATCCCCGTCAAAAAGAGGAGTGCCCCCGTGGCGGCACCGTTGCTATCCGTGAACAGCAGCAACCCCACGGAGAGCAGCATCGTGCCCAGTCCCACGATGAGGCTCCAACGGGCGGCGCGTTGCACGCTGGCGGGGGTCGCAGGGCGTAAGGCTTCGAGCGGGGAGGTCCTGCCCGCCGACCGTGCGGGCAAATACCCCGCCACCACCGCCGTGACGATGCCGAGTCCAGCGGCGACCGCCACCGCCGACAGGTTAACTTCCAACGATAACGTGCCACGATTCAAGTAGGTCTCCCAGATGCCGCCCATCAAGGCGACGCCCGCCCACGCCATCAAAAACCCGAATACTAGCCCGATGATGGTGCCGACGACGCCCTGCACCAAGCTTTCGATCACGATCATCTGCGTGATCTGCCGTTGGGTGGCACCGATAGCGCGCAGCATGGCGATGTCGTGCCGCCGTTCGATCACCACCGTGCGGAAAGTGTTGAAGATCAGGAACGCCCCTAAGAACAAGGCGAGCAGCCCCAACAGGTTAAATAGGGCGAGTCCGATCTCCAGCGCCCCCAAGATGCTGGACGAGCCGGCTGGAGCATTGAGTTGGAAACCGTCGCCGAGCGTTTGCAGAATGCTGGCACTGCTGGCGTCGCGGTCAGCACCAGCGACGAGCGCTAGTTCAAGGGTATTGATCAAAGCGGGTTGGTTCAAGGCGCTTTGGGCGTCGGGCAGCGAGACATAAATTTCAGGCGCGGACGGGTTGCCCTGTTCGGCAAGGAACCCGACGATGGTGTACAGCTTCAAGCCGCCTGCTGTCACCAACGGGAAGGTCGTACCGACCGCGAGTTCGGGTGCAAGTTCGGCGATGCCCGCCGGAAAAACCGCCACGCCCGTATCGCCTTCCTGCAAAAAGCGCCCCTCGCTCACGGCAAATTGGCGCACCGTTTGGGCGGGGTCAATGCCGATCAACGTGATTTGCGCGGCGGTGTCCGCCGTCAGCCCCGGCAAGCTGAATTGACGGCTCAAGATGCCCGTCGCCGCCCGCACCGAATCGAGGGCGGTCAAACTGGGCAGTACCGTCTCCGGCGCGAACGCTTCTCCCGAGGTACTGGTGATGTGGATATCCGCGCCAGAGACCGCCGATAGGCTCAATTGAAACGCGCTGAGCGCCGACGGCAGCACCAAGTTGATGGCGAAGATCAACGCCACCCCAAACACAATCGCCAGTGTCGTCAAGGCGGTGCGTAGCTTGCGGGCGCTGAGATAGCGCAGCCCGATAAGCGTCATCTGCGCTGCTCCGGCTCCGAAATTATTGTTATGGGTCGTCATGATTGCCCGTCCTATCCGAACGCTACTTTGGTTAATTGATCGCGAATTTGGTCGGCGTTGCCGTGCCCTTTCAGGCGGTTGTCATCCACGATGGTGCCGTCTTTCAAAAATACGATCCGGTCGGCATAGGCGGCGATCCGGGGATCGTGGGTCACCAAGATCAACGTCTGCCCCACTTCATCGACCGTACGGCGCAGCATGTGGATCACCTCATCGCTCGACCGCGAGTCAAGATTGCCGGTCGGCTCGTCCGCCATCACCACCGCGGGCTTGGCGACCAACGCCCGCGCTAATGCCACCCGTTGCTGTTGCCCGCCGGAAAGTTCTGAGGGGCGGTGGGTGCTACGGTCTGCCATACCCACCTGTGCCAAAGCAGCATGGGCGCGCGTCAACGCTTGGGCGCGCGGGGTGCCATCCAAGATCAGAGTCATGGCGACATTCTCTTGCGCGCTCAGCACCGGAATCAAATTGAAGAATTGGAACACAAAACCAAGCGACTGACGGCGCAAACGCGATAGGTCATCATCGTTCAAGGTGCTGATATCGGCATCGCGCAGCAAAATCTTGCCACTGGTCGGGCGTTCCAAACCGCCGAGCAAATAGAGCAACGTGCTTTTGCCGGAACCGCTGGGTCCCATAATGGCGAGGAATTCGCCCGTTTCGACGGTCAGATTGACGGCATTTAGGGCAGTGATCGGTCGATCCGCCGTTCCATAGGTTTTGGTGAGTGCTTCGGTACGTATCATTGTAGACATTTTAGTGCCTCCATCAGGATGAAATGTTGATCATCGGTACAGCGAACGCGCCGTTGGAATCTGTTGAAAAACGCGGGCAACCCCATTGGGTTGCCCCTACGAGCGGCGCGGTCTGCCGCGTGGTTTCGGTGGCGGGATGGGTGGCGTGTACTGTTTCAGATCGGTCATGCGCGCCTCACACATCTCGATCCAGCGCAAATCCGCTTCAAGGTGCATGATCGCGCTCTCCAATAACAGGATCCACGGCAATTGGGTGCGTGCATCCGCTTTTAGGCGCAGCGCCGTCGCTTGATGGAGTTGCTGATACAGTTCGCGACGTTGCACCTTCAACACCTCATCGGGCGAAACGGGACCGCCTACCAAACTCAGCACCAATTTGAGATAGAACGCATCCCCGATCCGGTACTCGCGCACTTCTGGGCTTTGATACCATCGTTCAAGTTCCTGCCGTCCTTCCTGTGTGATGCAATACACCTTGCGGTCTGGGGCGTCGTCGATGGCTTCCATTTCATAATCGACCAGTTGCGCCTCGTGCAAGCGCGCCAATGTGCTGGCGATTTGCCCCGGCTTGACATCCCATTCGGCGCTGACCACCAAATTCAACTGCTTGCCCAGTTCGTAACCGTGCATGGGGTGTTGGTACAGCAATGCTAAAAGGGCGTGTTTGACCGACATAAAACCTAGCCACTGGGTGTGTAGTTTCGATAAAATAAACTATACACCCAGTGGCTAGATTGTCAAGTGGGGGAAAATAAAACAGACGCGCTCATGAGTGCGTCTGTTTTAGTGGTGGTGGCGCTAGGGAGTGTTAGAGCAAAGTGACTACTGATTCACGCTGTTTGGGTCGAATCCCCATCAACATGCCTTGAATGTCCAAATCTTCATCAAGGTCGGTCCAATCCACTGAATAATGACGCAATTCGACATGTGCCTGTTGTTCGGGGCTTGCTATCGCCAGCCACGAATGCCAATCCAATGGATTACCGTAACTGCTCAGGCTGAAAAACGGTCGGTAATAAAGGGAGAAATGACCGTTGGCGGCAAATGGGTGGATATTCGGCGCGCGAACCTTCATGTTAACGAACGATTGACAAGCGCCTAATCC
>JBBRTY010000339.1:0-4518 GCA_038248285.1 Aggregatilineales bacterium
CGTGACTACTCAGGTATAGAAACAGAATAAAATAAACAGAGAGGCATGAAGACGTGAAGAAAAAAAGGAAAATACCCCTCGAAACGTGGATGTAGGGGCGGATTAGGCGCTTGTCAATCGTTCGTTAACATGAAAGTCCGCGCGCCGAATATCCGCCCATTTGCCGCCAACGGTCATTTCTCCCTTTATTACCGACCGTTTTTCAGCCTGAGCAGTTACGATTTATCCTTGAAGAAATCTCGCACACCAAAAAGGACACCACCACCATGCAATCCACTGCCCAACCCATTCTCCCCCCCATTGAGCGCTACATCGCGTGTGCGTGTATCGTCGGCGAAGGTCCCGTCTGGCACCCGACGCGCTCGATCCTCTATTGGGTGGATATCGATGGCAAAGCGATCCACTCGTATGACCCCGCCACACAAGAACATCGGGTGCGCCCGACGGCAGGCAAACCGACCGCCCTCGCTTTTCAAGCGCACGGCGACATGCTCGTTGGGCTGGATGACACCTTAGTCTGGATGAACGACGACGGGCAGGTCACGCGCGTGGTGTGGACTCCTGATGAGAATACCACCGGCTGGCGCTTCAATGATGGCAAGGTCGATCCTTCGGGGCGCTTCTGGATCGGCGGCATCACGGCTCCGCAAACGCCGACCAATCAGCTTTTCCGTTACAACCCCGATAGCGGCAGCATGACCGTGATGGAAACCGGCATTCACGGCTCCAATGGCATGGATTGGGACATGGTGCGCGGCATTTTTTATTATGCCGACACCGAAACAGGCAATGTGTATACCTATGATTACGATGACACCAGCGGGCAGATCAGCAACCGCCGCGTCTTTGTGCATCTGGCGGGGCAATACCCCGATGGGCTGACGCTCGATATTGACGGCAATGTCTGGTTGGCGGTCTGGGGCAGCGCCGTGATCTTGCGGTTCGCGCCTGATGGCACACCCATTGGCTCGATCCCGGTGCCGGCGCAGGCATCATCAAGCTGTATTTTCGGCGGCGACGATCTGCGCGATTTGTTCATCACGACGGCAGCAGTGGGCACGCCGGAGGCGCTACGCGCGCAAGAACCGTATGCCGGCGATGTCTTTGTGGTGCGGGGCGCGGGGCAAGGGCGGGCGGTGCATTTGCTGCGCAGTTTGCCGTAAGGATGCCCCATTGCCCGATGCCTCATAAGCGCATGGCGCGCGCCAGTTTGTTAAATTCTCGTGCGCCCAAAATAAAGGTGACCATCGGCAGCCACACCAACCCGTATGCCGTCAGGATAGCCCCGATTGCCGCCAACGGATCGGTCTCGCCGGAGGGGGTCACGGCTACGCGCGGCAGGTGATAGCCGACCACGCCCGCCGCCACGCCCAGCAGCGCCAAACCGATGAACAACGGCAGCGCCCCGCCAATGCCGCGCCCGTCGATCAGCGTGACGCCTTTTTTGCGCTTTTGGAACCAGACGATCCCCGCGCAAAACGAGGCGAATAAAATCACCAGCGTGAGGATAGTGCCGTCAATGGTGCCCGCCGCGAAGTGTGCCCCACCGAGCGCGACCGCCGCCACGAAGACGAACGCTCCGCTGAAGCGATCTGTTTGGAAAGCGGTCGCGGGCACGCCTTCCGGCAATGCCACCAACACCCGCTGGGCGATCAGGATCAGCGTGACGATGAGCGCGACCATGACGCCATACGCGCTGAGCAGACTCGTCAAGGCTGCCGGTTCGCCTTCCGCGAAGATCGGCGGCGAATAATGCGCCCAATAACCCCACACGCCGCCGATACCGACGGCGACGATGCCCGCCGTCACGATGATCCCATTGCGCTGTTTGCCACTCGTCAATAGCAACCACAGAGTCAGCCCGACCGTACCCGCCAGCGCGTGCCCCCCCATTGCCCGTGTGAAAAATGTGCGCGGGAAATCGACAAAGGCGCTGGTGGGATTGAGCAGCAAGGCGTTGACCAAACCGTAGACGCCCGCCAATGCCATCAGCCCGAAGAGGTCGCGCCACCGAAAACGCGCGGCAATATCGAGCAGTGCCGTCGCCAGTGCCAGATAGCCAACCGCCAAGATCGCCCACACGACGAGATCGCGCGCGTTAGGCGTCGTCCACAGCAGCACCTCCGAGGCGAACGCCAAGACCGCCGCCAATAGTGCCCGCAATACCCAAACGGTGCGCCCCGTTGATGGTAGCGGTGTCCCTCGTGATGCCGTCACGAATGACGATCCGGCTTAATGGCGATGATCTGGCTGGTGGAACCGATCTCGCGGTTGTGCAAAATGCGCCAATCGCCAAAATACCCCGTCAGTTCACCGGGGTTCAGGGCATAATTTCGATTGGCGTTGGGCTTGGTCTCCAACCAGCGGGTGTTGAAGGTTTCATAGAGGATGCGCCCCCCCGGTTTGATGGCAGCACGAATTTGGCGCATCAAGTCGCGTTGCAAAAAGCGCACCACACACACCAGATCATAGCTATCTCGTTCCAGCGTCGTCTCATCGAGATCGACCTGAAAGAAATTGACAGTGCGCAGGGCACGCTCATTTGCCTCGTCTTGGGCGCGCAGCAATGCCGTGCGGCTGATGTCGAGCAGGTTCACGATATAGCCTTGTTCCGCCAACCATAAGCCATTTTGTCCGACGCCACACGCCAGATCGAGCGCCGTCGCGTGGGGCGGGGCGGGCGGAGTAAATTGGAACAATAACGGGTCGGGGACGGGATACACGTCTGCGGCGCGGCGCAGATAGATGGTGTCCCAATGGGTACGGTCTTCAATTGCCATGATCAGGACTGCTCTTTCTTGCCCGCGAAGATGGGCAGATAAGCGAGCGCATGTGGCACCGCGTCGCGGGCGTCGGCGTCCCCCGGATACAGGCGGGCAGTGGGCGACCGGCGCAAGCGGGTATGGATGGCATAGGCATCACTTAAAACGGCGAAATCCGGCGCGCGCCAGTCGTCGGGTAGCCCCAAGTCCTGCGCGCGAGCGCTGAGGGTCGCGCCGCTGCTACTGGACCAATTCGCGCCGGAGTTGGACAACAACGCCCGCGCGCCCGCTGCATCAGCAGCGCTCATGTTAAGTTTGCCGCCTAAACTGCCAAGCATCTTATCCACCATTTTGCCCGCTTGTTTAAGGTCAATGCCGCCCGCCAAGCCGCGCACATCAGCGGGCAACAGCGCTGGATCAACGCCCGCAATTGGCGACGCGATGCCCGCAACACCAGCGGTAGACGACGTATTGCCCGTCGTCGGATTAAGGATAAATTCGTGACACGCTCCCACCAGTGTGAGCGCCTCCGCCAAGCCGGACGCGGGGGCGGCAAGGATAACGCGCGTCCACCAGACGCCCGTCCCGCCTTGTTGCGCAGGGGCGACGAATAGTTTAACGGCGTGGGGGTAGGATGCGCCGGGCAGGATGTCATAGGCGTCATAGGGGAGATAAGCGTGCGCCGTCAACCATGCGCGGATCGCGTCGGCAAGGCGTGGGGGCTGATCGGTTGCACAAAACAGGCTGCACCAGTTCGCCATGAGTCGGGTGTCCTTTCGCTAAGGTCGCAGTTCCGTCTCATGATTCTAGCATAAGCGCAGGGGTTCGGGATCAGGGTTGATCGGCGCGCAATTTAAGAATCGCTTGGCGAGCTGTTTCAAGATCGCGCGCGGCATGGAAGCGCCCCTTTACTTGCGGGTACACCTGTCCACTGATCTGAATCACCGACCGTGCGAGGAAGGTGCCCGCAATGACGATCATCTTGCGATTTTTCGGACCTTGATCGAATAAACGGGCGACATTGGTGAAGGGCGTGCCCGACGGAATCGTCGCATGGGTGAGATCGCCGATGATATCATAACGGGCACCTTCCAGCGCAGCACCCCATGTGTGTTCTTTAAGCGCCGCTTGTCGAAATTCTTCCCAAGTCCACCCCTTTTGAAAACGATAATGCACCACATTGGGGACGATTTCACCCCAGAGAAGTTCAATAGCCATGAGTCCCTGTCTTCATATTCTACGTACATGCTTTTACTATACGCTGACATCGATAGCTTGTGGATAAATTGTAGATGAGTGCCATCGCCCTATGCACCCGCTGATCGGTGTGTGGCGTCAGATCAGCGGAAACCGATGGTAGAATGATAGAAAGTCGAAAAGGGCAAGCCATGACCACCCACGCACCGATCACGATCCCGGACTATGAGGCATTCCTGCTGCAACCGCAAAATCTGAGCCGCCGCTTTGAATTGATTCACGGGGAGATCGTCGAAAAAATGCCGACGCAGCTGCACGCTTATATCATCGCCATGCTCAATGGTTTTTTGTTCACTTTCCTGCGTCAGCACCCGCTCGGCTACACCTTGATCGAAGCGCGCTATCGGCTGCCCGGCGACGACGCCAACGATCTGATCCCCGATTTGTCGTTCGTGACCAAAGCACACGGCGCGCTCGTCCGGCATGGTGCCACCCCCTACATGCCTAATTTGGCGGCAGAAGCCCAATCGGATGGGCAAAACGACCGCTTCATGATCGA
>JBBRTY010000340.1:0-4492 GCA_038248285.1 Aggregatilineales bacterium
AAGACATGAAGAAAAACAGGAAATTACCCCTGGAAACATGGATGTAGGGGTGGATTAGGCGCTTGTCAATCGTTCGTTAACATGAAGGTTCGCGCGCCGAATATCCACCCATTTGCCGCTAACGGTCATTTCTCCCTTTATTACCGACCGTTTTTCAGCCTGAGCAGTTACAAATAAATTAGCTGCTAAGGGAAACATGCAGTTCAAGGATTTACTCGATAGTCCAATTAATTAAATTCAAGAGTTTAGGGATTGGGCTTGACGAGTCAAGCCCAATCCCCGCATAGCAGAATAGGATAGGGCAGATGTTGGTCTAATAAACACTATTCGCTTTGGATATTTTCTTGAAGGATTCTAGGCTCTTCCTTTCTCTCTTGCCAACCCCCCGTCCCACGCGCTATGCTTCCCCCATTCCGCAATCCAACGAGGACTCTTCCATGCGACCCATGCCTGATTGGAGCGCCGGCGTCCACCACGACGGCTCCGAACTTTACGTCTCCAACCCGCTGCCCACCTATGGCGAAGTCGTCACACTGCATCTGCGCGTGCCGCTGACCGCCCCCGTGCGCCGTGTTTTCTTGCGCACTGTCCCCGATGGCGAAGACCTGTATGTCGAGATCAAGCCATCCCACAGCGATGCCCGCTCGGTGTGGTGGACGGGCACCATTGCCATCACCATGCCCGTCAACCCCTATAGCTTCAAATTGTTCACCGAAAACGCCGCTTATTACGTCACCGGTACCGGCTTCAGCCAACACGAACCGACCATCTATGCCTCGTTCAAGCTGCTGGCGGATTACGACGCCCCGACGTGGGTCAACGACAGCGTCTTTTATCACATCTTCGTGGATCGATTTCACAATGGCGACCCCAGCACCGATGTCCTGCCGGGCGCATGGAGTCGGGATGGCTTTACCACCCAACGCCGCGCTTGGGGCGCGCCCCCTCTGCCCTTTCGCCAAGCCGGTTCCCTCGATTTTTATGGGGGCGACCTGCCCGGCATCGCCCAAAAGCTGGACTACTTGACCGACTTGGGCGTCAACACCGTGTGCCTCACGCCCATCTTCACCGCCCGCACCAATCATCGCTACGACACCATCGACTTTAACAATGTCGATCCCCATGTGGGCGGCAACGCGGGCTTGGCGGCACTGCGCGAGGCGCTCGACAGCGCCCATATGCACATCGCCCTCGATATGGTCGTCAACCACTTGGGCGACAGTCACCCCTGGTTCACCGCCGCCCAGCAAGATATCACTGCCCCGACTGCCGATTATTTCACGTTTCACAACCACCCCCACGATTATCAAAACTGGTTGGGGCACACGTCGCTGGTTAAGTTCAATTATCGAAATGCGACCCTGCGCGATGCCATGTATCGCGCCCCCGACTCGATCTTGCGGCGCTGGCTACGTCCCCCCTATCGGATCGACTCGTGGCGCTTCGATGTTTTCCACATGATGGCGCGTCAAGACGATATCCGACTAGAGGGCGAAATCTCCCGCGAGATACGTCAAATTTTGAAGCGCGATAACCCCAAGCTCTATATCTATGGCGAACACTCTTATGACGGCACCCCCCACTTGCAAGGGGATGAAGTGGACGCCACCATGAATTACGGCGGCTTTAGCGTCCCCCTGCGCCGCTGGTTTACCGAATCGATGGGCAGCGAGTGGGAGAGCGCCTACAACGAACCCGCCCCCCTGCCGGGTGATGCCATGATCGCGCAGTGGAAGGCACGCATGGGCATGATCCCGTGGGTGATCGCGCGTCAACAGTATCACATGCTCAGCAGCCACGACATGATGCGCTTCTTGACGGTGGTCAACGGCAATAAGGCATATTTGCGCTTGGCGGCGGCGATCCTCTTGACCTATCCGGGCGTGCCGACGATTTATTATGGTGATGAGATCGGCATGGAAGGCGGAGCCGACCCCGACAATCGCCGGACATTTCCGTGGGATGAAAGCGAGTGGGATCACGATCTGCGCAGTTATTTCCAGACGTTGATCCGGTTGCGGCGGACGGCTCCGGCATTGTTGCGCGGGGGGATGCAATTCTTGACTGCCGAAGAGTCGCTCATTGCCTATCAGCGCCACTCGGCAGAGCAACGGCTGATCGTGGTGGGGCATCGCGGACCCGGTGTGCTTCTGCGCTATATCCTCAGCGTGTGGGAGACAGGCATTGCGGACGGCGCGGTGGTGATTGATCTGCTCAGCGGGGGGCGCTACTCTGTCGAAAACGGCGCGCTCGTCCTGCGTAATCTGGCGGCGGGGCAAGCGTTGGTGTTGGAAGCACAGGGTTGACGGGGGTGATTCTTAGGGGCATGAGCGATCATGCCCTTGCCTACGATTAGTCCTCGTCCGTCGTTTCCCCCACGGTAGCCTCCGGCAGAGTCGCGTAGACATCGCTGAGCAAATCCGTCATCACCCCCGACACATAACTGACCACGCCGATGGCTTTGTGATAATTGAGGTGGGTCGGTCCCAATACACCGACAGCGCCCGTGATTTTGCCTTCGACCCCATAGCGGCTGAGGACGAGGCTCAGATGGCTCAGTTCTTCCCAACGCCCATCCCCGGCGATCAACACCTGCACTTGATTGATCAACGGCGTGAGCATATCGTCAAGGATCATGTGCAAGAAGGCGCGTTCCTCAATGACGCGGATCGCTTGCTGTGCCCCTTCGCTGTTGGGGAAGCTGGTGATCATCTCGCTTAAACCGTCGCCGTACACTTGGCGCGATTGGCTGGTATCGGAACGCTGCATCGCATCCGCCACCAAATCGGCGATATCCCGCCCCAACGCGCTCAGCGAGCCGCCGCGCATCCGCACCTCGCTTTCGCTCAGGTTGGGCAAAAGGCTATTCAACAAGTCGGCGGTCTCGCTTAGGCGCGGTTGGGCGATAGGTTCCGACAAGGTGAGCATCTGCTGATGGACGGTGCCGCCCTGCAACACCAGCACCATCAGCACCAAACGCCCTTGAATGGCGATCAACTCGGTGTGCTTAAAGCGATTGGTTTTGGCGCGTGGGGCGGTCACGAGGGCAGCGGTATGCGTCACGCGGGCGAGGGCGTTGGCGGCTTGCGCCATTTGTTGTTCCGATGCGACCGACGTATTTTTGAGGCGATCATCGATCCACTGTTGATCGCCACTGCTGAGGGCATCGACTTTTTGGCGATCCATCAAGTGTTTCACAAAATAGCGATAGCCGGCTTTGGTGGGTACCCGTCCGGCGGAGGTGTGCGGCGCGTGGACATAACCCATGTCTTCCAGCGCGGACATCTCATTGCGAATGGTGGCGGAACTAATCGCGAGGTGAAACGTATCCACCAAATATTTTGAGCTGATCGGCTCGGGCACGACGGTATAGGCTTGGATGATGTATGATAAAATTTCTTCTTGCCGTTGGGTAAGTTCTGGCAAGTTCACATCGTCAGTACTCATAAGTCGAACTCCACTGGAAAACGGTTTTTCGGTGATCGCATTTCCATGCGGGTCTTAAGGTGGAAATCGTAGCACAACGGCAAGGTGGGGTCAAAGTTTGTTAAGCTGAGGAGAAATGTGTCATGGGCACCAAGACATTTGAAGTCACACAGTTTGAAACCGAAGTATTACAATCCGACACCCCCGTGTTGGTCGATTTTTGGGCGGAATGGTGCGGACCTTGTAAGATGATCGCCCCGTTCGTGGATCAAATTGCCGAAGAATATGTCGGCACCATGAAGGTTGGTAAGTTGGACGCCGATCAGTACCCCGAAGTGCTGCAAAGCTTGGGCATCATGGGTATTCCCACCTTGATCTTGTTCAAGGATGGCAAGCAAGCGGCGCGCATCACTGGCTTCCAAGACAAGAAGAAGATTCTTGCCCAACTCACCCCTCATTTGCAACCCGTCCCCTAGTCGGGATGGTCTCGCAATCAAAACGGACGGTTCCCCACACGGGGAACCGTCCGTTTTTTGTTGCCGGTTTTGTGACTACTCAGGCATAGAAACAGAATAAAATAAATAGGGAGGCATCAAAACGTGAAGAAAAACAGGAAAATACCCCTCGAAACGTGGATGTAGGGGTGGATTAGGCGCTTGTCAATCGTTCGTTAACATGAAGGTTCGCGCGCCGAATATCCACCCGTTTACCTGTTATGAAATTATAGCGATGCACCCAAGTGAAATGCACCCTCGTTACCCCACCCCCGGCAGCCCCGCCACCACCCGCACCGTCTCCACGCTGACTGCCACCACCCGCCCGACCAGATCGACGATATAGCGTTCGTCGGGGCTGTACTGATTCGGGTCGCTGGTGATGCCGCTGCGCTTATCGGTCGCCACCTGATATTGGTCGATCACCCATTCCAGCGCCGAACGACTGCCGAGCTTGTAGGCGAACGCTTCCGGCGGGATGCCCTTGAGCGTGAGCGCGGCATTGACCTTGAGCGCCTTCTTGTCACCCGTCAATTTCATTTTTTCGACGCGCCAAGCGACGGGCTTATTCT
>JBBRTY010000341.1:0-4491 GCA_038248285.1 Aggregatilineales bacterium
GTCCACCAGCAACGGGGTTGTTGGGTCGCGCCCGATATTGGGAAAAATTAGGGGTGTGCCGCCAGCACGGGGAAAGGCATACACGCTGT
The DNA here is from genome assembly GCA_038248285.1 of Aggregatilineales bacterium. Classification (GTDB taxonomy): domain Bacteria; phylum Chloroflexota; class Anaerolineae; order Aggregatilineales; family Phototrophicaceae; genus Flexifilum. Next base: position 90 of record JBBRTY010000341.1, read on the forward strand.
CGCCGGACAAGCATCCATACCACACATATTTCCCATAAATATTCAAGCTGTTTAGCGCGGTACAGTCGAGCGCTTCGGTGAGTACAGGGGTAAAACTGGGAATATCTAGCGCGTAAATACGGCTGTTGGAATTGTTAACGACAATCGAGCGAATGAGCGATAACGGTTGAAGTGAGAGGGTATACCATAACCGCGCCGTCTCTATCTGTCCTGCTGGCACGGGATCAATAAAGGGGCGATAGGTAAATCCGGGCACCTCGTGGGGTGCCGCCCACATGCCACTTTGAGGGTCATACGCTGCCAAGTAGCTGGAAGTGATTTCAGTTTGGGTTCCATCCAACGGGAGATCGGCAAATGTTTGGTTTAAGGCACCCGTGCCAAAGGTGAACCAATACCGACCCGCATAAGCAAATCCGGAAAAGGGCACAAAGCGCGCTAATTCTGGGGGAAGCGATATTTGGCGCAATTCCAATGTCGTGGCATCCATTTGGAAAAGCTTGCCCTGTTCCAAACTGCCAGCTCCAATCCACAGGGTATCTTCAATGGGTATCACGCCTGTGATCATATCGCCTTGACCGCCTACTTGCAATGAGCGGGCTTGGGCGGTCGCCCTATCCACGACCAATAGATTAGGGATATCGAGGTTGAGCGCTTCTAAGGTGTTGTAAGACACCAACACATGATCCCCGATCAAGTGGATTATTTGAATTTCGCCGCCGATGTCGAACGATTGCACATCCGAAATAGGCGCTTGATCCAGTGCGGCATTGGGGGTGAGGCGCACCACTTTGCCGGGATTATCGATTGCCGTCCAAAGATAAACGCCATCAAACTGGAGGGGCATCCAATTGCCTGACCCCATGAGGGAGACCGGCAGGGCATAGTCACTGGTTGACTCGAGTTGCATTTGGGGGCTGACTTGCACGCGCAAAATTTGAGACGAGTCTTCTTGCAGCAACCATAATTGATCCCCTATTTCGATGGGGTTATGTCCGAAATAATCCAAGATGGGGCGATCTTCGCCAACATACAGGAGATTATTGGGGAGGGCAATAACTTGTTGTTGGCTTGCGGCAAGTCCATTGCAGAGTAGCCAAACATTGGCACCGTCAAAGGCGGGTTGAATTGGATTTTCGCAGGCGAACAGGCTGTCATGAATAATTTGCCCGCTTTGCTGTGCCAGAACCGTCACACTATTGGTGGTGGATTGAACAATCCAGACCATATTGCCCGCAGCCAGCGGAGCCGGAGCGCGGTTTAGACCGACAATGGGTGTGGACAGCAAGGGCTCCTCACGCATGGGCGATAGCAGTGTGAGTGTTTCATCACTCCCATACAGGTAGGCTTGCTCATCGACCAAATGGAGGCTATTGACGCTGCCGGCAATTTGCCATCGGCGGCGTACTGTCCCGTTGAGGGCGTCAAGATTGAGGACGGTGGTGTGGTCGCTAGTTGGTGCAAGCGCCCATAAACCGTCATCATTGGCTTGGAGGACTGTGATCGGATGCGTCAAGGGGGCGACAGTGGCTTTGGTGCCCTCGGCATTCCAACGAACGAGCTGATCCCCTTCGGTCGTCCACAACGAGCCATCATGTAAAGCGCCGGCGACAAGGTGCAGTTGGGGCACGGGCATGGTTTGGACACAGGGATCAAGGGCTTGCGTCTGCAAACATACAGTGTCGATATAAACGAGCGAACCGTCTTGTGGAATCACATTGTTCCCGTGTGAGTTGGCAATCCACAATGCTTGTTCCCCCTCAACGACGGTGGTCGTGGTGCGACCAAAAGCATCCGGGCTGATCGGCAGCATGATGATCTGATCAGCCGAAGACCCGACCGCAGGCACGCCGATGAGCAATTGGGGATTGGGCAAGAGCCACACCCAAGCACCCGCCAGATAGGGCTGAAGGGGCAGTAAGATATCCGTCCCGCGGATGGGGATGGGCAGTGTGATGACGCTGTGATCGCGGGTATCAACACGTACAAACTGCACCCGACTACCGTTTGCTTCTCGGCTGACCATCCACAGATAGGGCGCGTGGTTCACGGTTTGGGTGGGTTGTGCCCCGATGGAAAGGAGCGCGCCGTTTTGATCGCCGCTATTCAAGGCGATTGCCATCAGGGTGCCATTGCTGTTGCTGACCCATAAGTCGGATGCGGTAAGGGTGGACGCGAACGGCTCGACGACCGGATCACCGCCAATGGGGGCGATGATGCGGCGGTTTAACTGTGCCAGTGTTTGCAATCGTCGGTTGGTTTCGCCATTGAGGATTTGCTGTGCCGAGAGGCGGGTATTGGTGTCTTGTACGACGAAAATGATGGCGGTGACCAACAGCGCCAGCAGCAGTAGTCCTATGAGGCGCACGCGCGAGGCTGTGCGCTGACCGAGGCTGATAGCGATGAATTCACGATGAATCGGTGCGGGGCGATACGGCACATATTCTGTGGGAGCTAGAGAACGCAAGGTCGCATCGCGTTGGCGTTGCCAATCTAGCGCGTGCCTTAGGTCGCCTCCAGAGAGGCGTTCCCCCTCTTCTTGTCGCCAATTATCAGCAAGCACCAAATAGCGTGTGTGATCTTCAGCAGCCGGGTCATCGCGTTGGTTTTGCTGTTGGGCGCGCGTCACAATGCGTTGTAAACAATCGGCGGTAACGAGATGGGGAAGGGATGGATTCAGTTCAAGTTCGAGCGGTTGGAAGGCGTATAAGTCTAAAAAGAATTGGCGGACTTCCGCTAGTTCTAATTTGCGTTCGCTCACACCGTTCCGCTTGCGCGCTTCCACCAAAAGTTCCAGATCGGCAGCTTCAAGCCTATACTGTTCTTCTGGCGTACCCGCATCTGGCGGTGGCAGCCGAAGGGGAATAATACGCTTGTGCAAGCCTTGCGCGTACTGAAATTCGTCGTAGCACCACGGGGAGGCTATTGCCTGAGGCGTCATGAGAAAGAAAAAATAATTGCCAGACAAAATGCCCAGATAAATTTCTTCGAGGAAATCGCGCGCTGGGGGGATATTGCGTAAATCCACCCACACGGTTTTTTGAGCGTGTTCAAATTGTTCTTTTAGCCCGCGGACGAGGTCATTCTGTGCGGTAGAGTGCGAGATAAAGCCGAAATTGGTGCTGCTGGGATTGAAGGCATTGTTCAGTTCGATCAGTTTGCGCGCGAATAATTCGTCAAAGCTTTCGGCAGGGCTGGCTGATTGATCATAAAACCGAATCGATTGCAAGCGCATGAGATCGTTATAACAGTCCAATGCGCTGGTGCTCAGGGTATGGGGGTCAAACGCGCGGGTTTCCGTGACCACGAACTTGAACAATGTCTTTGCAGGTCGGCGGCGAGGCGTGCGGTTTAAGAAGGGGATCGCAGTCCTCTTCTCGGTCACGACGGCATAATTACGACGGCTGTGACGCGGACTCTGTAAATCAAGCGCCATCTTGATCAGTTTCGAGCGCCATTCGACAGCGAATAGCGCCGGACTGATAACGACGAGGATGCGCGTCACAGGGGCGAGCGCAGCCTCCCACTGGGTACTGTCTTGCCATTTGGGGTTGGCGTGAACCACTTCGACTAGATAACTTTTAAGAAACTCTTGGCGTAACCGTTCTACGATTTGGATATCGTGGTGGTCTTCGCCCGCATGGATCAACAGCACAACTGTATTTTGTTCGCGGGTGGCGCTACGCCCTGTACGTAGCATCATCAGCTTCCTTGCGGATTGAGTAGCGTGAGGCGGTCAGTCGGCAAGTTGAGAAAATCGGTGACTCGTGCCGCATCCGGCATGGGTGTGATGATGTACTCTAGGTTATAGCCTTCGAGGTTGAGAATGGCGTTTATATTTATGGCGAGCGTGTTCGCGGTATTTTGGGGATCGTCGATACGCAGATCGAAATTGATGATCACTTGACGAATACGCGGATTGGCGGTTTCCACCCAGTGTTCAATGGTGAGCGACATCGGGGGCAAATCGGCGGCGCTGATCCCCAAAGAAGTTTGGATGCCGGATTGTGGAGTCGTGCCCTGTTCAAGTTGCCGAAAGGCGTTGACTTGGTCTTGCAGGGCGAGCGCCATCGCCGGATCGGTCGCTTGCAGCGTGGGGATTAAAGCCTCCAAGGTTGGTATTTGAGCGCCTAAAGTTGACATCATGGCGGGATCCGCCATTGCTTCCATACCCAATCCCGGCGCGACTGATCCTAGAATGAAGGTGGAAAAGTCGGGAGAGGTCAACAGACCCGGAATATCGACGGTCGAAATATAGGGAGTCAGCCCGTTTTGTTCGGCACCGCGTACCGTGGTAATAAACTGTCCAAGCGACATCGCGCTGTAGACGCTGGAATAATCGATCGTTTCAAAGGCTGTTTCGACCGCCTGATCGATACAATCTACCCCATCTTGGCGCATGGGA
>JBBRTY010000342.1:0-4390 GCA_038248285.1 Aggregatilineales bacterium
ATAAATAGGGAGGCATGAAGACGTGAAGAAAAAAAGGAAAATACCCCTCGAAACGTGGATGTAGGGGTGGATTAGGCGCTTGTCAATCGTTCGTTAACATGAAGGTTCGCGCGCCGAATATCCACCCATTTGCCGCCAACGGTCATTTCTCCCTTTATTACCCATCGTTTTTCAGCCTGAGCAGTTACGATTTGAGGGTATAAAAGGCGGACGCGCCGGTGCCCGTCCGCCTTTGGCTTAGAAAGCCGGCACCACCCGCAACGTGACGATCTCAAATGGGGTGATGGTGAGCTTGACGCGCTGGTCAGCGTGGACAGTCAGCGACTCGTTCACCACCTCAAGGATATTCGCCCGATGCACACTGACAACCGGGAAGGCAAAAGTGACTTGGATTTGCTGGCGGGTGCCGCCCGTCTCGTACAAACGCACGATCACCGCTGTACCATCCTCACTCCGCGTGATCGTCTCGACCAGCGCTCCGAAGGTCGTTTCAAGCGCAACCAGCGCTTGATCAAGGGGAAAGCGCGGTGGGACGGCGGGGGGTGTGGGCTGACGACGCGCGGGGGCGACGATCAGCGGGTGGGATAACTGTGCTGCCGCCACGATAATGTTCATCTTGGCGCTATCCGAATGCGGCGCTAAAGCATAGCGCATCCGGCGAAGTCCAGAATCGCCCACGGGATCGACCGTGCTGGCACGCTTGACCAGCGTCAAGCGCATTATATTTTCGCGGGCATCACAGCCATAAATGCCGTCGTCCAAGAGACTGACGCCAAAGCCTGACTCGCTTAGATCAAACCACCCATGATGCGCCACTTCATATTGGGCGGCATCCCACGTCGTGTTGCTGTGGGTTGGGCGCTCGACGTGCCCCCACTGAATACCATAGGTGGCGTTTTTGGCGTGAACTGCCAGCGGGAACGCCACCTTAAGCAAGGCGAATTTCTCTTGCCAGTCGATCTCGGTTTCAAAAGTGATCAGGGCGCTGTTAAAGGTCAAAGTGATACGCTGCGTGATGCGGCTATCAAGAATGCGCCGCGTGATCTCCAGCGTCGCACGCAGCGAACCATGCTCCACCACGCGCACCGACTCGGCGGATTGCGCCAGCGCGATCAAAGGTGCCAACGCGGGCGGTTCGACGTTCCACGCATCAAAATTCGCCGGATGGTCGTCATAAGCTTGAAACTGATTGGCGATCCCGCCCTTGGGCAAAAGTTCGCGTTCGGCACCATGATGATAAATACGGGTGATATCCCCCCTCGAGTTTAGTTCGATGCGAACGAACGAATTTTCGAGCAAAGTCGCTGTGGCGGTCAAAGTACTGGACTCATCTTGCGGGCTTGCATTCTCAATTTTTATTGCCTGCACGCCCAATTCAGGCACCCAACTGGAGATGAGATCGCTTGATCCTGTTGCCGTCGGCGTGGACAAGGCGACCACTTCGGCACGATGCGCCGCAATGGTGTTGATTACCAGCACATCGGCATCGTAATAGGGGGTGATCACCGCCAGCGCCGCCGCTTTCACTACCTCAAGGCGCGCCGTCACTTCGCCAAATTGGACGCCCGCATCTTCATAGACCGCGCCGATGCTGCTGCCCGGCAAAATATCATGGAACTGATTCAGGCACACAATCCGCCACGCCCAATGGAATTCATCGTGGGGATAGACATAAGCAGGGTCGAGCAAGCTGGCGAAGGTGGCAAGGAATTCGACATCATGCAGCAGCACCTCGGCATCATGATTCCAACGCTTGATGCGGGTTTGGCTGGTCAATGTGCCCTGATGCGTTTCGAGATAGAGTTCACCGTTCCATATCGGCAACGTATCGCCATAGCGCGCTTGCATCAGACGGTAAAAGTCGCGCACGGTGGTCGTGCGGTGACGGGGCACGGCGGGCATCTCGCGCATTGCCCGCATCGATTCCAGCATTTCGCGGGTGGGTCCGCCGCCGCCGTCGCCCCACCCATAACTCATCAAAACATCGCGGTGATGCTTGTTCGCTTGGCGCGCCCAACCATTCAACGCCGAGGAGGGCAAAGGCGTGGCATTATAGGTTGCCCAGTCTTCGGGGTTGCCATTGTAGGGGATGGTACTCATGTGCGCCAGCAAGCGCGACCCGTCGATCCCTTGCCACCAAAAGGTGTCATAGGGAAAGTAATTGACCTCGCTCCAGCGGAGTTTGATGGTGAAAAAATATTTCATGCCCGCTTGGGCAGCGATTTGCGGGATACTTGCCGGATAGCCAAAGACATCGGGCAGCCACAAGATCGGGGTTTCAGCATCGTCGCCAAAGTGATCTTTGAAGAATTGGCGACCGAGCATAAATTGGCGGACGAGGCTTTCCGCCCCAGTAAGGTTGCAATCGGCTTCCACCCACATGCCGCCCAGCGGTTCCCATTGTCCAGCCGCGACCTTGCGCTTAATATCCTCGAAGCGTTCGGGGTGCGCCTCGCGAAACCAGTCATACAATTGGGGTTGGCTTTGGACAAAAATAAATTCGGGATATTCTTCCATCATGTGCAGTGCCGTGTGAAAGGTGCGTTCGACCTTGCCGCGCGTCTCGCGCGTAGACCACATCCACGCGGTATCGATATGGGCATGACCCACGCCATGCACGGTCAGGGGATGGGGCACGCCGCTATTTTTCAATACCATCTTGAGCGCGATCAAAGCGCTGTTGATGCTTTCGCGGAAACCAGCCCCCAACGGATGACGCAGATCAAGCATATAGAATGCCGATTCGAGTGCCGTCAACAAATCGTATTTCGCTGGCTGCAAATCGTCGAGCAGTTTCACCGTATCCAGCGCGGTTTGCGCCGCCGTCACAAACTGCTCTAATTCCAGATCGATCAGCACAACGGCGGGGGACTCCATGTACAGCGTTTGCTTATCGCCCATGCCCCAAAAGCCGCCGCCCAAACCCGTCCAACCGCGCAAATAAAGCGCATGGGGGGCATGATCTTTGAAGGCTTCGGGCAGCATGATCACTTGGTGGTGGGTATCCATCGCGGCGAGTGATACGCCATCGATGGATACCAGCGCCTCCGGGTGTTCAAATTCTTTAGCATCCCCAAACGGCAGATGCAACGCCAAAGTCGCGTGGGTATCCCAATCTGCCGGAACTTGATAGCTCGTGCGCATTTCAAAATGAGTTTGCCATGTCCCCCAATAACTGCCGGGGGGGATCACCGACCAGCCGGCATCGGGGCTGTCGTAATCGATCGCGTCAGTACGAAATCCCGGTGCCCGCAAGGGGCGGTACTCGACAGGCGCGAAGGGTACCCGCGCTTGGATGATCTGAGGGGCGATCAACCGCAGACGGGTTTGGATCGCTTCGATACGCTGTTTCATCGTCGGGACGAGCATAAACAACATCCTTTAGCATGAATGAGGGTGCCAAAATAAATGTGAAGGCACCACGCCCCCGCGTGTGCCCAAGCACCGCTATTATAACATTCGTACTAAGCCCTGATGAAGTGCTTTACCCCCGCAACGCCCACTTGGTTTCGCTTTCGCCCGCTTTCAGGTTGACCCACCGCGCCAACATGAACAGCCAGTCGGACAAGCGATTCAAATAGGCGATCACTACTGGATTGATCGCAATATCGGCTTCGCTGATAGCGATACAATCGCGCTCGGCACGGCGACACACAGTGCGGGCGACATGTAGGGTGGCGGCAGCGACCACACCAGCGGGCAAGATGAAATTTTTGAGTTCGGGCAAGTCAGCATCCATCGTATCGATCTCGTTTTCGAGCCGTTGAATCGGTGCCTCCGTCAAGCGCACCAACCACGCGGGGCTGGCATCAAGCGCGGTGGCGAGATCGGCACCGACGGTGAACAACTCGTTTTGAATCGTCTCTAGCCAGTGATCAGCTTCGGCAGGGACGCCATGCGCCCGCGCCAACCCCAGTAACGAGTTCAACTCATCCACCGTGCCATAGGCATGGACACGGGGGTCATTTTTGCGTACCCGCCCCCCCGCGAATAAACTAGTATCGCCCTCGTCGCCAGTCTTTGTGTAAATTTTCATATATCCTCGCTTGATGACATTCATATCAACGAAATTCAGCAGTCTACTTTACCCCAGTGTCGAGGGTTTGGGTGAAGTTCATGTTTGCTTCCTTTGTTCTGATGCGCATTAAAAGCGAAATTCAGTGAATCACGAAAGTACATCCCCACCCCGTCCGACCGAAGGTCGGCATCCCCTCCCCACTTCGTAGAGAGGGGACTTTTAAGAACTGTTGTGAGCCGTTTTCTCCCCTTCAGCGTATTTATTCACCTACCCGTGCAGACCACCATGAAATGGTACTCGATATCCACAAAGGGTCACAAAAACACACAATGGGTTTATCCTCGGTAGGGGCATGATATATCATGCCCCTAC